>NZ_FKKY02000007.1:0-200700 GCF_900079845.1 Aeromonas sp. EERV15 | reverse complement strand
ATCATCAATGCAGAGGGATGGCCAACCTGCTGGCTCGAGTGAAACACTTCATGGATACCGTGTCTCCTTTCCCCGGGAATGGCTATGGCACAGCGAAGGTGTAGCACTATTAGGATCAGTTATTTAGCGCTTCAAACTCCCCATCACATGCATTTCGCAGCGGTTGCAGTCAAAACGCAGGCGGAAGGTGTCCTTACCCATCTTGAGCTCCAGCGGCTCGGCCTTGAGACCGGGCACCTCTTTCGGGCAGAGGTTCTGGCTGTAACGAATGCAGTGCTTGGTGATCATCAGCACCACTTCCCCTTCCTCTTTGTTCGCCTCATAGGCGGGAGCAATACGCTCCACCCCGTGTTCGCGGAAGAACTGCTCGGCCGCGCTGTTAAGCACATTGCCAAGGTAGGAGAGACGGTGCTGGGGATAGCTGATATCCCGCAGGGCGATGCGTCGATCGGGGCGCTGATAACTGGCCACCCGTGCGGCCTCCAGCGCAGCGATGCCATCCCGGCGCAAACCGTTGAGCTGTGATGTGGCGATAAATAGCGGGTGAGTGAATGCCAACTCAATCTTGCGCGCCATAAACAGGGTATTGCCGAGCTTGCCGAGCTGGTCACGCGCCTGTTGCAGCGCCCGCTCCGGGTTGTCGGCAGGCTGTTTGTCACAAGGCAGGGTCACCGCAGCGCTGATGCCCTGCTCATCGGTGAGGGTAAGGCACAGGCCCTCATCACACTCAGAGAGCTCCATATCGACCCGGATGCGACGATCCGCACTGGCCTTCTCCAGCATCTTGCTGAACGCCTGATCATGGTTACGGTAGAGCTCGGTGCCTACTTTCAGCCCCGACATGGATTCTGACAGGAGTAACTGCTTACCTTCGACCTTGTTGAGGCGCATCCCCACCAGCTCGTTGTTCGGCTTGAAGAAGCCCAGACCGTCGCCGTTGTTGAGGGTCACCTGCTTGCCGTCGATCTCGATGCCATCCTTGGTCACCTTGGTAACGCGACCCAGCGGCTCACCCACATATTTCGGGCTCTTGGTGGAGTCGATCCCCTGCTGGCGGCCATTGAGGAAGTAGTCGGTAGAGCCACGATTGAAGCTCTTTTTCGGATCCGGCTCAAAGCTGTAGCTGCAACGACCCGCCGAAGCGGCCACCAGATCGCTGCGACTGTCGAGAATGGCGTCAAGCTTCTTGCGATACCAGGCGGTGACGTTCTTGACGTAGTCGAGCCCCTTGAGGCGCCCTTCAATCTTGAACGAGCGAATGCCTGCGGCGATCAGCGCCTCCAGATTGTCGGTCTGATCCATATCCTTGAGTGACAACAGGTGGCTGTCGGCCACCAGCACTTCACCATCCGGCTTTTGCAGCGAGCAGGGCAGACGGCAAAGCTGGGCACATTCACCGCGGTTGGCGCTGCGGCCGGTACGGGCGTGGCTGATGTTGCACTGGCCGCTGTAGGAGACGCAGAGCGCGCCGTGGATAAAAAACTCCAGCTGCACATTGGTGGCCGCGCTGATCTCGCGGATCTGCGCAAGGGACAGCTCGCGCGCCAGCACCACCTGAGAGAAGCCCACATCCTGCAGAAACTTCACCTTCTCCGGCGTGCGGTTGTCGGTCTGGGTACTGGCATGAAGCGCGATGGGAGGCAAATCCAGCGCCAGCAGTCCCATATCCTGCACGATAAGCGCATCGGCACCGGCTTCGTAAATTTGGTGGGTCAGGCGCTGGGCCTGCTCCAGCTCGTGATCGTGCAGCAAGGTATTGAAGGCAACAAAGACCTGGGCACCGAAACGGTGGGCGTGACGCGCCAGCGCTTCGATATCTTCGAGGGAGTTGCCCGCCGCACTGCGAGCACCAAAGGCAGGGCCGCCCATGTAGACGGCATCGGCGCCATGGTTGATGGCTTCGATGCCGTAGGCGAGGTTCTTGGCCGGAGCCAGCAGCTCCAACCGGTTGTTGTGGCTTAAAGGGTGCTTGTTCTGGTGCATGGTCTCGGGATCAGGGCGGACAGCAAATGGCCGCTACTCTAGCCCATTCACCACCCGCCTGCCTTGATCCTGCTTAAGGTATCCGCAAAATACAGGATTAGATGACCACCTTGAGTGCCAGCAGCAAATCGTCCACAAGAGGACTAAAGCACCACCTTCAAGGCCAACCCAAGCAGCACCAGGCCGCTCACCTTGTCGATCACGAAGGATTTGGCTTTAAGCCACGCCAGTACGGGGCCACGAGAGAGCACCAGCGCCACCAGCACGTACCAGACGGCATCGATCCCGCCAGCGGTAAGCATCATGATGCCCCCCTCACTCCAGCCGGTATCGGCCCGCACAAACTGGCTGAACAGGGCGATAAAGAACACTGCCAGCTGGGGATTGAGGAAGGCCACCATAAAGCCTTCAAAGGCCCCCTGCCGACCGCGCAGCTGGTGTACCTCTTCATTCGCTTCACTACTGGCTGGTTTGGCCAGCAGGGCTTTCACCCCGAGCCAGGCAAGAAATGCGGCGCCGCCATAGCGAATCACGTCAAACAGGATCGGGGTCTGGGTGATCAAAATGGAGAGGCCGAGCGCGGTGACCAGCGCATAGATACCAACCCCGAGGCCGTGACCGAGCGCAGTGGCGACGCCATGCCCCTGCCCGCCCTGCACCGTGTTGCGGATGATTAGCGCCAGACTCGGCCCCGGGCTGATGGCACCCATCACGCAGATTGCGGCCAGTGCCAGCCAACTCGTCAGTTCCATGCTTTCCCTCTTTTGTGCTCGATATGATGACCTGCACTCAGGGTACGGGTTGAACCATTATGCCAGTAGTGAAAGTTATGAATAGATTCCATAGCTAATGGCTATAGTGCCACACAACTGACTGGGGCTAACCTGTGTGATCGAGCTGCTTGCGACTCTCGCCGACGGTGCGCTGCAAGTGATCCCGCAGGAAGGGGTAGGCCAACTCACGAAACCAGCGGTGAGCCGGATCCTGATGGTGGCGCTGATGCCACAGCAGATGATACTGCTGATCGCGGGTAGCAAACGGTAGATCGACAAAGGTGAGCCCATGGCCGCAAGAGAGCTGCCAGGCGATATGGGCCGGGGTGGTCATCAGGCAATCGGTGCGCAGCAACACCTCCACCGCCGCCTGAAAGAAGGGAACCTTGGCAAACCAGCGCCGACTCAGTCCCTGTGGCGCCAACACCTGTTCCACCGGGCTGTCCTTGTCGCCACCGCCACTCACCTGCAAGTGAGGCCAGGCGAGATAGTCATCGAGACTCAACGCCTTGCCCGCCAGCGGGTGGTGACGTCCCATCAGCACAGCCAGCCGATCTTCCCCCTGATGCAGACCACGGATCTGGTCCGGCACCAGCTCGGTAATGGTAGAGACCAGATCCAGATCCGACTGCCACAACTGCAGCAGCTGACGCTTGTCCCACAGGCTGTACTCCAGCGCCGCCAACGGCGCCTCTTTGGCGAGCGCGGCGCAGATATCGGGCAGGATATGCTGGGCCACATAATCAGAGGAGGCGAGCCGAAACACCCGTTCGCAGCGGCTCGGGTCAAACTCGGGCGCCTCGTAGAGCCGCTCCAGCGCCCCGAGAGAATCCGCCAGCTGGGCGGCCAGCAGTTCGGCCCGTGGCGTCAGCAGCCAGCGTTGCCCCTCCCGCACCAGCAACTCGTCGCCAAACTCGCTGCGCAGTTGGGCAAGCTGCTTGCTGATGGAGGGCTGGCTCAGGTGCAACAGCTCGGCGGCGCGGCTGATATTGCGAGTTTCCAGCAGTACCTTGAGGGTGGGCAGCAAGTTGAGATTGGCTCTGAGCAAGGGATACCCTCATCGGTGGAGAAACGCCTATCTTAGGGCAGGCGGGTCCCGCGTTTTAAGCAAAATTTCCTACCATGTTCAGCACCTTGCAGCCCTTTCTGGCCAGATGGCGCTACCGCTCGCCCTGCGCATAGCCATGACCACAAGATGACAGTGGTTGTCTCGTACGGCATAATTGCACGATTTTCCGCCCGCGGGCGATCCACTTTGAGAAGCGGTAACAAGATGAAATACGCCAATATCACCGGCTGGGGCAAATGCCTGCCTCCCTCCGTGCTGACCAACGATGACCTCAGCACCATCATGGATACGTCAGACGAGTGGATCTATCCGCGTACCGGCATCAAGGCCCGCCGGATCTCCCACGTCAGCACCTCGGATCTCGCCACCCTGGCCAGTCGCCGGGCTTTGGCCTGTGCCGGACTTGAGGCCACCGATATCGACTGCATCATACTGGCGACAGCAACCCCGGATACCCTCGCGCCCAACGCAGCCTCTGCGGTACAGCAGAAACTGGGGGCCATCAACGCCGCCGTGTTCGACCTCAATGCCGCCTGTACCGGATTTGTCTACGCGCTGTCGGTCGGCACATCCCTGGTACAAAGCGGCATGATGAAGAAGGTGCTGGTGATCGGTGCCGAGCGTCTGACTTACCTGCTGGATTGGACCCGCCGCGATACCGCCGTGCTGTTTGGTGATGGCGCGGGGGCAGTGGTGATCGAGGCAAGCGAGCAGGAGTGTGGCCTGATTGCCAACAAACTCGGCTGTGACAGCGAAGCGCGAGAGATCCTGCACGTACCGAACTTTGGTACCGATCGGGTGCGTTTTGCCGATATCGACGGTCTATTTACCTTCAACTTTGAAGGCCAGGAGATTTTCAAGCGCGCGGTGCGCGGGATGGGCGAGGCTACCACAAGCGCACTCACCCAGGCCGGTATTACCCCTGAGCAGATCGATCTCATCGTGCCCCATCAGGCCAATGTTCGCATCATTGAGACCCTGGCCAAGCGGATGAATGCCCCCATGGACAAGGTGATGGTCAACATCGAAAACTACGGCAACACCTCCGCCGCCACCGTCCCTATCGCCCTGTGCGAGGCGCTGGAGCAGGGCCGTGTCAAGCCGAACTCCTATCTGCTGACCGCAGCCTTCGGAGCAGGCCTGACCTGGGGCGCAGCCATCATCAAATGGGGTGATCGCGTCACCCCCATCAACCAGTGCGATGCCGAACTCCCCCCCTGCGACAAGAGCGCGCTGGAGCTGATTGCCCACGCCGTTGAAGGATGCAAGAAGGCCCACCTCAATCAGGCCTGATCCTCATCAGGAGCCTGAACTCTCAGGCTCCTTCTCTCCTCACTTGCCCGCCGCTCTCTGACCAAGTCCCTGTCATCCCCTTCGCTCCCCCCGATACCGCTATCGCTGATACAAACAAATCCGATTTGCAGCCAATTTATTTTTTTCCGCTAACCTTACTGAGCCAACTATAAATAAAGAAAAGAGCTTCAAGGGACACCATGACTCTCGCAGTCCCGCTCCTTGACCTCTTACCAGATACTTGCACAGGGATAAGCTACGTATGGCACAACACAAAAGTGGCGTGAACACACCGCTTTGGGAACCGGTTTGCTGGATTTGCTGCATAGGGCTTGCTCTGCTGAGCTGCCTGTTGTTGCAACTCGCCGATGCGCTGTCACCTCTCTATCTGCTGATCAATGTGCTGGTTGCCATTGCAGCCGCCCTCTGGGCATCCAGCCACTTCCACCGACACTTGCAACGAAACAGTACCGAGCGGGAAGAGCCCGTCACAACCAATACCCTCGCCCGCTCCATCGTCGGGCTCGAACAGGTGTGCGAGAAAGCACTGCCCATCTGGTCACAACAGATTGAAAACTCTCGCCAACAGACCGAAGCGGCAATGATTGACCTGACCCAACGCTTCAGCGGCTTGGCCAGCAAGCTGGAAGAGGCGGTCAATGCCTCCCATCTGGCAGCAGGTGAGCTGGGGGACGCCAATTCCCGTGGCATGGCCGGGGTCTTGAGCGAGAGCCAACAACAGCTCAATGAGGTGGTTGCCATTCTGCACTCTGCCCAGGCAAACCGTGATGCCATGCTGGCCGAAATCAAGAGCCTGACCACCTACACCATAGAGCTCAACACCATGGCCATGGATGTGGCCAAAATCGCCTCCCAGACCAACCTGCTGGCCCTCAACGCCGCCATTGAAGCCGCTCGCGCTGGCGAAGCCGGTCGTGGCTTTGCCGTGGTCGCCGATGAGGTTCGCAACCTCTCGCGCCTCTCCAGCGAGACCGCCCAGAAGATGACCGACAAGGTCGATACCATCAACACTGCTATCGGCCGTGCTTTCCAGATTGCCGAAAATGCGGCGGCTCGGGATCACGCCTCGGCGCTCAATTCGGAACAGACCATAGAGCAAGTGCTGACGCGTTTTCGTCATGCCACCGATAGCCTGGCGGAATCGGCGTCCCTGCTGCAAAACGAGAGCACGGAGATCCACCTCGAAATCTCCAATGTCATTGTCTCGCTGCAATTTCAAGACAGAGTCAGCCAGATCCTCAGCCACGTCAGACAAAACATGGAGAGCCTCTCCAGCCACCTGGTTACTTCCGAGCAGAACAACCAGGCAGGGGGGCCAATCCAGATCGATGCCAATCGCTGGCTGGCAGAGATGGAGCTCTCATACGCCACCGACGAACAACGCAATATTCACCATGGTCGCACCACCCGTTCTGTCAAAGCGCAGCCAAGCAGCGCCGACATCACATTTTTCTAGGAGAGAGATATGGGCAAAACGATCCTGATCGTGGATGACTCGGCTACCATTCGCCAAGTCGTAGGCATGACCCTCAAGGGAGCAGGTTATGAAGTAATGGAGGCGAACGACGGCAAAGATGCGCTCAAGAAGCTTGATGGCAAGAAGATCAACCTGATCATCAGTGACGTCAACATGCCGAACATGGATGGCATCACCTTCGTCAAAGAGGCCAAAAAGCTGGCCAGCTACAAATTCACCCCCGTCATCATGCTGACCACCGAGTCGCAAGACAGCAAGAAGCAGGAAGGACAAGCCGCAGGAGCCAAAGCCTGGGTGGTCAAACCCTTCCAGCCCGAGCAGATGCTGGCCGCCGTCGCCAAGCTCATCATGCCCTGATCCGGAGCGCATCATGCAACTACAGAGTGAGCTACTCGACAACAAGGTGATGGTGACCATGCCGGACGAGATCACCATCTATACGGTCAGCGAGCTGAAAGATGCCCTCTCGCCCTTGCTGCATCAGGGGCGCGAACTGGAGCTGAATCTGGCCGCGGTATCCGAGATAGACAGCGCCGGGCTGCAATTGCTGCTGGCCGCCAAGAAAACCGCACTGCAGCAGGGTTCCTCCCTCGCGCTGGTCTGGCACAGCAATGTTGTGCTGGAGCTGCTGGAGCTGTGCCAGCTCTCGGCCTTTTTTGGCGACCCTACCCTCATCACCCATGGCGAACGGCATTGAGCCACCATGACAAGGAGTCACCGTGAGCATAGATCTTGATCAGGCTTTACAGACCTATATCGCCGAGGCACGGGAGTTGCTCGAAGAGATGGAGTCAGCTCTGCTCTCACTGGAGGCTGACCCTGACAATAGCGAGCTGATTGGCGCTATCTTCCGTGCAGCCCATACCATCAAGGGGTCGGCTGGCCTGTTTGGTCTGCAGCCAATCGTCGGGTTTACCCACATCGTCGAAGATCTGCTCGACCAGATCCGCAATCAGCAGCTCACCGTCACCTCCGTGCTGATCAAGGACTTGCTGGAAAGCTGCGACCACATCCAGATGCTGATCAGCGTCGTTGCAGAACAGGGCGACGCGCTGAGCGAAAACGATGCCAGTCAGGATGAACGGCTGAGGCTCGCCCTCACCCGTCACCAGTGCATCCCCCATGCCACACTGCCAGATACGGTACATACGCAGGAACCCAAGATCGAAAAAGAGGGAGGCATTACCAGCTCAGCCTCCTTGTGGCATATCTCCCTGCGTTTTGGCCCCGATGTGCTGCGCAACGGCATGGATCCGGCCGCGTTTCTGCGCTATCTCGGCACCCTAGGTAGCATCTGCTCGATGGAGACCATCCATCAGGTGCTACCGGATTGGGAACTGTTCGATCCGGAAAATTGCTACCTCGGCTACGAGATAGACTTCGACTCGCAAGCAGACAAAGCGGCCATCAGCGATGTTTTTGAATTTGTCAGAGATGACTGCCAAATCACCATTTTGCCACCCCACAGCAAGATCGCCGAGTTCATCAACCTGATCGAGTCACTGCCGGAAGATAACGCCATGCTGGGGCAGTTGCTGGTCAACACCGGAGCCCTGACAGCAGAGGAGCTGGCCAACGGTCTGCAGGCACAACAAGCAACCCCGGCAGAGCAAGCGCCCAAACTCGGGGAGATCCTGATTGCGCAGGGTGCCGTCAACGAAGCCGTGGTCGATGCAGCACTAAAAAAACAGAACCAGACCAAGGAGAGCAAGAGTAAAGAGGGTCGTTACGTCAGGGTGCATGCCGACAAGCTGGATGATCTGATCAATCTTGTCGGAGAGCTGGTGGTCGCCAGTTCAGGGGCCAACCTGTTAGCCCAGCGCACCCGAGAGAGCCAGCTGCAGGAAGCCACCTCGGTCATCGCCATGCTGGTTGAAGAGATCCGCGACAGTGCCCTGCGCCTGCGGATGGTGCCTATCGGCGATACCTTCAACCGCTTCCAACGGGTGGTGCGCGATGTCAGCCAAGAGCTCAACAAGGATATCACCTTGGTGATCTCCGGAGCCGAGACCGAACTGGACAAGTCGGTGGTAGAGAAGATCGGTGACCCACTGATGCATCTGGTCAGAAACTCGATGGATCACGGAATCGAATCGGCAGAACAACGGCTGCTGGCAGGCAAATCCCCCCGCGGCACCCTGAATCTCAACGCCTATCACGACTCCAACAGTATCGTCATCGAAATTCGGGATGACGGTGCCGGTCTCAACAAAGCCAGGATCCAGCAAAAGGCCATCGAGCGTGGTCTGATCAACACCACCACCACGCTGACGGATCAGGAGATATACAACCTGATCTTCGAGCCGGGGTTCTCCACCGCGGAGGCAGTCACCAACCTCTCCGGTCGCGGGGTAGGCATGGATGTAGTCAAACGCAACATAACTGCCCTGCGCGGCACGGTCGATCTGGACAGCATCCCGGGAAAAGGAACCCGCGTGCAGATCCGCCTGCCGCTTACCCTTGCCATCATCGACGGCTTTTTGGTGCGGGTCTGCGACACCCACTATGTCATTCCGCTTGATATGGTGATCGAATGCGTTGAATTGACCCAGAGTGCACTGGCCGATACCCAGGGGCGTAATTACATCAATTTGCGTGGCGAGGTGCTGCCCTTTATCCGCCTGCAACACTACTTCGATACCAATGGCAGCAAGGGGCGGCGCGAGAACATTGTCGTGGTCAGCCATGCAGGCAAAAAATCCGGACTGGTGGTGGATGAACTGCTGGGAGAATTCCAGACCGTCATCAAGCCGTTGGGGAAATTGTTCCAGCGCCTGCAAGGCATCAGTGGTTCAACCATTCTGGGGGGAGGAGAGGTCGCCCTGATCCTCGACATTCCCTCGCTGATCCAGCACGCGATAACTCAAGAATCCAGTCAACTCAACAGGTTGACAGTATCGCGCAACCTGCCTCAATCCAGCATCAACTGAGGGGACCATCATGTTCAAAAACTCCACCATCAAATTGCGTCTCATCGTGCTGCTCTGCATGCTCTGCCTGCTGCTGCTGGCCGTTGGCAGCCTCGGGTTATACAACATGCAGAGCAGCAACACCGGGTTGCAGCGTGTTTACAACGACAGGGTGGTTCCCCTCAAGCAGCTGAAGACCATCTCCGACAGCTATGCCGTGTCTATCATCGACAACCTCAACAAGGCCAATGCGGGGCTGATCCCGGCAGAAGAGGCCCTGACCCAGATTAAACAGGCCCAACAGACGATCAAGAACGAGTGGCATAACTACCAGTCCACCACCCTCACCCCGGATGAGCAGCGCTTGTCAGCCGAGGCGACCACCCTGTTCAACTCGGCCGATACCGATATTGGCAAACTGGAGAAATTCCTCGCCACCCAGCACGGCATGATTGCCGGCATGCTGAGCAATTTTGACGGCACTCTGTATGGTTCCATCGACCCGATAGGCAACAAAATCACCGAGCTGGTCAACCTGCAGCTCAACGTGGCCAAGTCGGAATATACCGCAGCGCAATCCTGGTATGACGTGATGCTGATAACCATGGCGGTGGTCGTCGCGGTTGGCATAGTGCTCGCTGCCTGGTTTGGCGCCATGTTGATCAAGAGCATCATCACCCCTATAGAGCAGGCCCTGCGCGTGGCCAATAGCCTGGCCGAGGGCAATCTGGATGTATCAATCAAGATCGAATCTAACGACGAGGCAGGTCAGCTCCTGATGGCGATGGACAACATGGTCAAAAAACTGGGGGCCTTGATCACGGATATCGAGACCTTGGTCACTGCCGCCGTCGAGCAGGGAGACTTCAGCCACAAGATTGCACTGGAGGATCGCCAGGGCTATATCAAGCGGGTATCCGAGCTACTGAATCGCCTCTCCAATGTGACAGATACCAGCCTGGAAGATGTGATGCGCATCGCCACCGCGCTCTCCAAGGGGGATCTGACCCAGCGGATCGATGAGCCCTACCCCGGTATTTTTGGCCAGACCAAAGATGGTCTCAACCAGACCATCACTGCGCTAACCAATATCATCGAAGAGGTACGTAATGCCGCCGACAACCTGACCAACGCCTCCAATCAGGTGAGCAATACGGCGCAGGCATTGAGTCAGGCCACCAGCGAGCAAGCGGCCAGTGTCGAGGAGACCAGCGCCTCTATCGAGCAGATGAGTGCCAGCATCAACCAGAACACCGAGAACGCCAAGATCACCGACAGCATGGCCAGCAACTCGGTGCTGGAGGCCACCGAAGGGGGCCAATCCGTACAACAGACGGTTACCGCCATGCAGCAGATCGCCAAAAAAGTCAGCATCATCGATGACATCGCCTACCAGACCAACCTGCTTGCGCTCAATGCTGCCATCGAGGCAGCTCGCGCCGGAGAACATGGCAAAGGCTTCGCGGTGGTTGCCGCCGAGGTGAGAAAACTGGCAGAGCGCAGCCAGATCGCGGCGCAAGAGATTGGCGAGCTCTCCTCCGACAGCGTCAGCAAGGCAGAGCGGGCCGGCAACCTGCTGGAGAGGATCGTCCCCTCCATTCGCAAAACCTCTGATCTGGTACAAGAGATCAATGCCGCTTCGGGCGAGCAGGCCAGTGCCGCCAACCAGATCAGTCAGGCTATGAACCAGCTCAATCAGGTGACACAACAGAATGCGGCCAGTAGCGAGGAGCTGGCGGCCACCGCCGAAGAGATGAGCTCGCAAGCCAGCGAACTGCAGCAAACCATGGCCTTCTTCGCTCTGGAAAAAAGTGTGCAACTCAACTCCAGGCCCCATGAAACTGGCCACAAGGGGATTCCTCCCAGAGGCAGTTTCATCGCACCGCCACAACGGGCCAGTCAGCCCAATCAACCATCATCCCATGCCATTGCTGAAGCGGATTTTGTCCGTTTCTAACCGGAGGCGACCATGCATACATCCACCGACATCACGCTGCCATTATTGGCCGCTGGCGAGAGCAGCGGCGATGCCCAGTACCTGACGTTTCTGATCAACAACGAGATGTTCGCCATCAATATTCTGGGGGTCAAAGAGATCATTGAATACGGCAATATCACTCCAATCCCGATGATGCCGAGCTTTATTCGTGGCGTCATCAATCTGCGAGGAGCGGTTGTCTCGGTCGTTGACCTCAGTGCGCGCTTTGGCAATACCCCTTCAAATATTACTCGCCGCAGCTGCATCATCATCATTGAGGGGATGGCGCAGCAGGGTGATGAGCCTGTCAGCCAGGATATAGGTGTTGTAGTGGATTCCGTGTCAGAGGTGTTAGGTATTCCACAAGCTGATATTGAACCACCGCCAAGTTTTGGCGCCCGCATCAGGGCTGACTTTATCAGCGGCATGGGCAAAGTCAGCGGTAAATTCGTCATCCTCATAGATACCGAAAAAGTGTTGTCACTCGATGAGATGGCACAACTCAACGAACTGGCCCAGCCACAGGCAAGGTTACCGCAAGGCAATCTGCAGCACTCCTGAACAGGCCCCCATACTCCATGACATGCAGCATAAGGAAACGCTCATGACCCAGTCACTCTTAGGTAAACTCTTTGGGAATGATGCCGCAGAAGCAAGACAACAGGCCCTGTTACTCGACGCTATCGGGCAAGTCCAGCGCGCCATCGTGGAAGATCGCCCCCCAGCCCCACTCGACCTTTCCGGACTGGATAATGCCCTGCGCACGATAGGAAATGCCGTCAACGACGTGGTGACCTTGCTCAGCGACAAGCTGGAGCAGAGCCGGGATGAAGTCAGGAACAGCCAGGCGTTGCTCCATGAGAACAGACTGGTGCGCAAGGCACTGGACTGCGCCAGCACCAACGTGATGATCGCCGACACCAATCTCGACATTATCTATATGAACGAGGCCGTGACCGGCATGCTTAATCAGGCTGAAACTGATATCAAAAAAGAGCTCTACAACTTCAATGCCAATCAGCTGATGGGCGCCAATATCGACAGTTTTCATAAAAACCCCAGCCATCAACGGGCGATGCTGGCCAAACTCAACAATACATTTCGAACCCAGATCCAGCTGGGAGGACGAACCTTCTCCCTGATTGCCAATCCGGTCTTCAGCGATAGTGGCGAGCGCATGGGCTCAGTCGTCGAATGGGCAGACAGAACCAAGGAGGTGATGATAGAGAAAGAGATGTCCGACATCGTGCAGGCAGTGATCAATGGTGAACTGCACCGCCGGATGGAACTTGCTGGCAAGAGCGGCTTCTTTCAGGCGATGGGTGAAGGGATCAACCAGATTGCCGAAGTGATCGACCGCACCCTCAACGAGGTTATCCGGGTCGTGCAATGTCTGGCTAAAGGGGATCTGACCCAACAGATAGAGGCTGACTATCCCGGTATTTTTGGTACCACCAAGGATTCACTCAACATCACAATCACCTCGCTGACCAAAATCGTCACCGAAGTTCGCGGCGCCTCTGACAACCTCTCCAGCGCCGCCGAGCAGGTAAGCGCCACCGCCCAGTCCATCAGTCAATCCAGCAGTGAACAGGCCTCGAGCATGGAGGAGACCAGCGCCTCCATCGAGCAGATGAGCGCCAGCATCAATCAGAATACCGACAACGCTCAAGTCACCGATGGCATGGCCAGCAAGGCCGCCAAAGAGGCCGTCGAGGGAGGCGAAGCCGTCAAACTCACCGTCGATGCGATGAAGCAGATCGCCAAACGAATTGGCATCATCGATGACATCGCCTACCAGACCAATCTGCTGGCACTCAACGCGGCCATTGAAGCGGCTCGGGCAGGTGACCATGGCAAAGGCTTTGCGGTCGTAGCCGCAGAGGTGCGCAAACTGGCAGAGCGCAGCCAAATTGCGGCACAGGAGATTGGTGAGCTCGCCTCCAGTAGTGTGGAAATGGCAGAAAAAGCAGGTCGCTTGCTGGATCAGATGGTGCCGTCCATTAACAAAACCTCTGACCTGGTACAGGAGATCAGTGCAGCCTCCAATGAGCAATCGACAGGGGTCAGCCAAATCAACCTGGCTATGAATCAGCTAAGCCAGGTCACCCAGCAGAATGCCTCTTGCAGCGAAGAGCTTGCAGCCACTGCCGAGGAGATGAGCAGTCAGGCCGAGCAGCTACAGCTGGCCATGGAGTTTTTCACTTTGGAGGAAGCGCGCAAGGATAGCCGGGCCCACGCAACGACACGCAATGCGATAACCAAGGGGCGTTTCATCAACGAGGGCAACGCCCCTGGTAATGAACGACCATCAAATCACTCGCGACCACCACTCAACGACGCCGATTTTGTCCGATTCTAGCTACGGGAGAGGCTTCGCCTCTCCCACATCCGACGTCACTGGTAGAGGGGCAGGATTTTGTATCAAACCCAGTTGCATGATGATGAGTTCTCCCGTTTCCAGCACTGGCTTCATCAAACGGCGGGAATAGAGCTGTCTCCAGCCAAAAAGGCTTTGGTTGCCAGCCGGCTGGCGAAACGACTCTGCCACTACGAGCTGGATAGTTATGACGACTACTTCCAGCTCATCATGAACGACCGTAGCAGCGAACTACAGCTGGCGCTCGATCTGCTCACCACCAATGAAACCTACTTTTTCAGGGAGCCTAAACACTTCGAGTTTCTGACCAAGCAAGTACTTGCGCATTTCCCGACAGAACGCACCTTGCGGATCTGGAGTGCCGCCAGCTCATCGGGAGAAGAGCCTTACAGTCTGGCCATGACGCTGGCAGAGAAACGCGGCACCCTCAACTGGGAAATCGTGGCATCTGACATCTCGTCACGGGTACTGGAACAGGCCATGAGCGGGCGCTATCGGATCGAACGGGCACACAACATTCCGCTGCCATTCTTGATGAAGTACTGCCTAAAGGGCATCGGCCTGCAGGAGGGTATCTTCATCATCGACCGCAAGTTACGGGACAAAGTCAATTTCATGCAGATCAACCTCAATCAGGAGCTGCCGGATCTGGGGATGTTCGACGTGATCTTCATCAGGAACGTGATGATCTATTTCAACAAGGAGACCAAAGGGCAAGTGTTGCAACGACTGGTACCCCGGCTCAAACCCGGTGGCTATCTGCTGGTCAGCCACGCTGAAAGTCTGCACGGCTTGCCTCACGGCCTGCAGTTGGTGTCCCCTTCCATTTATCAGAAGAGATGAACCATGGCACGGGAGGTAATCCTGCAACCGGGCGAACTCTTTTTTGGCAAGGAGGATGTGGTGGTCAAAACCCTGCTGGGGTCCTGTATCGCCATCACCCTGTGGCATCCCGAGCAAAAACAGGGGGGCATGTGTCACTACATGTTGCCCACGCGAGGCAACCCCTCGACCGGGCTTGATGGTCGCTATGCCGATGAGGCCCTCGCCTTGCTAGTGCAGGCAGCAGGTCTCTATCTCGCCCCCATTCATGAGTACGAAGCCAAGCTGTTCGGGGGAGGCAACATGTTCACCGAGCAGCAATACGCACAGAGCGACAACAATGTCGCCACCAAAAATATTCAGGCAGCCTGGCAGCTGACCAGAGACCTTGGCCTTGATATCAAGGCTCATCATCTTGGCCATAGCGGCCACCGAAGCTTGCTCTTTGAGCTCAGCAACGGCAGTGTCTGGCTCCGCCATCATCGTCTGCCACATCAACGGGAGTCGCGAGAATGAAGCAGATCCGGGTCATGCTGGTGGATGATTCCGCCGTGGTCAGACAGGTATTGCAAGCGGTGCTGGAGCAGGAGCCTGACATCAAGGTGATCGCCACGGCATCGGATCCCCTGTTTGCTCAGGAAAAACTGAAGAAAGAGTGGCCTGACGTCATCGTGCTCGATGTGGAAATGCCACGCATGGACGGCATCACATTTCTCACCAAAATCATGGCCGAACACCCGACACCTGTGGTGATCTGCTCATCTCTCACCGAAAAGGGAGCGGAAACTACACTGCAAGCGATGGCTGCGGGTGCAGTGGATATCATCACCAAGCCAACCATGGGATTAAAAAGCTTTCTGCAAGAATCCGCCCACGATCTGGCCATGGCTGTGCGGGCTGCCGCCCAGGCCAATCTCAAACGTGTTGGCAAGCCGGCCCCCTCAACGATCAGCACCAAACTCAATGCGGATGTCATACTGCCCCCCAACCAACATGCCATGGCACAAACCACTGAACGGCTCATTGCCATCGGCACCTCAACTGGCGGCACCCAGGCGCTGGAAGTGGTGCTGACTGCCCTGCCCCGGGTCAGTCCCGGCATTGTCATCGTGCAGCACATGCCGGAGAAATTTACCGCCATGTTCGCCGAGCGGCTGAACGGGGTCTGCCAGATAGAAGTGCGGGAGGCAAAAAACAATGACAGGGTGATCCCCGGGCTGGCGCTGATTGCCCCAGGGGGCAAGCACATGCTGCTCAAACGCAGCGGTGCCTACTATCACGTCGAGGTGGTGGATGGCCCCCTTATCAACCGCCATCGTCCTTCGGTGGATGTGCTGTTTCGCTCCGTCGCCAAATATGCCGGCAAGAACGCCACCGGCATCATCATGACCGGCATGGGGGATGACGGAGCCAGAGGATTGCGCGAGATGCTGGAAGCCGGTGCCAATACCTATGCCCAGGATGAGGCCTCCTGCGTGGTCTTCGGCATGCCCAAAGAGGCGATAAAACTGGGGGCCGCTCGCCATGTGCTCCCTCTGCAAGAGATGCAATATGCCATCCTTGGCAGGTAGCACCATCGTGTTTTTCCCATAAAAAAAGTCCGGCTCCCCAAGGGGAGCCGGACTTTTTACATCAACCGAAACCAGTCCGGTATCAGAGCGGCAGATTACTCTGCGGCAGGCGCTTCTTCAGCAGCCGGCGCGGCATCAGCGGCAGGTGCAGCTTCAGTCGGGGCGTTCGCTTCCTTGATGGAGAGACGTACGCGGCCCTGACGGTCCACTTCCAGTACCTTCACCTTGACCACATCACCGATGGTCAGGTGGTCAGCCACGTTCTGCACACGAGCGTCGGTGATCTGGGAGATGTGTACCAGACCATCTTTGCCCGGCAGGATGTTGACGAAGGCACCGAAGTCAGCCAAACGTACCACTTTACCTTCATAGATGCGGTTCACTTCGATCTCGGCGGTGATCGCTTCGATACGACGGATCGCTTCCATGGCAGCTTCGTTGGCCACGGCGGAGATACGAACAGTACCGTCATCATCCAGCTCGATGTTGGTGCCGGTCTCTTCGGTCAGCGCACGGATCACAGAACCCCCCTTACCGATCACGTCCTTGATCTTCTCAGGATTGATCTTGATGGTGTGAATACGCGGGGCAAAATCAGAGATTTCGCTGCGCGGAGCCTGGATGGCTTCATCCATCACTTTCAGGATGTGCAGGCGAGCGCCACGAGCTTGCTTGAGGGCAATCTCCATGATCTCTTTGGTGATGCCTTCGATCTTGATGTCCATCTGCAGCGCGGTGATACCTTCGGTGGTACCGGCTACTTTGAAGTCCATGTCACCCAGGTGATCTTCGTCACCCAAGATGTCGGACAGCACGACGAAACCTTCTTCTTCCTTCACCAGACCCATGGCGATACCGGCAACAGAGGCCTTGATCGGCACACCTGCATCCATCAGCGCCAGGGAGGAACCACAGACAGAGGCCATGGAGGAAGAACCGTTGGATTCGGTGATTTCAGACACCACACGTACCACGTACGGGAACTCAGCGGCGCTCGGCATTACGGCAGCAACACCACGCTTGGCCAGACGGCCGTGACCGATTTCACGACGCTTGGGGCTACCCATCATGCCAGTCTCACCGACGCAATACGGCGGGAAGTTATAGTGCAGCATGAAGCGGTCGGCACGATGGCCAGCCAGCTCGTCGATGTTCTGAGCATCACGCTCGGTACCCAGGGTCGCAACCACGATGGCCTGAGTCTCACCACGGGTGAACAGGGCAGAACCGTGAGCACGGGGCAGAATGCCGGTGCCGACAGACAGGGCGCGGATCATTTCCGGATCACGACCATCGATGCGCGGCTCGCCACGCACTACGCGGCCACGGACGATGCGGCTTTCCAGGCTGTGGAACTCTTCACCGATCTTCTTGGCATCGTCGGCAACACCGGAAGCAATGACCTGCTCAACCACGCGCGCCTTGATGGCACCGATAGCTTCGTAACGTACTGCTTTCTCAGTGATGCGATACGCTTCACCCAGTTCGGCAGTCGCCAGCTCGGCGATCTTGGCTTTCAGCGGCTCGTTAACGGCCGGCGCAGTCCAGTTCCACGGCTTGGTGCCAACGGCAGCAGCAAACTCGTTGATCGCATTGATGACGATCTGCATCTGGTCGTGACCAAATACCACGGCACCCAGCATCACCTCTTCAGAGAGGATGGCAGCTTCAGATTCAACCATCAGTACCGCGTTGGCGGTACCGGCAACAACCAGATCCAGATCGCTCTGCGGCAGTTCAGCGGTAGTCGGGTTCAGCATGTACTGACCGTTCATGTAGCCCACGCGAGCGGCTGCAATCGGACCACCAAACGGAATACCGGAGATGGCCAGTGCTGCAGAGGCACCGATCATGGCAACGATGTCCGGAGAAACCAGCGGATTCACGGACATGACGGTGGCAACCACCTGAACCTCATTGAGGAAGCCTTCCGGGAACAGCGGGCGAATAGGACGGTCGATCAGGCGGGAAGTGAGGGTCTCACCTTCGCTCGGACGGCCTTCACGACGGAAGAAACCACCCGGGATACGACCAGCAGCATAAGTACGCTCCTGGTAGTTGACGGTCAGCGGGAAGAAATCACGGCCATGATCGGCCTCTTTCTTACCAACTACGGTCACAAATACGCAGGTATCGTCCATGCTGACCATAACGGCCGCAGTGGCTTGACGGGCCATCACACCGGTTTCCAGAGTGACGGTGTGTTGACCGTACTGGAATGACTTTACAATAGGATTCACGTGAATTTCCTTTTTTTACAATTTGGCTCTTTAAATTCGCGCACAAGTATACTTGATTCACTGCAAAAGGTAAGCGGGGACACGAATTCTGTGAAGCAGGCAACGACTTGAAGAGCAATAAAAAAGGGGAACCTCACGGTTCCCCTTTTTTGCGAAATCTGATGGTCGATTAACGACGCAGACCCAGCTTGGCGATCAGAGCAGCATAACGCTGAACATCTTTACGCTTCAGGTAGTCCAGCAGCTTACGACGCTGGGAAACCATGCGCAGCAGACCGCGACGACCGTGGTGGTCCTTTGAGTGCTCCTTGAAGTGACCTTGCAGATGGTTGATCTGGGCAGTCAGCAGGGCAACCTGCACTTCGGGGGAACCAGTGTCGTTAGCGCAACGAGCGTTGTCAGCAACGATGGACGCTTTGATCTCAGCATTTAGAGACATGTGTGTACTCCAGTAGAGTGTTTAAAGGTTCACAGCCAATCTCTAATTCAGCCGTGAAATGAGGGCGGTATCATAATCGTCCCCGGCTATTTTCGCAACGGGAAAGACGCGCCGATACCGCCAGAGGATTACTCCTCGATGTTATCGTCGTGATAACGCACCAATCGCTTGGGCGCAACCCGACCATCAGCATCAATGTCACCCACGCCGATAAACTCGCGCTCAGGGCCGACTGTCATGCGAACCTGACCACTGGCCGGTGCGCCAGGCACCTGTACCGCCTGGCCCTGATTCACATACGCAGCGACTACCGCCAGCATGTTCACCTCAGGCAAAGATGCCACTGCGGTATCCATCGGCAACAGCAGCGGATCGAGCTGCTCGCGCGGCGGGGTACTCTCGGCCTTGGACTGCTCGAGAATGCACTCCAGCTGCTCCAGGGTCAGCATCCGATCATAGGGATAGCTGGCCACCTGAGTACGACGCAACTGGGTGACGTGGGCGCCACAACCCAGCACTTCACCCAGATCATCGACCAGCGTGCGGATGTAGGTGCCTTTGCTGCAGTGCACTTCGAGGCGCACTTCATCACCTTCGAAGCTCAGCAGTTTAAGCTCGAATATCGTGATGGGACGGGCTTCACGCTCGATGGTGATGCCTTCACGGGCATACTCATAGAGCGGGCGGCCATTGTGCTTGAGCGCAGAATACATGGACGGCACCTGCATGATCGGGCCGCGGAACTGATCCAGCGACTCAATCAGGGTACCCATCGCCACGTTCACCGGACGAGTGGAAACCACTTCGCCGTCGGAGTCGCTGGTATTGGTGCGCTCGCCCAGCTTGGCGGTCACCTCATAGCGCTTGTCCGCCTCCAGCAGATACTGGGAGAACTTGGTGGCCTCACCGAGGCAGATCGGCAGCATGCCGGTCGCCAACGGGTCCAGGGCGCCAGTGTGGCCAGCCTTGGCTGCGTTGTAGATCCGCTTGACCTTCTGCAACACATCGTTGGAGGTCAGACCGGTTGGCTTATCCAGCAGCAGGATGCCGTGAACATCACGGCCCTTGAAACGACGTCTGCGTGACATCTCAGGCTTTATCCTCTGTTGTGTCATCGGGTGTGGCATCCGTCTCTTCGTCACGGCCAGCTTCGGCCATGCGACGCTTGTCTTCGCGCACAGTGTTGGTCACCAGGTTGGAGAGACGCATCCCTTCGACCAGAGTCTGGTCGTAGTAGAAACGCAGCTCAGGCACTACCCGCAGACGCATCGCGCTGCCAAGCAGGCTGCGGATATAACCGGCGGCTTCAGTCAGACCCAACAGGCCTTCCTTGATGCGATCGCCGTCATTCTCCAACTGCAGAAAAGTGACGTAAATTTTTGCATAGTTAAGATCTTTGGACACTTCCACATCGGAAACTGTCACCATGCCAATGCGGGGATCTTTCACCTCACGCTGCAGGATCAGCGCGATTTCACGCTGGATCTGCTGTCCGACCCGACGGGTCCGGCTGAATTCTCTGGCCATATTCTATCCTGCGATAAAAGGGGGCCGTGGCCCCCTATTTTGTCTGACTCTCGGCTTACAGTGTCCGTTGAATTTCAACAGTCTCGTAAACTTCGATCTGGTCGCCTTCGCGCACGTCATTGTAGTTCTTGACCGCGATACCACACTCATAACCGTTACGGACTTCGTTAACGTCATCCTTGAAGCGGCGCAGGGATTCCAGCTCGCCTTCATAAATAACCACGTTGTCACGCAGAACACGGATACGGTTGGAGCGCTTGACGATACCTTCAGTGACCATACAGCCAGCAACAGCGCCGAACTTGGGTGATTTGAAGACGCTACGCACCTGAGCCAGACCGATGATCTCCTGACGATATTCAGGAGCCAGCTTACCGCTCATGGCCTGCTTCACTTCGTCGATCAAATCATAGATGACGGAGTAGTAACGCAGATCCAGGCTCTCGGCTTCGATGACCTTGCGCGCAGATGCGTCAGCACGGACGTTGAAACCAACCAGGATGGCGCTGGAAGCGGCAGCCAGGGTCGCATCAGTTTCGGTGATTCCACCTACACCTGAGCCGATGATCTTGACTTTAACTTCATCAGTAGAGAGCTGAACCAGCGCATCGCAGATAGCTTGCACAGAGCCCTGTACGTCGGCCTTGATCACCACATTCACTTCGGACACTTCGCCCTCGGTCATGTTGGCGAACATGTTTTCCAGCTTGGCCTTCTGCTGGCGAGCCAGCTTGACGTCGCGGAATTTGCCCTGACGATAGAGTGCCACTTCGCGGGCTTTCTTCTCGTCACGTACAACAGTGGCTTCGTCACCGGCAGACGGCACCCCGGACAGACCGAGAATTTCGACCGGCAGAGACGGGCCCGCTTCTTTGATGTCGCGACCCAATTCGTCACGCATCGCACGAATACGACCGTACTCCAGACCACACAGGACGATATCACCCTGACGCAGAGTACCTTGCTGAACCAGTACGGTTGCAACCGGACCACGACCTTTGTCGAGGAAGGATTCAACAACCACACCGCTTGCCATACCATCAACGACAGCTTTCAGTTCCAGTACTTCGGACTGGATCAGAATGGCTTCCAGCAGATCGTCGATGCCTTCGCCAGACTTGGCAGAAACATGAACGAACTGGCTATCGCCACCCCAATCTTCAGACATCACGTTGTAACGGGACAGTTCGGTTTTGACGCGATCCGGATCCGCTTCAGGCTTGTCGATCTTGTTAACTGCAACAACGATAGGTACCCCAGCCGCTTTGGCGTGCTGGATCGCTTCGATGGTCTGCGGCATGACGCCGTCATCGGCAGCAACAACCAGTACCACGATATCGGTGGACTTGGCACCACGAGCACGCATGGAGGTAAACGCAGCGTGACCCGGAGTATCCAGGAAGGTGATCATGCCACTGTCAGTTTCGACGTGGTAAGCACCGATATGCTGGGTAATACCACCGGCTTCGCCAGCAGCAACCTTGGCTTTACGGATATAGTCGAGCAGCGAGGTTTTACCGTGGTCAACGTGACCCATGATGGTCACGACCGGAGCGCGCGGCTTGGCTTCGGAGGTCTCGTCACGATCGGACAGTACCGCCTCTTCCAGCTCGTTCTCACGACGCAACACTACCTTGTGACCCATCTCCTCGGCGACCAGCTGAGCGGTCTCCTGGTCGATCACCTGGTTGATGGTCGCCATAGCGCCCATCTTCATCATCGCCTTGATGACTTCGACACCTTTGACGGCCATCTTGTTAGCCAGTTCGGCTACAGTGATGGTTTCGCCAATGACCACGTCACGGTTGACCACTACCGCGGGTTTGTTGAAGCCATGCTTCATCGCGTTAGGAGTAGCCACCTTGCCACGCTTGCCTTTACGGGCACGCGGGTTGCGTGAGTCACGGTCATCTTCACGACGACCCGGCTTTTTCGGGGCCTTGACCGCAGCAGCTGCAGCGGTACGACGGCTGGTCTCTTCCTTCCGGTCCAACTCATCTTCTGCGGCTTGCGCATGCTTGTTGGTGGTCAGATGATAGTCACTGCTCTCTTTGGCGCGAGCAGCTTCTTCTTCAGCCCAGCGAGGGCCATTCTGTTCTGCCATAAGACGAGCCTCTTCGGCTTTCTTTGCGGCGAGTTCTTCTGCTTTTTGCAAAGCGGTTAATTCCTGTTGGCGCTTCAGTTCTTCTGCTTCGCGCTTGGCCATCTTTTCTGCCTCTTGCTGAGCTGTGCTACTGGCTGCTTTGGCGGGCTGTGGAGCCTGTCGAGCCTTTGATTGTGCCTCGATCCGCGCCTTTTCCTCAGCGTCACGACGAGCCTGCTCAGCCTCACGGCGAGCCTTCTCTTCAGCTTCGAGACGGGCCTTATTCTCGGCCTCGCAACGAGCTTTTTCTTCTGCTTCCAAACGCGCTGTTTCCTCGGCTTCCACCTGACGCTGTTCATCTTCCAGCGCCGAGCGTCTTACATAGGTGCGAGATTTACGCACTTCTACCTGCACTTCCTTGTTCTTGCCGCCAGTACCCTGAACACTGATGGTGCTCTTGGTCTTGCGCTGCAAGGTCATGCGGGCAGGAGTGGCGACCTCGTCACCCCCATGCTGTTTCTTCAGGTGTGCCAGCAGGGTCTGCTTTTCAGACTCGCTAACCATGTCGTCGGCCTTGCTCTTGCTGATACCGGCATCGACAAACTGCTGGAGAAGACGATCAACCGGTGTGTCGATGTCAGTGGCAAGTTGTTTGACTGATACTTCTGCCATTCATTTTCCTCCGTTTGATCTTACTCGGACTGCTCTTCTCCGAACCAACAGATATTACGAGCAGCCATAATGAGCTCACCAGCCTTCTCGGCAGTCAACTCTTCGATATCAGCAAGGTCATCAATACCTTGCTCAGCCAAATCTTCCAGAGTGCCAACACCACGGCCCGCCAGAGCGTAAGCCATTTCACGGCTCAGGCCATTCAGATTGAGCAGGTCTTCAGAAGGCTCAACGCCATCAAAAGATTCTTCTTTAGCCAGTGCCTTGGTAGTCAGGGCATCTTTGGCACGGTTGCGCAGCTCTTCGACCATGTCTTCATCCAGACCATCGACAGCCAGCAACTCGTTAACCGGTACGAAAGCGATCTCTTCCAGAGTAGAGAAGCCCTCTTCCATCAGCAGACCGGCGAACTCATCGTCGATATCCAGGGTGCTGGTGAACAGGTTCATGATGCGGTCGTTTTCAGCCTGATGCTTGGAGCGCATGTCTTCAACGGTCATCACGTTCAGTTCCCAACCGGTCAGCTGGGATGCCAGACGCACGTTCTGACCATTGCGACCGATGGCCTGAGCCAGGTTGGCAGCTTCCACGGCGATATCCATGGTGTGGTTATCTTCATCAACAATGATGGAGGCCACATCGGCAGGCGCCATGGCATTGATCACGTACTGGGCCGGGTTGTCATCGTACAGCACGATGTCAGCACGCTCACCGTTCAGCTCAGCTGAAACAGCTTGCACACGGGCACCACGCATACCGATACAAGCACCTATAGGGTCGATACGACGATCGTTGGTCTTTACCGCGATCTTGGCGCGAGAACCCGGATCACGGGCAGCACCCATGATTTCGATCATCTCTTCGCCGATCTCTGGCACTTCGATGCGGAACAGCTCTTTCAGGAAATCAGGGCTGGAGCGGCTGACAAACAGCTGGGCACCACGGGCTTCCGGGCGAACTGCGTAGAGCAGGCCACGAATGCGGTCACCCGGACGGAAGGTCTCGCGCGGCAGCATGTCATCACGGAAGATCACGGCTTCGGCATTGCTGCCCAGATCGAGAACCACGTTGTCGCGGCTGCTCTTTTTGACCACACCACTGATGATGGTGCCTTCTTTATCTTTAAACTGATCAACTACCTGGGAACGCTCGGCCTCACGCACTTTCTGCACGATAACCTGTTTGGCGGTCTGGGTAGTGATACGGTCGAAAGTAACAGAGTCGATCTGGTCTTCAACATACTCACCGATCTGGATTTCCGGCTGATCAATCTGCGCAGCTTCCAGGGTGATTTCACCGTAGGCGTTTTCCATGGATGCTTGATCAGCAACCACTACCCAACGGCGATAGGTGTCGTAGTCACCGGTCTTGCGATCGATTTCAACCCGAACTTCAATCTCGCCTTCATATTTCTTTTTGGTCGCAGTCGCCAGCGCAGTTTCCAGAGCCTGGAAGATCTTCTCGCGGGGTACCGCCTTCTCGTTGGATACTGCGTCAACGACCAGCAAAATCTCTTTATTCATATCCGATAGCCTCGTTAACCAAAGTTCGGCACTATGTTCGCTTTTTGGATATTGGTGAAAGCCAACACGTCGTCCTTACCATCTACTGTCAGGGTGATCATGTCGCCTTGCACAGCTTTGATTACGCCTTTGAACTTGCGGCGGTTATTTGTTGCCATCCGAAGCGAAACCGCCGCCTCTTGGCCAACGTATTTTTCGAATTGGGCAACCTTGAACAGGGGGCGATCCAGACCCGGGGAGGACACCTCGAGGTAATACTCCTCGGTAATGGGATCTTCGACATCCATGATGGCGCCAACCTGATGGCTGACTGCTGCACAGCTTTCGACAGTCACACCCTGCTCGCTATCGATGTAGACACGCAAGGTGGAGTAGCTACCCGCACGGGTAAACTCAATACCCCAAAGTTCAAAACCCAAGGCAACGACCGGAGCCTCGAGCAGATCGGTCAAACGTTGTTCCAACGTAGCCAAAGTCACCCTCCGAAAAACAAAAAAAGGGCATAGAGCCCAGATAGATATCGATTCAGAGTAAATCGCACGTAACAAAAAGCCCCGATGTCAAATCGGGGCTTGGCGCTTTACCCTGACTGTCGCCTCGCAGCGACCGCTTTCCTGAGCGTAGGAAATGCGTGAAATTTGGTTGCGGGGGCCGGATTTGAACCGACGACCTTCGGGTTATGAGCCCGACGAGCTACCATGCTGCTCCACCCCGCGTCCGAATCGTGCGAGATTATAGCCACTCTAGCTTCTTGGTACAAGAGCGATATTGACTATAATATACTCGGCTGCCCGAGCTCACTGCTTAATTGGTGCCGTGGGCGGGACTCGAACCCGCACACCCTAGAGCACTACCCCCTCAAGATAGCGTGTCTACCAATTCCACCACCACGGCAAAACTCTCTTACTGGGGAACGTCAGTATCTTTGTTTACTGGCGCTTTAGTCTGCTCAGCCTGTTCGGTTTGTTGCAGATTTTCCCACTCACTGCCCTGTTTTACCTTGTGTGTGGACAGAGATCCAAGCACCAAGCTGATAATGAAAAACAGAGTAGCCAAAATTGCTGTTGTTCGGGTCAGGAAACTACCTGAACCACCGGAGCCGAATACAGTATTCGATGCCCCTGCGCCGAAGGAGGCGCCCATGTCAGCCCCTTTACCTTGCTGAATCATCACCAGACCAATCAGAGCCAGTGATACCAACAGATAAACGACTAAAAGAATCTCGTACATTTAACTTGCACCCTTTGCCGCTTCAACAATTCCTAAAAACGTGTCGCTATCAAGACTTGCACCACCAATCAGACCGCCATCAATGTCGTGCTGGGCGAACAAATCTCTCGCGTTGGTCGGCGTTACGCTCCCACCATAGATGATTCTAACTTTTTCACCTATTACCGGAGTATCCTCCGCCAAGCGACCGCGTATAAAGGAATGAACCTCTTGTGCCTGCTCGGGTGTGGCGCACTTACCTGTACCTACAGCCCAAATCGGCTCGTAGGCGATGATAGCATTATCGAAAGCCATCGCGCCATTTTTCTCTATGACGATATCCAGTTCTTCAGCGATCACCTCAAAGGCTCTTCTCGCTTGCCTTGCTGCACCTGACTCACCTAAACAGAGGATGGGAATCAAGCCTGCTGCTCTGGCTGCCGCAAACTTCTCTGCGACGATAAAACTGGTCTCACCAAAGAGACGCCTGCGCTCGGAGTGTCCTACCAATACGTAACGACACCCTGCCTCGACCAGCATCTGACACGAGATTTCTCCGGTGTAAGCGCCAGTACAGTGCTGACTCACATTCTGAGCCCCCAACCTTATTACTTTCTGCTCATTGAGCAGTGAAGCGGTAAAGTCGAGATGCACATGGGAAGGACATAGAACCACATCTACTTTTTCATCAACACCTTTCAGGCAGTGACTCGTAAACTGCTCTAACTGCGACCTACTACCGTGCAACTTCCAATTGGCTGCTACAAACGGCTTGCGGTTTCCCATCGGCAACTCCCTTGCGAAAGCGGGGCTGATAATATCCAGAGGATGCTCAGCTGACAAGTGCTATTTTTAATTTTTTGAATCGTTTGAACAAGATACAACCAGGGCGGCTAAAAAGCCGCCCTGGTGCTCATTAAAACGCCGACTTTACCTGTTGTGCGATACGCTGAGCCATGTCACGTACCTGCTGCTCATGCTCCCCTTCCACCATCACCCTGATAAGAGGCTCGGTGCCGGATTTGCGCAACAGGACTCGACCTCGACCAGCCAACTCCTGCTCTACCTTGGCAACCTCCTCCATAACAGCATCAGCCGCCAACGGATCATTGCCTTCGGCAAAGCGGACATTCACCAGCACTTGCGGGAACTTGCTCATACCGGAGCGCAACTTGGCCAGCGGCATCTCGGCACTGCGCATGGCAGTAAGCACTTGCAAGGCGGCTACGATGCCATCACCTGTGGTGGTTTGATCCAGGCAGATGATGTGACCTGAGTTCTCACCACCGATACGCCAGCCTTTCTCTTCCATCATCTCCAGCACATAGCGGTCACCCACCTGCGCACGGGCAAACGGAATACCCAAGGTCTGCAAAGCCAGCTCCAAACCCATATTGGCCATCAAGGTGCCGACTACGCCACCCTTGAGGCGACCATTGCGCAAGGCATCGCGGGCGATGATATAGAGGATTTCGTCACCGTCGATGAGATAACCGGTATGGTCAACCATGATCAGGCGATCACCGTCACCATCAAATGCAACCCCCAGATCGGCCTTGCACTCCAGTACCTTGGCAACCAGCGCCTCAGGCGCGGTAGAACCGACACCATCATTAATATTGAGACCATCCGGGGCACAACCCATGGTGATCACGTCGGCGCCCAATTCGCGGAAAACTGACGGAGCGATGTGATAAGTGGCACCATGACCACAATCAACCACCATCTTGACACCATCAAGGTTCATATGAGATGGGAATGTGCTCTTGCAAAATTCGATATAGCGACCGGCCGCATCATCAATGCGCATCGCTTTACCAAGCAGGGCAGACTCGACACAAGTGAGCTCGTGGTCAAGTTCGGCCTCGATGGCCATCTCGACATCATCGGGCAGCTTGGTGCCATCGGCGGAGAAGAACTTGATGCCGTTGTCATAGAAGGGGTTGTGGGAGGCACTGATGACGATACCGGCTTCGGCACGGAAGGTGCGCGTCAGATAAGCAACCGCCGGAGTGGGCATGGGCCCCATCAGAATGGCCTTGAGACCCGCGGCGGAAAGCCCCGCTTCCAGTGCGGATTCCAGCATGTAACCGGATATGCGGGTATCTTTGCCAATCAGCACCTTCTTGGTGCCTTTCTTGGAAAGCACCTTGCCAGCCGCCCAACCCAGCTTCATCACGAATTCAGGGGTGATCGGATACTCGCCAACCTTGCCACGCACGCCATCGGTGCCGAAATACTTTCTTGCCATTGTCTGTTCTCTTTATTATTTGGAAATAAAATCTTGTCCCGTCATTACCTGCCAGCCGACGCGCAGTGCATCCATGGTCTCCCGTACATCATGCACCCTGATGATCCGAGCCCCATGCTGCATGCCGATGAGGGCGCATGCCAGACTGCCCGCCAGGCGCTCGTCAACCGAACGGCCCAGCAGGTTGCCTATCATAGACTTTCGCGACATCCCCACCAAGAGCGGCAAGCCATAATCGAGCAGTTCCTTTTGGGCCGCCAGTAGCTGGTAGTTGTGCGCCAGGGTCTTGCCGAAACCGTAGCCGGGATCCAGCAGCAGCTGTTCACGCGCAATACCGGCAGCCATGCAAGCCGTGATTCGCTCATCAAAAAAGCCACGCACCTCCCCCAGCAGATCGTCATAGTGTGGCTCGACCTGCATGGTTCTCGGTTGCCCCTGCATATGCATCAGACAAACCGGTACCCGGGCTTCGGCGGCAGCCTGCAGTGCACCCTCCTCTTGGAGCGCCCTCACATCGTTGATCAGATGGGCACCCGCTTGGCAGCCTTCCCGCATCACCCCCGCCTTGGAGGTGTCGAGAGAGATCATCACCTCCAGCTCTGCGGCTATTCGCTTGATTACGGGAATGACTCTGTCGAGCTCCTCCTGCTCACTCACATCCGGCGCGCCGGGGCGAGTGGACTCGCCACCGATATCGATCAGCGTGGCACCATCAGAGACCATCTGACGCGCATGGGCCATCGCCCGTTCAATCTGATTGAAATTGCCACCATCGGAGAAGGAGTCAGGGGTTACGTTGAGGATCCCCATCACATGGGGGCGATCGAGAGAGAGGCTGAGCCCCTTGCTGATTAACTGCATCTTCGCGTCCATTTGCATAAAGAAAAACCCCGGGCAAGCCCGGGGTTTGGAGAGTCACGATTATTTGGCCGGAGCGTCGTTGGCTTTGTCGATAGCGACATCCGCCACTGGTGCAGCCTCATCGGCCGGCTTGGCCTCAGCAGCAACAGTAGAACCACCCTGCGGCGTATCACCATGCTCATCATGCCAGTTGCTCGGAGCACGGACCTCGCGGCGCGCCATCAGATCATCGATCTGCTTGGCGTCGATGGTTTCGTACTTCATCAGCGCATCTTTCATGGTGTGTAACACGTCCATGTTATCCAGCAAGATCTGCTTGGAGCGGGCGTAGTTGCGATCAATCACCAGCTTGACCTCGGCATCAATGACGCGGGCGGTATCGTCAGACATATGCTTGGCCTTGGCCATGCTGCGACCGAGGAACACTTCACCGTCCTCTTCGGCATAGAGCATGGGACCAAGACGCTCGGACATGCCCCACTGGGTCACCATCTTGCGAGCGATGTCAGTCGCACGCTCGATGTCGTTGGACGCACCGGTAGAGACTTTTTCGGCGCCGTAGATCAGCTCTTCTGCTAAGCGACCGCCATACAGACTGGAGATCATTGACTCCAGATGCTGCTTGGAGTGGCTCCAGCGATCCTGCTCCGGCAGATACATGGTGACACCCAGCGCACGACCACGGGGAATGATTGAGACCTTGTAGACAGGATCATGATCCGGTACCACACGACCAATGATGGCGTGACCCGCTTCATGGTATGCCGTCATCTCTTTCTCGGACTCTTTCATCACCATGGAGCGACGTTCAGCGCCCATCATGATCTTGTCCTTGGCCTTCTCGAATTCGGCCATAGAAACCACACGGCGGCTTTCACGGGCAGAGAAGAGGGCCGCTTCGTTGACCAGGTTGGCCAAGTCAGCACCGGAGAAACCGGGGGTACCACGAGCAATCAGCGCCGGATTGACGTCATCCGCCAACGGAACTTTGCGCATGTGAACTTTCAGGATCTGCTCACGACCACGGACATCCGGCAGACCGACCACAACCTGACGGTCGAAACGACCCGGACGCAGCAATGCAGGATCCAGTACGTCAGGACGGTTGGTTGCAGCGATGACGATGACGCCTTCGTTACCTTCAAAACCATCCATTTCAACCAGCATCTGGTTCAGAGTCTGCTCACGTTCATCGTGACCACCACCCAGACCCGCGCCACGCTGACGACCCACCGCATCAATTTCATCGATGAAGATGATGCAAGGGGAGGACTTCTTGGCTTGCTCGAACATGTCACGCACCCGGGAGGCGCCGACACCAACGAACATCTCCACGAAATCGGAACCGGAGATAGTAAAGAACGGAACCTTGGCTTCACCAGCAATGGCCTTGGCCAGCAGGGTCTTACCGGTACCGGGTGGGCCAACCAGCAGCACACCTGTCGGGATCTTGCCACCCAGTTTCTGGAACTTGCTCGGATCACGCAGATAGTCGACCAGCTCCTTCACTTCCTCTTTGGCCTCATCGCAACCAGCGACATCGGCAAAGGTGGTCTTGATCTGATCTTCACTCATCAGGCGAGCCTTGCTCTTGCCAAACGACATGGCACCTTTGCCACCGCCGCCCTGCATCTGACGCATGAAGAAGACCCAGACACCGATCAGCAACAGCATCGGGAACCAGGAGATGAAGATAGAGGTCAACAGAGACGGCTCTTCCGGCTTCTCGCCCATCACTTTAACGTTGTGATTGAGCATGTCATTGAGCAGCTGGGGATCCGGCGCAGGGATGATGGTGGTGAATTTTTCACCAGTGCGCTTGACGCCATTAATGACCTTACCATCCATCCGCACTTCACGGATCTGCTCTTGGGTCACTTCTTTAACGAAGCTGGAATAGTCCAGCTGGCGACTGGTGGTATCGCTGGGGCTGAAGCTATTGAACACCGACATCAATACGACGGCGATGACCAGCCACAGGATTAAGTTTTTCGCCATGTCACTCAAATCAGTAACCTCGCAGACTGACAGTTAACGATGAAGGGTAGGGTACTACAGTTTAAAACCGGTAGCCACAATGTAGACTTCCCGAGATCTGGCACGGGATGAGTCTGGTTTACGAATTTTAACAGCTGAAAAAAGTTTACGTATTTCATTGAGATAGGTATCAAACCCCTCCCCCTGGAACACCTTCACTACGAAACTGCCGTCACTGCGTAATACCTGATTACACATGTCCAGTGCCAGCTCGACAAGATACATGGCGCGTGCCTGATCCACCTGCTGGGTACCGCTCATGTTAGGTGCCATATCAGACATCACAACATCGACCTTATCGGGACCGACTCTTCCCAGCAAGGCACTCAGCACAGCATCCTCCCGAAAGTCCCCTTGCAGGAAATCGACACCGGCAATGGGATCCATCGGCAAAATATCACATGCGATGACGCGACCCGAGTCACCAACCTGTTCAACCGCAAACTGGGACCAGCCACCAGGAGCCGCCCCCAAATCCACAACTGTCATGCCGTTTTTCAGCAAGCGATCCTTGCCCTGAATCTCGTCAATCTTGAAAACAGCACGGGAACGCAGGCCCAATTTTTGAGCTTTTTTGACGTATTGATCGTCGAAATGTTCTTTTAACCAGCGACTAGAACTGGGGGAACGCTTTTTCTGGGTCATGATAATCGACTTTAAAAAACCACAAGGGTTATTAGTATTAAGGGCTAAGTGGGGTTAGAATACGCCCCTTTCAACCCTGACTTATGAAGAAATTGCGATGATTCTCAACAATAAACAGAAACAGTACCTCAAGGGCCTTGCTCACAGCCTCAAACCCGTCGTCCTGCTGGGTCAGCATGGTCTGACCGAAGGTGTACTGGCCGAAATCGATCTGGCACTGAACCATCACGAGCTGATCAAGGTTAAGGTTGCCGCTGAAGATCGCGAGATGAAGCAACTGGTTATGGATGCAATCGTCCGTGAAACCGCTGCAATCAAGGTGCAAAGCATGGGCCACGTGCTGACTATTTATCGTCAAGCCACCGAGCCAAAAATCCAGCTGCCCCGCAAGTAAAAGGGAAGAGCATCGCTCTTTCCTTATTCCACTTCTTCCCGAGTCGCTTGCCAAAGTAGTCGCAAAGCCCTTAACCTGCGATGAATACTTTTGGATACGCATTATGGCTCACCATCAAATTCTCACTGAAGATGAGCTGGCCATGCTGCGGGACTTGGGGAGCAATCAGGACACCCATGTCCTGAGTGGACACCTTGATGCCCCCATGCTTGGCTTGCTGCACAAAGCCGAACACCTGGTACTCGAAGCGCGCTTCGCAGGCCATCAGTTACGCTTTCCGCTTACCTTTATCGAAGCCGCTGAGGGTGTTGTCGAGCCACGTCTGGCTGCACCAGTGATCAGGGAGTTTGGCTTTACCCGGCCACGGGCCTGGCGTCTCGAGCAAAAAGCCAAATTACACAGCAGTAAAGGGCTATTTCAAGTATTAAGCCTCTCACTGAACGGCCTCATTGTCGAAAACTTGCCAACCGATATGCTAGCCGATGACTCACTCAGTGGAGAACTCTACATCGCGCAAGAGGCTTGTTTCCCCCTTGATGCCAGATTGGTTCGGCGCATCAAATCTGATGCCAACCATGCAACCTGGGCACTGAGCTTTCAGATGAGCGAAAGCGACATCGAACGGCTACATCAGTGGCTGTTCCAGCGCCATCAGAATACCTTTACCGAGGCTTATCTGCCCTAGCAAGTATCTCAGTATTAGCCAAATACAACAGGGGAGCACCAGCCCCCCTGTTTCGTCATAACCTGACGTCGCTTAAACGTAAGCTACGTTCAGCACTTCGTATTCCACATCACCAGCAGGGGTCTTGACGATGGCTACGTCGTCTACTTCCTTGCCAATCAGCGCACGGGCAATCGGCGAGTTGACAGAGATAAGGTTCTGTTTGATATCCGCCTCATCATCACCCACGATGCGGTAGATAACCTCTTCCTCGGTCTCGCTCTTGAGCAGAGTCACTGTCGCGCCAAAAATGACACGGCCATTATTGGTGATCTTGGTGACATCGATCACCTGAGCATTGGAGAGCTTGGCTTCAATCTCCTGGATACGGCCTTCGCAGAACCCCTGCTGCTCACGGGCAGCGTGGTATTCGGCATTTTCTTTCAGATCGCCATGCTCACGCGCATCGGCAATCGCTTCGATAATCTGGGGACGAAGCTCGGTCTTGAGATGGTCGAGCTCTGCGCGCAGCTTCTCAGCGCCGCGAACAGTCATCGGAGTATGATTCATAGTCGAAACCTGGGTTGCTTGAAAATAGACACTGCGGCTATCTGCTAGGAAGCCGCAGCAATCGGTTCGGATGAGGCATCTTAATATGAAGCCAACACAAAATCCACGTCAGCGCCCTGCAGCCAGTCCGCCCTGGTTGTCCCGCATCGGCAATGCTTACTTCCCTTCCGGTACCGAGATGGGCGCCGATACTGTCGGTTTACCCTGCAGGATAGAGATCTCTACCCGACGGTTCATCCGGCGATTCTCAGGGGTAGTGTTGGGCACCAGCGGCTGGGAATCTGCCATCCCCTGTACCACCAGCCGCTTGCCATCAAAACCAGGCACCTTGACCATCTGATGCGCCACCGCCACCGCCCGCTGGGAGGAGAGCTCCCAGTTGGACTGGAACAGCTCATCTTCGGTCGCGACGTTGTCGGTGTGACCGGAGATGGTTATTTCACCCGGTACATCCTTGAGCAACGCCGCCACCTTGCGAATAACCGGCCAGAACTGGGGTTGCAAAAAAGCGGATCCGGCAGGAAACGACGCTTTTTCCCTGATCCGGATGATGATCTGTTGGCCCAGCGCCTCGATCTCGATGGCACCGTCCTGAATCTGATCTTTCATCTGTTCGGCGAGCGCTTTGGCCAAGGTATTGGACTGCTGCAGTGCTTTTTGCGCATCCTGAGCCGTGTCCCCCCCTGTCTGTTTGCCATCACTCTTATCCTGACCACCAGCCTGATCCGACTCACCGGGCAGAAATTCCAGTTCGGTCTGGGTCATGTCGATGGTCTGCTGCATCACAGTATCAATCGGCGTTGGCTCGGGCCGGCCAGGCCGAAATTCCTGGGCAATCACCGAGGTTCCCTTGGGAATATCTTTTACCTCGAGAATATTCTGCACCCCGAAGGCTTTTTCCATGGAGCCCGCAATTTGCTTGAATTTTTGTACATCCATCTCGGCAAAAGAGAGCAACAACACAAAGAAACACATCAACAGTGACATCAAGTCGGCAAACGTACCCATGTACGCGGGTAGGCCGGGCGGCGGACATTTGCAATCGGACATACTGCCCCCTACTCGGTGCCGGTATTACGTTTGGATTGATTCAGATAGTTTTGCAACATCGACTGGATCACCCGCGGGTTCTGGCCATCCTGAATCCCCATAATGGCGTCCAAAATCAACGCTCGACACAGTTTTTCCTCGCCGCTACGCAGCTCCAGCTTGTCCGCGATGGGAATCGCGACCATGTTTGCCAAAATCGCGCCATACAGGGTGGTCAACAAGGCAACAGCCATCGCCGGGCCGATTGACTTGGGGTCACTCATGTTGGCCAGCATGGCTACCAGCCCCACCAGAGTACCTATCATCCCCATGGCAGGGCCCAGATCCCCGAGGGTACGGAAAACCTTGATGGCGGTGACATGACGCTCGGCAGTCAACTCGATATCTTTTTCCATCACGGCACGTACCACATCGGCATCGTGGCCATCAACCAGCATATCAATCCCTTTTTTCATGAAAGGATTGGGGATCTCAGCCGCTTCCAGCGCCAGAAAGCCCCCTTTGCGAGCTGCATCAGCCAGTTCGACCGCCTTGGTAATTAAATCATCCAGCTTGTCGCCCTTGTACATAAAGGCTTTGCCGCCAACCTTGAATGCCATAAAGAACTGGCCAATGTTGAACTTCATCATGGCGATGAAGATTGAACCAAAAATGGTGATATAGACCGATGGCATATCCACATACATGCTCATGGGGCCGCCCAGCAGCATGCCGTAAACCACCACTCCGAAACCCAGCACTATCCCTATCAGACTGCCTAGATCCACGTTCCTACTCCTGTCACCCGTTCTTATGGCTATTATAGTCTGTTGAATTTTCTGCTATTGCATCCCACGCGGCAAGCCTCAACCCACAGAGAATGCTGGTTCATTATCGACCAGTTTATCGAGAGTTTGAGGGGCCAGTGCTTTTCTGCCTCCCCCCTGCGGACGGTCGATGTTAATATAAGCCGTTTTTTCAATCCCCGAGGATGGACATGGCCAGTAAAAAAATCGACCGTCTGAGTTTTGATGCCACTCTGGAAGAGCTGGAAACCATCGTTCATCAGCTGGAACAAGGTTCCCTACCCCTGGAAGAGGCGCTCAAACAGTTCGAGCAAGGAGTCCATCTGGTGCGGGCCGGTCAGCAGAAGCTGGAACTGGCCGAACAGAAGATCCAGATCCTGCTCAGCCAAGCCGATGGCAGTGATAAGCTTGCCCCCTTCCAGCCAGAACAAGGAGAGGAGTGAGTGGCGCTGGACCATTTTTCCCGTCTGCATCGTCAGCGTATTGACGACTGTCTGTCAGCACAACTTGAATCCTTGCCCGCCATGGCGCCACGGCTGCGCGATGCCATGAGCTACGGCCTGCTGCTGGGCGGCAAGCGGGTACGCCCGTTTCTGGTCTACGCGGTCGGCGAAATGCTGGGCGTAAAGAGCGATCTGCTGGATGGCCCCGCCGCTGCCGTGGAGTGCATCCACGCCTACTCCCTGCTGCACGATGACCTGCCCGCCATGGATGACGACGACCTGCGTCGCGGCCAGCCAACCGTCCACAAAGCGTTTGATGAAGGCACCGCCATTCTGGCCGGTGATGCGCTGCAGACCTTGGCATTCTCCATTCTGGCCGACCACCCCATGCCCGATACTCTGATGGCCAACCGGGTGCGGATGCTGAGTACCCTCGCCCGCGCCTCCGGCTATCTCGGCATGTGTGGTGGTCAGGCACTGGATCTGCAGGCCGAAGGGCGCCAGATCTCTCTGGCCGAGCTGGAGCAGGTGCACCGCCACAAGACCGGTGCGCTGATTGAGTGCGCCGTGGCGCTCGGTGCCCTGTGCAAGGCCGATGTGGATGAAGCCACCCTGGCCGCGCTGCAAAGCTACGCCGCTGCCATCGGGCTGGCCTTTCAGGTGCAGGATGACATCCTCGATATCACTGGTGATACCGCCACCCTCGGCAAGCCGCAAGGCTCTGACCTGGCGCTGGAGAAAAGTACCTATCCGGCCCTGCTCGGTCTTGAAAATGCCCGTGAGCTGGCTCGCGAACTGCACGGCAAAGCCTTAACAGCCCTGCAATCCTTGCCCTACAATACCGACATTCTGGAAGCGTTTGCCGATTACATCATCGAGCGAACCCACTAAACGCTGGATAACAGTAACAATATGAGCGTTGATATTAGCAATTTCCCCAACCTGGCCCTGGCGGACACGCCAATCGAGCTGCGTTCCTTGCCCAAAGATCGGCTGCCGGTGCTGTGCAACGAGCTGCGCGAATATCTGCTGCGCTCGGTCAGCCGCTCCAGCGGACACTTTGCCTCCGGTCTTGGCACGGTCGAACTGACCGTGGCGCTGCACTACGTCTATAACACGCCGTTTGATCGGTTGATCTGGGATGTGGGCCATCAGGCCTATCCCCACAAGATCCTGACCGGACGCCGTGACCGGATCCACACCATCCGTCAGAAGGATGGTCTGCACCCCTTCCCCTGGCGTGACGAGAGCGAGTACGACGTACTGAGCGTCGGCCACTCCAGCACCTCCATCGGTGCCGCCCTCGGCATGGCGGTTGCCGCCGAGAGCGAAGGGCTGGGTCGCAAGGTGGTTGCGGTGATCGGTGATGGTGCCATTACCGCGGGGATGGCGTTTGAAGCGCTCAACCACGCCGGCGATGTGCACAAGGACATGCTGGTGATCCTCAACGACAACGAGATGTCCATCTCCGAGAACGTCGGCGCGCTCAACAACCATCTGGCCCGGGTCATGTCCGGCAAGCTCTACACCACCATCCGCGAAGGCGGCAAGAAGGTGTTGGCGGGTCTGCCACCGGTCAAGGAGCTGGCCAAGCGGGCCGAAGAGCACCTCAAGGGGATGGTGGTGCCCGGCACCCTGTTCGAGGAGTTCGGCTTCAACTATATCGGCCCCATCGACGGTCACGATATCGAGGCGCTGGTCGAGACCCTGCGCAACATGCGCAACCTCAAGGGCCCGCAGCTGCTGCACGTCAAGACCAAGAAGGGCAAGGGTTACGAGCCGGCCGAAAAAGACCCCATCGGTTATCATGCTGTGCCCAAGTTCAATCCGGACGAGTGCTCCCTGCCCAAGGCGAGCGGTGCCAAACCCACCTTCTCGGCCATCTTTGGCCAGTGGCTGTGCGACATGGCCGCCAAAGATGAGAAGCTGGTCGGCATCACCCCCGCCATGCGTGAAGGATCAGGGCTGGTGAAATTCAGCCAGCAATATCCGGATCGCTATTTCGATGTGGCCATTGCCGAGCAGCATGCGGTCACTTTCGCCGCCGGTCTGGCCATCGCCGACAAGAAACCGGTGGTCGCCATCTATTCGAGCTTCCTGCAGCGCGCCTACGATCAGGTGATCCACGATGTGGCGCTGCAAGATCTGCCGGTACTGTTCGCCATCGATCGGGCCGGTCTGGTGGGCGCCGATGGCCCGACCCATCAGGGTGCGTTCGATATCAGCTTCCTGCGCACCGTGCCCAATATGGTGGTAATGACGCCATCTGACGAGAACGAATGCCGCCAGATGCTCTATACCGGCTATCTCCATCAGGGCCCTGCCGCCGTGCGTTACCCTCGCGGCAGCAGCCTGAGCGATGCGCCCGTCTTGTCAGAGATGCAGGCGCTGGAACTCGGCAAAGGTCGCATAGTGCGAGAGGGCAAGGGTACCGCCATTCTGGCCTTTGGCACCCTGCTGCACGCTGCGAAAGCAGCTGCCGAGGCACTGGATGCCACCCTGGTGGACATGCGTTTCGTCAAACCGATGGATGAGGCGCTGGTACTTTCCCTTGCTGCCAGCCACGATCACTTCGTCACTATCGAAGACAACGCCATCATGGGCGGCGCCGGTTCGGCGGTGAACGAGCTGCTGATGCGCAATAAACAGTGCAAGCCGGTACTCAACCTCGGCCTGCCGGATCGCTTCGTGGAACAGGGCACCCAGCAGGAGATCTATACCCTGCTTGGTCTGGACGATGCCGGCATTCAGCTCAGCATCGAAACCTGGCTGCAAGCCTGACCTGCTGCGAGTTAAAGAGCAAATAAGAGAAGGGCGCCTGATGGCGCCCTTCTTGTATCTTCACTTCTGACCGGTATTAACCCTTGTAAATCTTCGGGTTAAACACATCCCGCAGCCAGTCACCCAGCAGGTTGATGACCAGCACCAGCACCACCAGACAGATCCCCGGGAAGGCGGTGATCCACCAAGAGCCGGAGAAGATGTAGTTGAAGCCGACGCTGATCAGCGACCCCAAAGACGGCTGGTCTACCGGCATCCCGAGCCCAAGGAAGGATAGTGCCGCCTCGCTCATGATGGCGTTGGCCACCTGCACAGTAGAGATCACCAGAATGGGCGACAGGCAGTTGGGCAGAATGTGGCGGAACATGATGCGCGGGGCACGGAATCCCATCACCTTGGCTGCTTCCACATACTCCTTCTTCTTCTCCGCCAGCACCGAAGCGCGCACGGTACGGGCGTACTGCGGCCACTCGGCAATACCGATGATCACCACCAGCATCATGATGGCGAACTTCGAGTAGAACTCGGAGCCAAAGGTTGCCTGAAAGATGGCGGAGATGATGATCGCCACCATCATGGTGGAGAACGACAGCTGCACGTCGGCAAAGCGCATCAACAGGTTGTCGATGCGACCACCGAAGTAACCGGCAATCAGACCAATGACGATACCGAGCACCAGCTGCAGCGCCACCGCAAACAGACCGATGGAGAGTGAAATACGGGCACCATAGAGGATGGTGCTCCAGATATCGCGCCCCTGGTTATCGGTGCCTAGCCAGAAACGTGCATCGCCCCCTTCCAGCCAGGAGGGTGGCAGTTCAGCATCCATCAGATCAAAACTGGTCTGGTCATAGACGTTGTGCGGTGCCAACCAGGGCGCCAACAGCGCCGCCAGCACAAACAGCACGAATATGGCAAAGCTGAACATGGCTACCTTGTCCCGCAGGAAGTAGTAGACGATGTCAGCATTCTTGAAGCGCGCCCAACGGCCTGGGCGTGTAGTTACAGCATTAGTCATCTGTTACCCCTTGGCTGTCAGGTTGACGGTCGGGTTGATAAACCCGTAGAGCAGGTCGACCAGGGTGTTGGTAACCACAAAAATCAGCCCCACGAAGATGACGTAGGCGGTGATCAGCGGAGTATCGACCCGGTGGATCGCCTCGAGGAACAGGAAACCGGTCCCCGGCCACTGGAACACGCTCTCGGTCAGGATGGTGTAAGCCACCATGGTGCCGATCTGCACCCCACCGACGGTAATCACCGGCAGCATGGTGTTTTTCAGGGCGTGGCTGTAGTAGACCTTGTTGTTGTCCAGCCCCTTGGCACGGGCGAACTTGACGTACTCGGAGGAGAGCTGCTCCAGCATCTCGGAGCGCACCAGCCGGATAAACAGCGGCAGCATGATGGAGGAAAGCGACACCGCAGGCAGGATCAGGTGCTTGATACCGTCCCAGGTGAAGAAGCCCGACTCCCAACCCAGCAGGTTATAGGTCTCGCCGCGGCCATAGGCCGGCAGCCAGCCCAGCTGGATGGAGAAGAGATACATCAACATGATGGCGGTCAAAAACACCGGGATCGAGATACCGATACTGCTCCCCGCCATGATGATCTTGGTGGCAATGCTGCGCGGGTGGATCGCCGAGTAAACACCGAGCGGTATAGAGACCACTACTATGATCAGCGCGGCGGCAAACACCAGCTCAAGGGTAGCCACCAGCTTGTCGAGGATCACCTCGAGAGCAGGTCGCTTGAAGAAATAGGAGGTGCCCAAATCCCCATGCACCGCATTTTTCAAAAAGCGGCTGTATTTAATGAGGAAGGGATCATTGAGGCCCATCTTCTCACGCAACTCGTGACGCTGGGCTTCGGAGACCGATTGTCCCACCATCTCGCGCAACGGGTCACCCAGGTTGTCCTGGATGGAGAAGGCGACCAGGCTGATGACGAACATCACTATCACGGCCTGATAGAACCGTTTCAGCAGGAATGTAAACATGCTTGTCCTTCTACGTGGCCTGTGTCTTGGCACAGGCTTCTGTTAGTGGGCGGAATGGCCAGCTGGCCACCCCGCCCGGTCCTTCCTTGGTGCTTCGCTTACTTGCCGACCACCAGGTCACCCAGGTAAGGGAAGTTCATCACGTTGACCACCGGCTTGATATCGACATTCTTCTTGGCGCCATAGGCCAGATCTTCCCAGTGCAACGGCACGTAGGCAGCATCTTCGATCACCATGGCTTCGACCTTCTTCAGCATCTCGGCACGCTTGGCCGGATCGGTCTCGGCATTGGCCTGCTCGATCAGCTTGTCAGCCTCGGCGTTGGCATAACCGGCGCAGTTGTACTGACCCATACCGGTCTTGGCATCCTTGGTGAAAGTCAGGAACTCGAAGAAGTTCGCAGTATCTTCGGTATCAGAGTGCCAGCCGATCAGCTGCATGTCCGCAGCGCACTTGTCAAACTCCGGCCAGTACTGGGCCACCGGCATGGTCTTCAGATCCACTTTGATGTTGATCTTGGCCAGCATGGCCGAGACCGCCTGGGCAATCTTGACGTCGTTGACGTAGCGGGCCGCCGGGGAGATGAAAGTCATCTTGAAGCCCTTCTCGTAACCGGCCTCTTTCATCAGCTCCTTGGCCTTGGCCAGATCATACTGGGGCACCAGCGCCTCGTTGTGACCGGCATAGCCTTTCGGGCTCAGCTGACCTGCGGGAGTACCGAAGCCCTTGTTGATCTTCTCGACGATGCCCACCTGGTTGATGGCGTAGTTGATCGCCTGACGCACCCGCTTGTCTTTCAGCGCCGGGTTGGTGTTCTGGTTCAGCTCGATGATGATGGCGCGGGTACCGGATAGGGTCACCAGCTGGGAATCCTTGCCATTCTTGACCCGCTCCAGATCGTTGGGCGCGACCGGATAGATCATGTCCACGTCGCCACCCAGCAGGGCTGCAACACGGGTCGCATCTTCCTTGATCGGCACCACGGTCAGGTTCTCGACGTTACCCTTGGAGGCTTTGTCCCAGTAGTTGGCGTTGCGGACATAGTCCAGCTTCACACCCTGCTCGCGGAACTTGACGATAAACGGACCAGTACCAGATACGTTGGTTGAAGCATAGGAGTCGCCATTCTTGACGATCTCGGCCTTGTCTTTGCCTGCTTCGGTCTTGCCGGTGTAGAACTTGGAGTCCATCGGGAAGATGTAGGTGACGGTCTGCAGCACCAGCGGGAACGGCTTGGCGGTGATCAGATCGACGGTGTAGTCATCGACCTTCTTCACTTCGGCAATAGGATCGAAGATCGCCTTGAAGTCGACGGAAGATTTCAGGCGATTAACGGTCCACACCACGTCGTCGGCGGTGAAGTCGTTACCGGAGTGGAACTTGACCCCTTTGCGCAGATGGAAGCGGACGGTCTTGTCATCGATACGCTCAAACTTCTCGGCCAGACGAGGCTCGAATTTCAGGTCCTGGGTGTAACGCATCAGGGGATCGAATACCAGATGAGACATCTCCAGAGTCTGACCGGAGAGCTGCTCCTGCGGATCCAGCGAAGTAGCGTCAGAGGCAACACCGACCTTGATATCAGCGGCTGAGACACCGAAGGCGAAACCGGCGGCAAACAGCGCCAGGGCAATTTTGGATAATCCTTTCTTCATCGTTTTCTCCATGCTTTTGGCTTTTTTATTAAATGACAAGGTACTTCACTCACCATCCGGCGAACCGGTGCGTTACTAGCTGGCGATTTCCAGCCCCTCACGGGACATGCCTTTAAATGCAGGCATGAGGGAGATCAGCTTGCGGCTGTACTCATGCTCGGCATTGGTAAAGAGTTTCTCGGTGGCGGCCACTTCCACCAGATGACCGTGCTGCATCACCCCGATGCGGTCGCACATCTGGCGGATCACCGGCAGATCGTGGCTGATGAACAGCATGGTGAGCTTGAGCTCCTGCTGCAGATCCTTGAGCAGATTGAGGATCTGGGCCTGCACCGACACATCCAGCGCCGAGGTCGGCTCGTCACAGATGAGGAAGCGCGGACGAGTGGCCAGGGCGCGGGCAATGGAGATGCGCTGGCGCTGACCGCCGGAGAACTCGTGGGGATACTTGACCCCGGCACCACGGCCCAGCCCGACATGATCGAGCAGGTCATTGACGATCCCCTCGATCTGGCTCTCGCTGCGGGCCAATTTGTGGAAGCGGATCGGCTCGGCAATGATGTCGCGCACCTTCATCCGCGGGTTCATTGACGAATAGGGGTTCTGGAACACCATCTGCATCTGGCGGCGCAGCGGGCGACGCTCGCGCTCGCTCTTGAGGGCGGTCAAGTCGATCCCCTCAAAGAAAATCTGGCCGGTATCAGGCGGATAGAGGCCGGTGATGGCACGGGCTATGGTGGATTTGCCGGAACCCGACTCCCCCACCAGACCGAAGGTTTCCCCTTCGAAGATCTCGAAACTGATGTTGTTGCAGGCGCGCACATACTGGCGGCGACTCGGGAAGATGGAGTCCTTGGTGACGAACTTCAGATCGACATTCTCCACCCGCAGCAGCGCCCCTTCATAGGCACGCTCGTCCTGACTCTGGCCGAGCCAGTGGGTCTTGAGGTCGATATTGGTATCCGGCGCACTGGCATCCTCGATATAGGAGACCAGCGGGAAGCGCACCAGCTTCACATCGGAGCGCGGCACCGCCGAGATGAGGCTGCGGGTATAAGGGTGATTGGGGCTGCCCAACACCTGTTCGGTCAGGCCGAACTCCACCAGATCGCCACGATACATCACCGCCACCTTGTCGGTGACGTTGGAGACCACCCCCATGTCGTGGGTCACCAGCATGCAGCCCACCTGACGCTCTTTACAGAGGTTGCGGATAAGCTGGAGGATCTGATCCTGAATGGAGACATCGAGGGCCGTGGTCGGCTCGTCAGCGATGATCAACTCAGGATCACACGACAGGGCGATGGCGATGACCACCCGCTGGCGCATACCACCGGAGAACTGGTGCGGGTACTGCTTGATGCGCAGTTCTGGCTGCGGGATCCCCACCGCCCCCATCAGCTCCAGTGCCTTGGCAAAGGCCGCTTCGCGGGAGAGCTTGGTATTGGCCAGCATGGTCTCCACCAACTGCTGTTCAACGGTAAACAGCGGGTTGAGGGAGGTCATGGGATCTTGAAAGATAAATCCGATGCGGGAGCCACGAATGGCCCGCATCTCGTTCTGGCTCTTGCCGGAGATGAGCTCGCCATTGAGGTAGATATCGCCACGGGCAATGTGCCCGGGGGGACTGAGCAGATCGATGACGGCGTTGCCGATGGTGGACTTGCCGGCGCCGGATTCTCCGACTACCCCGACAATCTCACCCTTTTCGATGGAGAAAGAGAGATCCTTCACCGCGGCCAGCACCCCGTAGCGGGAGGGGTACTCGATCCGCAAGTTTTTCACTTCGAGCAAGGACATGTTTACCTCTGCGGGGGACATCCGTCCCAAATAATTCGTCCGTAAATCAGCCGCAGATGCCGGTTGTTACCTTGGGCAATATTTGCTCAATCCATGAGGCAGCGAAACCAGCGATCCGGGCGGGTTTTTTGCATTTTTTTGGAATAACCCGCGAGTAACTTAGACGGTTTAACCTCGGGTGTAAATGCTTGCGTTATACAATCCCGCAATGTTTTGTGCAGATAACCACCCATTCAATAGCAACAAATGATGACAATCATCACAAAAATGGCCTGTCCGTCCGTATACCTATTGGTATCATTACTTTAATTTCAACAACAACGCAACAAGTAGCATTTATCACTATTTAAAACGCGAGTGCAGGCCCCGAATGAGTAGTGAATATTTATGTGAAATGGATGATAAACGGCAGCATATGCCGGTGAATGAAAATTAAGCAGATATAAATCGGGGAATGCCAGAACGGTCATCCCCCGGAAGGCAGCATTCAGCCGAGCCAGAACGCCAGCAATTGCATACAAAACAGGGCAAACAACGCGGCGATCAAATCGTCCAGCATGATGCCGAAGCCGCCGTGGATCCGGCGGTCAAACCAGCAGATGGGCCAGGGTTTGAGCACATCGAACAGCCGGAACAGCACGAAGCCGGCCAACACCCACTCCCAGCCAGCCGGAGCGGCAATCATGGTGACACCAAAACCGATCACCTCATCCCAGACGATGGCGCCATGATCCGCCATGCCGATGGCATCGCTGGCGCTCTGGCAGATGCGGATCCCCACCACAAACCCCACCGCCAGCAAGGCGATAAACCAGTGGGTCGGCAGACCGCTCACCAGCAGATAGAGCGGAATGGCCACCAGCGTGCCCATGGTGCCGGGTGCCTTGGGGGAGAGGCCAGAGCCAAACCCCACCGCCAGCAAGTGGAGCGGGTTCTTCAGGTTCAGTCGTTTCAACTCGGGCTTTATCATAAAAAAGCTCATACGAAGTGATCCCACCCTTTCAATTGCAGCTCCACCACTTGTTCGCCACGCAGATAATCGATACCCGGCTCACCCGCCAGGATGCGACCGATGCGGGTGAACTTGACCCCGCTGTGGGCCAGCGCCGTATCCAGCGCACCGTGATGTTCCTGCGGCACGGTAAAGCAGAGCTCGTAGTCATCACCACCGGCCAGCGCCAGTTGCCACGCCGCCTGATCGCTCACCGCATCGCGCAGCACTGGCGAGAGCGGCAGTAAATCGAGATCGATCTGGGCCCGTACCCCGGATGCCTTGAGAATATGACGAAGATCCGATGCCAGACCATCGGAGAGATCCAGCGCACTGCCCGCCAGCCCACGCAGGGCCTGTCCGGCAAGAATACGGGGGTGAGGATGCTCGAGTCTGGGCAATACCGCAGCCAGCTGGTTCTCGTTGAGGGTACGTTTGCCAAGCAGGTGGGAGAGCGCCAGCGCCGCATCCCCCAGAGTACCGGTCACATAGATGCCATCACCGGCTTTGGCACCGCTGCGCAGCAGGGCACGACCGGCAGGCACAGATCCCTTGACCGAGATGGTGATGGAGAGCGGCCCGCGGGTCATATCCCCCCCCACCAGCGCCACGTTGTAGTACTCGGCAAGCTCCAGGAACCCTTCGGCAAAGCCAGCAACCCAACTCTCGTTGATAGCGGGCAAGGTCAACGCCAGCGACACCCAGCGTGGCTCGGCCCCCATGGCGGCGAGATCGGAGAGATTGACCGCCAGCGCCTTGTAGCCGAGATCCACCGGATCCATGTCGGGAAAGAAGTGTACGCCACTCACCAGGGTGTCGGTGCTCACTGCCAGCTGGGTATCGGGAGGCAGGGTCAGCAAGGCACAGTCATCTCCAGGGCCCATCACCACGTCCTTGCGGGCGTGGGGAACCTTGAAGTACTTATCAATCAGCTCAAATTCACCCATACAGTAAAAAGCCAGCGGTTAGGCTGGCTCCTCTCTTAATGCTGACGGACAGCAGGATCAACGCTTGCTCAGCGTCTTGATCACTTTGTCCAGTACACCGTTGACAAACTTGTGGCTGTCATCGGCGGCAAAGGCTTTGGCCAGCTCGATCGCTTCGTTGATCACCACACGGGGCGGCACATCATCACGACGGGTCAGCTCATAGGTCGCCAGACGCAGGATCGCCTTGTCCACCATGTCCACTTCTTCCAGCGGACGGGAGAGGAAAGGTGCAAATACCTTATCCAGCTCGTTGCAGTGGAGGGCTACCCCAAACAGCAGATCGCGGAAATAGCTCAGGTCTACACCCTTGGTGTCCTGATCGATCTTGAACTGCTCTTCGATGTCACCCACGTTAGCCTTGGTCATCTGCCACTGGTAGATGGCCTGGGTGGCGCAATGGCGGGCTTTACGGCGCTCGGACGGTTTCAATGTACTTCTCCTCGTTACACGTCCAGTTCTTTCAGGACGTTGATCATTTCGAGCGCTGCCAGTGCAGCCTCTGCACCCTTGTTACCCGCCTTGGTACCTGCACGCTCGATGGCTTGTTCAATGTTTTCAGTGGTCAGCACGCCGAAGGCAACGGGAATTTCATACTCCATCATTACCTGAGCCATGCCCTTGCTGTTCTCGTTTGCCACCAGGTCGAAGTGGTAAGTGCCGCCACGGATGACAGTACCGACCGCCACGATGGCGTCGTATTGACCACTCTTGGCCAACTTTTTGATGACCAATGGCATTTCCATCGCGCCCGGCACTTTTACCAGTGTCAGGTTGCTGTCCTGTACTTGACCTTGACGCTTCAGTACGTCCACCGCACCGTTCACCAGACTGTCGTTGATGAAGCTGTTGAAACGGGCAACAACAATAGCAACGCGCGCCTCAGGAGCGGCGATATTTCCTTCGATAACTTTCATTGGAAATCCTGTATCTGTGCAATCAAAAGAGCCGGAGTCAAAAGTGCGCACATTCTAGCACAACAGACCCACGACAAAAACCATGGCTGCAATAGACAGCCATGATCGCGATTTAACCAGTCCGGCGAGCTTACTCGCCGACCTATTCCACTACTTCCAGACCGAAACCGCCCGGAAGGGGATGGTACTTCTCTGGTAGAACTTTACTCGCTGACGTACTCAACCACTTCCAGACCGAAACCACCGAGGGCATGGTACTTCTTCGGCGAGCTCAGCAGGCGCATCTTGCTCACGCCAAGCGCCTTGAGGATCTGGGAACCGACGCCAACCCGGCGCGAGGTGCCCTGCCACTTGGCCCCTTCCGGTGCCAATCCCTTGTCGGCGGCTTCAAAACCCTTGACCCGGGCCACCAGCTCATCACCATGAGATTCCGCCCCCAGGATCACCAGCACCCCGCCCTCGCTGGCGATGCGGGCCATGGATTTGGGCAGCGGCCAGCTACGGGCAGCGTGGCGGTCGGTCAGCAGCAGATCCCCCAACACATCGTGCAGGTGCACCCGCACCAGCGTCGGTTGGTCAGCCTGCACGTCACCCTTTTTCAGGGCGAAGTGAACCTGATTGTCGATGGTGTCACGGAAGGTGATGAGGTCAAACTCGCCAAACTCGGTAGGCAGCTTGCACTCAGCCACTTTCTCGACCGTGGTCTCGTGCTGGTTGCGGTACTCGATAAGGTCGGCGATGGTGCCGAGCTTGATGCCGTGCTGCTCCGCGAATACTTCCAGATCCGGACGGCGCGCCATGGAGCCATCTTCGTTGAGGATCTCGACGATGACGGAGGCCGCCTCATAACCGGCCAGACGAGCCAGATCGCAGCCAGCTTCGGTGTGACCGGCACGGGTCAGCACGCCGCCATCCTGCGCCATCAGCGGGAAAATGTGGCCCGGCTGCACCAGATCGGCCGCCTTGGCATTGGGCGCCACCGCCGCTTGCACGGTCACCGCGCGATCGGCGGCGGATATACCGGTCGTCACCCCTTCGGCCGCTTCGATGGTCACGGTGAAGGCGGTAGAGAACTGGGCATTGTTGCGATCAACCATCAGCGGCAGCGCCAGCTGCTTGCAGCGATCCTGAGTCAGGGTCAGGCAGATGAGGCCACGGCCGTAGCGGGCCATGAAGTTGATATCCTCAGGACGGACGCAGGAGGCGGCCATGATGAGGTCACCTTCATTCTCCCTGTCTTCGTCATCCATCAGGATCACCATCTTGCCAGCCTTGATATCGGCAATGATTTCCTGGGTTGTGCTCAGCGCCATGGGTTACTCCATCAATGTGCTTGGGAATTGAGCCCGCCGGCTCAATAAAAATGCGAGTGTATGTTGCTCTAGATGGGGGCGCACTGCCCCATTTCAATCAGAGCGGGATCACAGAAAATCGTTTTGGTAGCCTGATTTAGCGCACACCGTTAGAGAAAACCGGCCTTGGCCAGGGTCGCCATGGTCAGGGTCGAGGCGCTGCTCTCCTGAGGTTTGCCCATCATCAGCCGCTCCAGATAGCGGGCAATCTGATCCACCTCCAGGTTGACCTTGTGGCCGGGCTTCCAGCTGGCGATGGTGGTCTCCTGGGCGGTGTGGGGCACGATCGTCAGGCGGAACAGATCCCCCTGCACGGCGTTGACGGTGAGGCTGATGCCATCCACCGCAATCGAGCCTTTCTCGGCGATGTAGCGGGAGAGATCGCCCGGCGCCTTGATCCAGTACTCGATGGCGCGGCCGCTGCTGGAGACGCTTTTCACCTCCCCCACCCCATCCACATGACCAGAGACCAGATGGCCGCCGAGGCGAGAGGTGGGCATCAGCGCCTTCTCGAGGTTGACCCGATCGCCCACCCTGGCCGCGGCAAAGCCGCTGCGCGACAGGGTTTCCAGCGACACATCAGCGGTATAGCGCTGGTCGCCCAGCGCCACCACTGTGAGGCAGACGCCGTTGGTGGCGATGGAGTCACCCAGCTTGACGTCGCTAAAATCCAGCCCCGGCGCATGGACGGTGAGGGCCATGTCGTCGCCCTGACGGCGCAGTTCGGCCAGGGTTCCCACCGCTTCGATAATTCCGGTAAACATGCAGATCACCTTGCTGATGACGGGGCAGAAGCTGCCCCCTTGAACATTGATAAATCAGGCTATTTTGGCGGTAATGCGAATATCCAGACCAACCATCCGCACATCCTTGATGTTGAGCTTGGGCGCCTGAAACAGTCGGCTCAGCCCGGGCAGATGGAACAGTCCGCGCCCCTCATCACCCATCAGTTTTGGCGCCTGATAGAGCACCAGCTCATCCACCAGTCCTTTATCCAGCAGCGCGCCGCACAGCCGCGGCCCCGCTTCAACCAGCACCGAGTTGATCTGCCGTTTAGCCAGCAACATGAACAGGCTGACCAGATCCAGCTTGCCATCCAGCAGCGGCAGCTCCAGCTGCTGCACCCACTCGGGCCACTCGCCGGATGCCTTGTGGCGGGCCAGCAGCACCGGGCTTTCGCTCTGGAACAGCGGCAGATCGGGAGTGAGCCGGTTTTGCGAATCGACGATGACCCGCAGCGGCTGGCGCAGGGTCTCTTTGGGATAGCTGGCTTTGACCGAAGGTGGCAGCTCGTCCCAACGCACGGTCAGGGAGGCGTTATCGACCAGCACGGTTTCGGCGCTGGAGAGTACCGCATCGTGGCGGGCTCGCAGCCGCTGCACGTCGCGGCGTGCATCGGGGGAGGTGATCCACTGGCTCTCGCCGCTCGCCATGGCGGTACGACCATCGAGGCTGGCACCCAACTTGATTGTGGTCCGTGGAAAAGCAGTTCGCATCCGCTTGAAAAAACCCGGATTGAGCGCCTCGGCATCGCTGGCCAACAGGCCAAAATCGGTCTTGATACCCGCCTCGGAGAGCATGCGCAGACCGCGCCCGGCCACTTCGGGATTGGGATCGACCATGGCCGCCACCACCCGGGCAACACCGGCTTTGATCAACGCCTCGGCGCAAGGGGGAGTACGGCCATGGTGAGAGCAGGGTTCGAGGGTCACATAGGCGGTGGCGCCACGGGCATTGTCACCGGCGGCGCGCAGGGCATAGACCTCCGCATGGGGCTCGCCCGCCTTCTGATGCCACCCTTCGCCAACCACCACCCCATCTTTGACCAGCACGGCACCCACGCAGGGGTTGGGGGCCGTGGTGTAGCGGCCACGGCGGGCCAGTTCGAGGGCCCGACTCATCCATTGGTAATCATCTTGACTAAACATCAGGACTCCTGTCTTCAACAACACCCAAGCCACATCCGATCACGTAACTGACTGCGTTACCGCGTCCGATTACGCGTCGCTAATCGAACCTGCGTCCGGGAAGGTTCATTTTTCCAGCTTGGCGATCTCTTCACCAAACTCACGGATATCTTCGAAGCTGCGATAGACGGAGGCAAAGCGGATATAGGCCACCTTGTCCAGACTCTTGAGCTCATCCATCACCAGATTGCCCACCAGCTCGGAGGCGACTTCCCGCTCACCGGTGGCGCGCAGGCGGGATTTGATGTGGTTGACCGCCTTTTCGATGGCCTCCATGCTCACCGGCCGCTTCTCCAGCGCCCGCAGGATGCCGGCACGCAGCTTGTCTTCGTTGAACGGCTCTCGGGAGCCATTGGACTTGATGACGCGGGGCATCACCAGCTCGGCCATCTCGAAGGTGGTAAAGCGCTCGTGACAGAGCAGACACTCACGACGGCGGCGCACCTGATGGCCTTCTGCCACCAGACGGGAATCGATCACCTTGGTATCAACCGCACTACAGAATGGGCAATGCATCGGACCTCCGGCGTTAATGGAACAGGGACCGGCCCGGCGGGCCAGGATCTAGGTCGGCCAGTGTAGCACGGCCATACAAGGGCGGTAAAAAGCGGAAAAGCGTGATTTTTCTGTCCGTTATCACCAAGGGGCAACTCAGTCGTCGTAAGGCAGGGTATCGGGATCGCAATCCAGATAATCGGGGGCGGGATCGACCGTAAACTGCACCGCATCGATATAGTCATGACCCAGCATCAATGCCTTGCCGATCCGGTGCATGCCATCCATCACCCGACCGGCGCTGTCGAGAATAACCGGATAGGCGAGATCCGCCGCCATGATGAGCTGGCAATGCTCGACCACGCTGCGCACCGTGGGGCTGGCGCCGTCATGGCCGTACCAGTGCACCCGGTCAAGTTCGGCAATCCGGCCGAGGGCCACCGCCTGCACCGGCAGGTCGCGGCTCAATCGCACCAATCGGCGCACATCCCAGGCCAGCAGCCCCTGCTCGCTGGTACGAAAGTGATACTGGGCGCGGATCGCCAGCTTGAGCGCCGCCTCCCACTCCTCATCACGCCCGTCATCGTGCATCGTTGCTTTGTTACTCTGAGTCATCCGTCCTCACCTCTTGCCAAATGCCATAAAAAACAATGCCACCCGAAGGTGGCATTGGTCTCAAACCGGATTAACGCCGTTATCAGGCATAAACCGGGAAGCGGCGGCAGATGTCCAGCACCTGCTCGCGTACGGTGGCCAGCACGGCATCGTTGTCGTGGTTATCCAGTACGTCGCAGATCCAGTTGGTCAGCTGGATCGACTCGGCTTCCTTGAAACCGCGGCGGGTGATGGCCGGGGTACCGATCCGCACACCTGAGGTGACGAACGGGGAGCGCGGGTCGTTAGGCACGGAGTTCTTGTTGACGGTGATGTTGGCTTTGCCCAGTGCAGCGTCAGCCTCCTTACCAGTCAGCTCGCGGCCAATCAGGTCAACCAGCATCAGATGGTTGTCGGTACCGCCGGAGACGATCTTGTAACCGCGCTCGATAAAGGTCGCAGCCATCGCCTTGGCGTTTTTCACTACCTGAGCCTGATAGGTCTTGAACTCCGGCTCCAGCGCCTCTTTAAAGGCAACGGCTTTACCGGCGATGACGTGCATCAGCGGGCCACCCTGACCACCCGGGAAGACGGCAGAGTTGAGCTTTTTGTAGAGCTCTTCGTCGTCAGCGGCGGATAGGATCAGACCACCACGGGGACCGGCCAGGGTCTTGTGAGTGGTAGAGGTCACCACGTGAGCGTGGGGAACCGGGTTCGGGTAGACGCCTGCGGCAATCAGACCGGCTACGTGAGCCATGTCGACGAACAGGTAAGCACCTATTTTGTCAGCGATTTCACGCATACGGGCCCAGTCAACGATACCGGAGTAGGCGGAGAAACCACCGATCATCATCTTCGGCTTGTGCTCAACGGCCAGACGCTCCATCTCGTCGTAGTCAATTTTGCCGGACTCATCGATACCGTAAGGGATGATGTTGTAAAGCTTGCCGGAGAAGTTGACCGGGGAGCCGTGGGTCAGGTGACCACCGTGGGCCAAGTTCATGCCCAGTACGGTGTCGCCCGGCTGCAGCAGAGCCATATAGACGGCGCTGTTGGCCTGGGAGCCGGAGTGCGGCTGCACGTTGGCGTAAGTGGCACCGAACAGCTCTTTGGCGCGCTCGATGGCCAGGGTTTCGACCACATCCACATACTCGCAACCACCGTAGTAGCGCTTGGCCGGATAGCCTTCAGCGTACTTGTTGGTCAACTGGGAGCCCTGGGCTTCCATGACACGGGGGCTGGTGTAGTTCTCAGACGCAATCAGCTCGATATGCTCTTCCTGACGACGGGTCTCGTCTGTGATGGCCTGCCACAGCTGGGGGTCATAGCTGGCGATGGTCATGTCACGTTTCAACATCCGTTTCTCTCCTGAAAATCGTTTGCGCGGTAGGTGTAATGGGCGTGGCATTGTAACGTGAGCTGGATCAAAGAGACAGTCCAACAACCTAAAAAAATGTTGATTTTATGTTGTAAAAAAACAAGATTTCCTCCACGTTCAATACCCTGGCCACTCCGCCAAAAGAGACATTTTTCATCCCGCTGTTGGGCGGGAAAAACCCGAAGGGGATCACAACGCCGTGGTGATCCATCCTGTAACATATTAATTCGAAACAAATTTAATGATGATGGAGCTGATTGCCACCACCCACCCGAAGGGCGGCATCTGACCGGAGGAACTCAACATGGACCATTTGCTGACATTCGCGATCCTGGCTGTTTTTTTTCTGTTTTACTGGGTCTACTACACCAACCAGCGCAAACATATTGCGACCTGCCCGTGGGAGGATCTCCCCACCAAAGCCGAATATCTGGCGGCCCACCCGGAGGCCGTTGATGGCGACATCATCTTCTGCCACCACTGCGGCCACCACGAATTGCTGGAGGTGGGTCTGGTGCATCTGGCCGATTTTCGCCGCGAGTGGGTCTGCGCCAAGTGCAAGCAAGTACTGTTTCGCGAAATAGAATAACGGCGCAGGGGCCGGCCACCATGCTCCCTGATCGTTGTGCATAGCCAGAAGGGATCAGGGCTGTGCATCCCTATTGGCCGCCAGCCACAGCTGCAACCCGCTCAACGCCGCTTCAAATTGCGCCCTGATTGCCGCAGGCTCACCGCCTCCCGCCTCAAGGGCCGCACAGTGGCTGGCAAACTCGGTCAAACCCAGCGCCAGGGCACTTCCCTTGAGCTTGTGCGCCAGCTGACGTTGCTCACTCCCCTCCCCCTTGGCCAACTCATCCACCAACACCCGCCCTTGCGACTCAAACAGCCCGACCAGCTGGCGGATCCGCGCCATGCCGAGCAGGGGCAGATCGGCGTCCAGCACCGGATTGGCGAACTCGGGTTTGGTGGCAGAGACGGCGGCAGATAACTGCACGGACGACGCTATGGGTGATTCTTCCGGCCGGAACAGCCGCTCGATGGCGTTTGCCAGCACCGCCAGCCGCACCGGCTTGCCGACAAAATCGACAAACCCGGCGGCGAGGCAGTGGCGGATATCCTCCGGATACATCTGGGCCGAGATGGCGATGGCGGGCAGCGGCTGCTCATGCACCTCTTCACTGATGGCGGTTAGATCCTCGCGCAGGGTCATGCCGTCCATGTCGGGCAGGTTGATATCGAGCAGCGCCAGCTCGAAAGGGCGCTCGGTCACCAGCGCCAGCGCACTGCGACCATCCTCCGCCTGGGTGACACGATGGCCGAGGCGGGTCAGCATGCCGTGCGCCACCAGCCGGTTGATCTCGTTATCCTCCACCAGCAGGATGTCGCGAGGCTGACCAAGGTGTAGCGGCTGCGCCTCGGCGGGCAGTTGGGCACTCGAGCGCTGCAACGGCAAGCTGAAGCTGAATTCACACCCCTTGCCCGGTTCGCTGGCAAGAATCAGCTCGCCCCCCATGGCGGCCACCAGCTTGCGGCTGATCGCCAGCCCCAGCCCGGTGCCGCCCTGATGGCCTATATCACGCTTGCGCTGGCGAAACGCCTCAAACACTGCCTCTTGCTCATCGGCCGGAATGCCGGGGCCGGTATCACGCACCACGAAGCGGATGCATGGCTCGGCGCAAGGGCCCTGACAGACAAGGGGCGCCACCGTCAGGGTAATCTGGCCACGGGCGGTAAACTTGACTGCATTGCCAAGTAAATTGCCGAGCACCTGCCGCAGCTTGCCCAGATCCCCCTCGACCACCGGTGCCAACCCGGGCACATATTCCAGCGCCAAGGTCACCCCCTTGGCCGCCGCCTTTGGCCGCAGCAGCGCGCTGAGCTCATCCACCAGCTGGAACAGGGGGAAGGGTTCGCGGCGTGCCTCCACATGGCCCGCCTCGATCTTGGAGTAGTCGAGAATGTCGTTGAGGATCTCCAGCAGGGATTCGCCACTGTGCTCGATGGCGGCCAGATAGCGCTGCTGGGTATCGCTGAGGTAAGTATCTTCCAGCAGCGTCAGGCCCCCCAGAATCCCGTTCATGGGGGTGCGGATCTCGTGGCTCATGGTGGCGAGAAACACCGACTTGGCGCGGTTGGCCTGTTCTGCCTCGGCGCGGGCCTGCCGCTGCTTCTCCACCTCCTCATTGAGCCGCTCGTTGGCGTGGCTGAGCTGGCCGGTGCGCTCCTCGACCCGTGACTCCAGTTCGCGCTGATAGCGGCCCAGCTCAACCGCATTATCACGAAACACCTGCAAGGCCCGACCCAGCTCCGCCAGCTCATCGCGCCCGGCACTGGCGATCGGCTCAAGGGGGGCCAGATCCCCGCGCGCCAACCGGCTCATCCCCGCCACCGCCCGTTGCAGCGGCCAGACGATCCGGCCGTAGACCATGCGCCACATCAACAGCATCAGCAGTACCAGGGTGAGCAGGCCAATGCCCATCAACGCCTGCTCCAGCAGCCTGAGGCGCTGACTTAACGCCTGCTGGCTCTCCCCCAGCGAATCGCGGGCACGGTTAACCAGCTCACCGACCTGCTGGTTTAGACTGCTCATCAAGGCTTCGTTGGCGCTGGCCAGCACCCGCAGCGCCTCCCCCTTGCCGAGCCAGTCGCTGCGCAGCTGCACCAGCTTGTCGCTCTGCGCCAGCACGGTCAGCGCCTGCTCCACCGCCTGACGACGAGCCGGATCGGTCACCGCCCCGGCCCGCAGTTGCAAGATAGCCAGCTCCCGCTGCCCCTCTTGCAATAGCGTTTGCAATTGTTCCTGTCGTTCGCTGCGCCACATCTCTTCGATGCGCTGCTGCTGCATCAGGGTGCGATGACGCAGCTCGGTCATCTGCTCCAGCCAGTCAAGATCCTGCTCCAGCAGGCGGTCCAGCGTCCGGGCCGCTTGCCCCCCTTGCTGTTGATAGAGGGAGCCCAACCCTGCCACCATCACGGTTTCGGCGTTCTCCATTTGGCTGCGCGCCAGCTCGGCGATCTGCCCGGCCGCAGCCACCAGACGGGCGCGCTGCGCCTCACCCTGCCCCATCAGGGTCAGCCGCTCCCCCACCAGCCAGCCCTGCTGGCCCAGATTGCCGATGATGCTCTGACTGAGCTGATCGAGGCTTGTTGAACCCTGCCCACGACCAAGTTGCGCCAGCACCTGTTGCAGCTGTTGCCCCTGCAGAGTGAGCAAGCGCCCCTGATGCTCCCGCTCCTGCTCGCTGGTTGCGGTGGCCAGCAGCCGTGACGCGCTCTGGATCTCGCCACTGAGACGAGAGAGCGTGCGCGCCAGCTCCTGATCGGCCAGAGTCTGCTGCACCCCTTGCTCCAGCTGGCGCAGATGGCTAAGCCCCACCCAGCCCAGCAGGGAGGCACTCAGGGTCAACAACGCCATCAGGGAGAAGGCCAGCAGCAACTTGCCACCCAGGCCGGAAAAGATTCTCACGGGAAGTCCCTTGGTTGTGGTCGGCTTTGACCGGATAATATGGCTCAACACTTTAACAAAACCCCTGACCATGCGAAGCGTCTATCTCTCCCTGCTGTTGCTAATGTGGTTGCTCGCGCTTCCTCGCGCCGCCCTCGCCTTTGCGGTCGATCTCTGGCCTGGCGGCGAATTCAGCGGCCAGCCGGTGCGCCAGCAGTGGCCGGAACCCGCCGCCGCGACCAAACCGCTGACCCTCTGTGCCCTCTACCCCCATCTGCGCGACGCCTACTGGCTCTCGGTCAATCAGGGCATGGTGGACGAGGCGAAGCGGCTGGGAGTCAAGTTGCAGATCCACGAAGCGGGGGGCTATGGCGCCCTCGCCGAACAGCGTAAGCAGTTGCAGCGCTGTGTGCAGAAAGGGAGCGACGCCATCTTGCTCGGCGCGGTGAGCTATCAGGGTTTTCGCGAGGCGATCAAGGCCACGCCGCTGCCGGTCTTTGGGCTGGTCAACGATCTGCCCACTGGTCTGGTGCGGGCCAAGGTGGGAGTCTCCTGGTACCAGATGGGCTGGCAGATTGGCCACTGGCTGGCGCAGCGCCACCCCGCCGGCAGCAAGCCGGTCTCGGCCGCCCTCTTCCCCGGCCCGCAGGCGAGCGGCGGCAACAACTTCGTGGAGCCGGGCTTTGCCGACGCCATCAAGGGGAGCGCCATCAAGCTGGTCACCACCGAGCGCGGCGACAACAGCCGGGAAATCCAGCGTACACTGGTACAGCAGACGCTGGCCCGCTATCCCGACCTCGACTATCTGGTGGGGGGCGCCATCGCCGCCGAAGTGGCGGTCAACGAGCTGGCGCAGCGCCATCTCGACCGGCCCCAGGTGCTGAGCACCTACTTCAGCCACGGGGTGCAGCGTGGCCTGCGCCGGGGCAAGATCCAGGCCGCCAACAGCGATCAGATGCGGCTGCAGGGGCGCCTTGCGGTCGCTCAGGCGGTCTGCCTGCTGCAACACCCTGATGCCAATGCCGAGCAGTGCCCGCGAGTGATGGGGCCACCCATTCTGACGCTGTCTGCGCCACTGGCCGATCCCGCAGATTCCCTCTCGGATGGCGCTTTTCGTCCCGTCTATCGGGTCGAATAGCCGTTCCAAATCCGATTAGCCCACTCAAGGAGAAGAGATGAAAGAGTTACATGCCAGCTGCCTGTGCGGCGCCGTCGCCCTGACCCTGCCGGATCAGTTTGACTATATGGGGAACTGCCACTGCAGCGAATGCCGCAAGTTTTCAGGGGGAGATTACGCCTCGGTCGGCGGACTGGATGGCAACAAGGTCACCATAGTGAAGGGGGAAGAGGCCATCGGCCGCTACCGGAAATCGGCAGAGACCACCCTGGCCTTCTGTCGTCACTGCGGCTCCAGCCTGTTCAGCCAGAAGAGCAGCAGCGGCAAGATCAATCTGCGCCTCGGAGTACTGGACGATGTGCCGAGCCAGCGGCCCGCGTTTCACATCTTCGTTGGCTCCAAGGCGCCCTGGCACCAGATTGGCGACGACTGCCCGCAATTTGATACCCGCCCGCCGGTCTGATACCCGGTCAAACAGGCCAGGGCCACCGCAACGGAGTCAGGAGGCTATCTCGCCGGCAAACAGATAGCCTTCACCATGGACGGTGACAAACAGCTGGGGATCCCGCGGATCCGCTTCCATCTTGCCGCGCAGCCGCCGGATCAACACATCTATGGTGCGATCGCTCGGGCCATCGCCGCGATGGCTGATGAGGGTCAGGATCCGCTCCCGACTGAGCACCCGCCCGGCATGGGCGACAAAGGCCACCAGCACTTCATATTCGGCCTTGGTCAGGCGCACCGGCACTCCGTCCTTGCTGAGCTGGCGACGGGGGATGTCAAAACGCCAGGGGCCAAAGCGCACCGCATCGTCAGCCACCGCAGGCTCGCTCGGCGCGGCGGCCGCCAGCGAGATCCGCCACAGCAGATTCTTGACCCGCACCAGCAACTCCCGTAGCTCGAACGGCTTGGTGACATAGTCATCGGCCCCCATCTCGAGGCCGACTATCCGGTCTACCGCATCACTGCGGCCGGTGACCAGAATGATCCCCACCGTGCTACGCGCCCGCAGTTCACGGGTCAGCAGCAGACCATCTTCCCCCGGCAGGTTGATATCCAGCATCACCAGATCGACCGTCTGTTCCGCCAGCACGGCGCGCATCTCCTGGCCGTTTTCGACCGCCGTCACCCGATAGCCCTCCCGCTCGAAATAGCCGGTCAGCTTCTCGCGGGTAACCGCATCATCTTCAACAACCAGAATGTGGTAGCTCATGGGCAGGGTTCACGATGGTCGACAAGGGAGGATTATTCTATTCACATTTTGTCATAAATACCCCTATTTCATTAATTTGTGGCGGCAGCCCTGTTCACAACGCCTCCCTATCATGGCACCCATCAAAAAAGTGATGTGAGAGAGCATGATGAAAAAACTGTGGCACTTCCTGCGCACCCCCAGCCGTCGCTGGTCGGTACTGGCGCTGCTTCTGGTGGGCGTCGGCGTCACCCTCGCGGGCACCGTCGGCCTGCACTATGGCTTTGAGAAAACCAGCAGCCTCGAATTCTGTATCTCCTGCCACTCCATGAAAGACACCGTCTATCCGGAGTACAAGGAGTCCATCCACTTCAAGAATGCCTCCGGGGTACAGGCGGTCTGTACCGACTGTCACCAGCCGAAGGATTTCGTCGGCAAGGTGGCCCGCAAGATGGAGGCGGCCAACGACCTCTATCAGGAGTACATAGGCCACAGCATCGACACCCAGGAGAAGTTCGAGGACCGGCGCCTGCATCTGGCCGAGAAGGTGTGGGCACGGATGAGCAGCCAGAACTCCAAGACCTGCAAGTCCTGCCACAGCTACGACAACATGGATCACGCCAAGCAGTCCCCGGCGGCAGCGCTGGCGATGAAAGATGCGGCGGCGAAGAACATGAACTGCATCGAGTGCCACAAGGGCATCGCCCACGAACTGCCCAACATGGCGGGGGGCTTCCGGGCCACTTACGCCACCCTGGTCAACGACGCGCAAGAGGCGCCAGCCGCCGAGACCCTCTACAACCTTGGTGAAAAAGATCTCTATGCCAGCGAACAGAGCAGCGACCCGGTCGGCAAACTGCTGCCCGCCTCCCGCATCGACGTCGTAGATCGCAGCGGCGATCGCCTCAAGGTGACCATCGAAGGGTGGCGCGAGAGCGATGGCAAGGGCCGGGTGCTGAGTGAATACATGGGCAAGCGGGTCTTCGTCGCCACCATCCGTGATGAACTGAAAGCGAGCGAGAAAGTGCTCAAGCAGGAGACCGACAGCGCCACCCATATCAAGTGGGAGCAGGTTCAGGTGCAGGCCTGGGTCGATGGCAAGGGCTTTGAGTCCTCGCTCAAGCCGATCTGGGATTACGCCGGCGAGATGTACAAATCCACCTGCAACTCCTGCCACGGCGCGCCGGATCCCGCTCACTTCACTGCCAACGGCTGGATCTCGGGGCTCAAGGCAATGTCTGCCTACTATCGCCTGAGCAAGGAAGAGGAGCGCACCCTGCTCAAATACCTGCAAAACCATGCCGCCGATACCGGTGGTCAGGGCAGCCACTAAGTCCGGATTCGAAAGAGGAATAACAAGATGATCAATATTTCCCGTCGTGGTTTTCTGGGTGGCTTGCTGGCCAGCGGTGCCTCTGCCCTGATCGGCCCCTCCCTGCTCGGTCGTGCCGTGATGGCCGCCGAGTCTGGCGACAAGCTGGTGCAGTCCGGCTCCCACTGGGGCGCCTTCCGTGCCCGGGTGGTCGATGGACGCTGGGTCGAGACCCTGCCGTTCGAACATGACAAGCACCCCACCGACATGCTCAAGGCCTTGAGTGAGGTGGTCTACAACCCCTCCCGCATCCGCTACCCCATGGTGCGGCTGGACTGGCTGCGCAAGGGCCACCAGTCCGACACCAGCGAGCGCGGCCAGAACCGCTTCGTGCGGGTCACCTGGTCCCAGGCGCTGGACTTCTTCTATCACGAGCTGGAGCGGGTGCAGAAGACCTATGGCCCGAGCGCCCTCTATGCCGGCCACTCCGGCTGGCAGTCGGTGGGCAAGCTGCACTCTGCTGGCGCCATGCTGGGGCGTGCCATGAACCTGCACGGCACCTATCTGGCCAAGGCCGGTGACTACTCCACCGGTGCCGCCCAGGTGATCCTGCCCCACGTGGCGGGCGCCATGGAGGTGTATGAGCAGCAGACCTCCTGGCCGCTGGTGCTGGAACACAGCAAGACCATCGTCATCTGGGGCTCCGATCCCATCAAGAACCTGCAGGTGGGCTGGCTGGTGCCGGATCACAGCGTCTACGACTACTGGGCGCAGTTGAAAGAGAAGGTGGCCAAGGGCGAGATCCGGGTGATCAGTGTCGATCCGGTCAAATCCAAGACCCAGAAGTACCTCAATTGCGATCAGGTGACCCTGAATCCGCAAACCGACGTACCGCTGATGCTGGGCATCGCCCACACCCTCTACAGCGAGAAGCGCCACGACGAGGCGTTTCTGAAGAACTACACCACCGGCTTTGACAAGTTCCTGCCCTACCTGCTGGGCACCAGCGATGGTCAGGTGAAGGATGCCGAGTGGGCCGCCGCCATCTGTGGCGTACCAGCCGAGACCATCCGCGAGCTGGCCCGCGCCATGAGCAGCGGCCGCACCCAGCTTATCGGCGGCTGGTGTGTACAGCGCATGCACCACGGCGAGCAGTACGCCTGGATGCTGGTGGTACTGGCCTCGATGATTGGCCAGATCGGCCTGCCGGGGGGCGGTTACGGCTTTGGCTGGCACTACAACGGAGCGGGCACCATCACCTCCAGCGGCCCCATCATGTCCGGTTTCAGCTCGGTCATCCCCGGGGTCAAGCCGCTCCATGACGGCGACTGGAAGGGCTACTCCAAGTACATTCCGGTGGCCCGTTTCGTCGACTGCATCCTCAATCCGGGCAAGCAGATCGCCTTCAACGGCCAGACCATCATCTACCCCCACATGAAGATGGCAGTGTTCTGCGGCAACAACCCGTTCCACCACCAGCAGGATCGCAACAAGATGGTCGCGGCCTGGCGCAAGCTGGAAACCGTGGTCAGCATCGATCACCAGTGGACCGCCAGCTGCCGCTTCGCCGATATCGTGCTGCCCGCCACCACCACTTATGAGCGGGATGACATCGAGCAGTGGGGCTCCCACTCCAACGCGGGCATTCTGGCCATGTACAAGGTGGTAGAGCCGCTGTTCGAGGCGCGCGATGACTACGACATCTTCGCCGATCTCTGCCGTCGCTTCGGTCGCGAGGCCGAGTTCACCGGCGGCAAGAGCAAGCTGGAATGGATCCAGAGCATCTATGACGATGCCCGCCTGCAGGGCCGCGGCATCGGCATTCGTCTGCCCCGTTTCAGCCAGTTCTGGCACGGCGAAGGCTTCGTCACCTTCCCGGCTGGCCAACCCTGGGTGCGCCACGAGTCGTTCCGTCAGGAGCCGGATCTGGAACCCCTCGGTACACCGTCCGGCCTTATCGAGATCTACTCCAAGACCATCGCCGACTACGGCTATGGGGATTGCCCGGGCCACCCGGTCTGGATTGAACCCTACGAGCGTTCCCACGGCGGGCCGGGCAGCAAACAGTACCCGCTGCACCTGCAATCCTGCCACCCGGACAAGCGGCTGCACAGCCAGCTCTGCTCCTCCGACAACTACCGCGCCACCTACACGGTACAGGGTCGCGAGCCTGTCTACATGAATCCGCAGGATGCCAAATCCCGCGGTCTCAAGGACGGCGATCTGGTGCGGGTATTCAACGGCCGCGGTCAGGTATTGGCTGGTCTGGTGGTGAGCGATGACTACGCCCCCGGCGTGGTGCGCATTCAGGAAGGAGCCTGGTATGGCCCGCAAGAGGGTGGCAAGGTGGGGACTCTCTGTACCTACGGCGATCCCAACGTGCTGACCGCCGACATCGGCTCCTCCAGCCTGGCGCAGGCCACCACGGCCCATACCGCGCTGGTGGAGATCGAGAAGTTCCGCGGGCAGGCACCGGCAGTCACTGCCTTCGGCGCGCCGGAATCGGCCAAGGGCATCGACCCCATGTTCCCGGCACTCTGACCCCGGGGGGACGAAAGCGCCCCCTTGAGTTTCCTTTATTTTTAAAGTCGTTAGAATCGGGAGCCATCAAGGCTCCCGATTGCCATCCACGGAGGAAAAATGCAGGAATTTATGGCTACCAGCGAACGCCGGGCCGAACTCTACTGGTGGTTCTCCACCCTGTTCGCCGCCGAACTCAGTGATGAGCAGATCGCCGAATATGACACCTATGATGTGCGAAGCTTCCTGAAAAGCCTCTCCACCCTGGATCCGATGCGCGAGGCCGTGGCGGAACTCAACGACGCCATCGCTCGCCTGCTGGTGCGCCCGGATCGCCAGCTGGAACTGGCCGCCGACTTCGCAGGCCTGTTTCTGGTGGATCCCAAGCAGGGCGCTCTGCCCTACGAATCACTCTACCGCGGCGATGCCAAGCTGATGATGCAGGCCCCGATGACCGAGATGCAGGCCCGCCTCGATCGCCTCGGCATCAATGTCAGCGACAAATACAAGGAGCCTGCCGACCATCTGGCCATCGAGCTGGATCTGATGGGAAATCTCATCATCCGCGCGGCGGAAGCAAAGAGTGCTGCCGAGCGGGAAAGCTGGTTAAACGAACAGGAGGCGCTGCTGCACACCCATCTGCTGGGCTGGTTCGCCAAGTTCGAAAGCGCCTGTCGCGCTGCCGACCTGTTTGGCTTCTATGGCGCCTGTGCGCGCCTGCTGGGGGTATTCCTCACCATGGATGCCAACTATCTGGGGCTGGTGAAGCCGACCCAACCGGCCGGTTGAAGTAATGAGAACAGCGCTGCTATTGATAGCATGCTGGCTGCTGGCCCTGATCCCGCTGGATCAGGGCCTTACCCCTCTCGCGGCACTACTCTTTAATCCGGATCGCGAGCTGTATGGCACCGCCCAGCTCACCGGCTTTGCCGGTATTCTGCTCACCCTCTATCTCGCCAACCTCGGTGTGGAAGTGGTGCTACGCCGCCGTTTTCAGATCGCCGGCATGCTGGCCCTGCTGGCCGCCTGGATCGACTTCATCAACTGCAGCGGCAACGAGTCACACTTTCTGCTGCTCTACCTGCTGGCCCTGCCCTTCCATCTGCTTGGCTGGCTGGTATTGGTGCGGGGTATTCAAGCTTTTGGTCGCCAGAAAGGCTGATCCCTTCCTACCGCCTATTGATCACTGCCTGAGCCAGACACGACAACACTGGCGCTCACATGGCACCTTACTCAGGAAAGGGGTATCAGCCTCGATGACCAGACGGCAGAAAGTGAATGGCTCGCGCCAGCAGGCGGTAATGTTCGGGGGGAAGGGCGTCGGAGAAGATCCACAGTTGCTGTAACGACGCAGGTTCAGTGCCTTGCGGATCGGGGCAAAGCACCAACCTGAGCACACCGGGCAAAATACGGCTTTTCTTGCCGAGCTGATAGCGACGACCTTGCCACTGCAGCCACTGGCCATCCCAGACAAGCTCGAACGGGGGCGCGGCGAGCGCCCGCCAGCTCAACCAAAGCGCCACCAGCCAGACGGGCAGCAACAGCGCCCACTGCCAACCGGCAATCAGGCCAGCCACCGGCCAAAGCAGCAACAGAAAGAGGGCCACCAGCAAATATTGCTGATGGCGGGAGGGGTGAACCGTCATGATCACCCGCTCCACAGTATTACCCCTGGCGGTCGTGGCGCGCCTGATTGCGCTCCAGGATCATCGGGATCATGGCGGCAAATGCAGGATCGGCAGGGACACCATGACCCATGCACCATTTGAACAGATCCGGATCGTCGCTCGCCAGCAGGCGGATAAAGGTCTGCTGATCGGCTTCGCTCAGGGAGTCGAACTCGTGTTCGAAAAAGGGCATAAAGATCACATCCAGCTCGAGCATACCGCGACGGCAGGCCCACTTCAGGCGGGATTTTTCAACTGGGCTCAACATGGCACTCTCCTTACAAAGACCGGGGGATGGTACCAGCTGGATTTTCCGGCTGACAAACATTAGTTACGTCTTTACCATGCAGCTCACATACTTTCTCTCTGGAATACCATCGTGAGCCTGCAACCACCTGTTTTTCCTGCCGAGCCGACCCGCGTCCCTCTGACCAAGCTGGCCATCACCCGTATCAGCGGCCAGGATCGCGCCAAATATCTGCAAGGTCAGGTCACCTGTGATGTCAACGCCCTGCAACCGGGGCAACAGACCCCGGGCGGCCACTGTGATCCCAAGGGCAAGCTGTGGAGCAATTTCCGCCTGCTCTGCCTCGACGACAGTCTGCTGCTGCTGACCAGCCCCTCTGTACTGGAGCGTCAGTTGCCGGAGCTGAAGAAATTTGCCGTCTTCTCCAAGGTCGAGATCGCCGCCGATGAGCGTCACGCCACTGGTCTGGCTGGCAAGGGCACAGATGCGTGGGTCGCCGCGCAGTTTGGTCTGAAGCAGAGCGGTCTTATCGACGGTGGCATGGCGGTGAAGATTGAACAGGATCGCTGGCTGCTGGTGAGCAATCAGCAAGCCGACGCCCTGCCGCAAGGTGACGAGTCACTCTGGTGGGGGCTCGAGATCAAGGCGGGCCTGCCACACATGGAAGCGGTGCATCAGGGGGAGTTCATCCCGCAGATGCTCAACCTGCAGGCACTGGACGGCATCAGCTTCAACAAGGGCTGCTACATGGGGCAGGAGACGGTGGCCCGCGCCAAGTATCGCGGCGCCAACAACCGCGCCCTGTTCCTGCTGGCGGGCACTGCTGGCGAGCCGGTCGCCAGCGGCGATACCCTTGAACTGCAACTGGGTGACAACTGGCGCCGCAGCGGCATGGTGCTCAACGCCTGGCAACAGGCCGGGCAGGTGTGGCTCACCGCCGTACTGCCGAAAGATACCGAAGCTGACGCCCAATTCCGCCTCAAGCAGGACGAAGGCTCCCGCCTCACCCTGCAACCCCTGCCTTACGCCCTGACAGAGTAAGGTCGGCTAGCGAGGCACCCGCGCCAGCAGTGCCTCCTTCAACCAGCGCCCCGCCTGCCCAAGCGGGCGGGCGCGATGCCACTGCAGCTCCAGCGCCAACGCGTGGCTGGCGATAAAGTCCGGCTCCAGCACCACCACCTCGCCCCGCTTCAGCGGTTGATGCAGCAGAAATTCCGGAATCGCGGACCAGCCAAGGCCCCGCTTGACCAGCTCCAGCACCCCGAGATCCCCCTCGACCCACCACACCTGAGCCGAGATGCGAAAACGCTGGCGCTCGCTCCCTTCCCGTCTGCCAGTCACCATCAGCTGGCGCGCCCCCTGCAGATCGACCTCCCGTAGCGGCTGCTTGCGGGCCAGCGGATGATCCGGTGACACCACCAGCGGCATGGTCACCTCCCCCAGCGAACGGGCGACAATCTCCCGCTGGGGATGCACCTTCTGATAGCTGATGCCGAGCTGGGCCCGACCGGTCACCAGCATCTCGGTCACATCCTCCATCAGCGGGAAGAGCAGCTCCAGCTCCACGGTCGGGTAGCGAGTGGCGAACTCCTCCAGCAGGGTGCCGAGCCAGGGGAGGTGGGAGTCATCATCGATGGCCAGAGTGAGCCGCGTCTCCACCCCGGCCGCCAGCTCCCCGGCAATGGATTGCAACCGTTCACTCTGCGCCAGCAGGATCCCCGCCTCCTGCACCATGCGGGCCCCCGCCTCCGTCAGTTGCGGATAGCGGCCGCTGCGGTCAAACAGGGTGAGCGCCAGATCGATCTCCAGATTGGCAATGGCGCTGCTCACCACCGACTGCGCCTTGCCCAGCTTGCGGGCGGCAGCGGAAAACGAGCCGGTTTCGGCGGCGGCCAACAAGATTTTGAGTGGTTCCAGTGACGAATTCATCCTGTCTATCTCCTGCATGGGCCCGGCTGCGGGCGTTATCCATCTATTTTAGCGATGGATACCAACATGAATCTATCAGCGAAAGGCGATAGATTAGCGTTGTAATCTGTTAACACACCTGCGAAAGAGAGTGATTTATGCGTACCCGTAACGATCGACTGCGCCATGCCATTGGCTTTGAACTGATTGGCCTGCTGATTGCCGCCCCACTGGCCAGCTGGGCCACCGGCATTCATCTCAGCCACATGGGACCGCTGGCGATCTTCTTCTCGCTGCTGGCTACCGCCTGGAACTACGTCTACAACGTCGGCGTCGACAAACTGCTACAGAAGTATCAGGGCCATACCCACAAGACCATGTGGCAACGGGTGATCCATGCCATTGGTTTCGAAGGGGGGTTACTGCTGGCCGCCATGCCAATCATGTCTTTGTGGCTTGGCATTACGCTGCTGGAGGCCTTCTTCCTGGATCTGGGCTTTGCGATCTTCTATCTGATTTATGCCTTCGTCTACAACCTGAGCTACGACAAGATCTTCCCCATTCCCCGCGTGGTGGCACAATAAGTCACGCCATCAACAGGCACGGCAAGCTGCGCAGCAGAGTGCTTAGTGTTGAAAACCGAGGCTGAAGGAATTGTCTTGAAACAACAGGCAGGCGGTAAAAGCAAGGCACCATCATGGCAGACATGATGGTGCCGCAAGAGGGATCAGAGGTGGCAGGCCGGCTGATTCAGAGGTAAGGATTCAGGCCCGCCAGTTGCTCAGGCCTGGGCCTTGAGCTCTTCGCCGCTCTCGTCGGCAGCGGCAGCCTCTTCAGGCTGGGCCTGGGCGGCCTGCAGCGCTTCCAGTTCGCTCTGATAATCGCTCAGGATCTGCTGGGCAACAGCCATATCCCCCTTGTGTTTGCGCTCGAACAGATGGTGCTGCACCACGCCGTTGAGATACTCCACCGTGATAGGCTGCTCCAGGGTGGCCATCAGCTCCTCTTTCTCCAGCTCGGCATTGATTTCATCGGCGGTAGTGCGCAGCAGCCCGGCCAATTGAACCAACATGCGGCGCTCACCTTCGCGCAGCAGGCTCAACATGCGGTTTCTCTGCTGCTCATTCTGTTGGGTCATACATTTCCTTACGTCAATTGGGAACAAGCCCGCTCATTCTGCCCTGTCCCCATGACAGCGTCTATCTCATGCCCCCCACTAATTTTTGGCGCTGGCTCACAAATGGCTACAGATGCTATTTGAAGCGGCTCTGGGGTATAGTAGCCGCTGATTTTCGGGCGCTTTTTCACCTTCATCTGCAAGACCGGGATGACACGGCAAGGGCGCCTGCCCGGTTTACCCCAACGAGGTGAAGATCCGCTTTATGACCGACGCCATTGTGGTGCTCTGCACCTGCCCAGATCAAACCAGTGCCGACCTCGTCTGCGAACAGCTGCTGAACCAGCGGTTGGCCGCCTGCATCAATCAGCTGCCGGGCGTCACCTCCGTCTATCGCTGGCAAGGCAAGGTGGAGCGCGCCACCGAGATCCAGCTCATCATCAAATCCCGCCAGCCGCTCTTTGCCGAGCTGCAGGCATGCATTCAAGCCCATCACCCCTATGAGGTGCCCGAGCTGCTGGCCTTGCCGGTGAGTGCCGGACTGCCCGCCTACCTCGACTGGCTGAACGGGGAGACCGCATGACGTTCTCCCGCTTACTCTCTCCCCTGCTGCTGGTCTGTGCCCTGCTGATGACAGCGGTGGGCAGCGCCCCGGCACACGCCAGCGGCGCCGATCTGCTCAGCTCGCTAGGCATTGACGCAAATGCCAAACCCAAATTTTTGCAGGTCGATGAGGCCTTTCAGATCGAGAGCGAACAGCGCGGCGATCAACTGCTGCTGACCCTCCATATCGCCGACGACTACTACCTCTATCGCCACAGCCTGCGCTTCAAGGGGAACAACCTCACCTTCAGCGAACCGACCCTGCCAGAAGGCACCGAGCATGAGGATGACTTCTTCGGCAAGACACGGGTCTACTACCAGCAGGTGAGCATCGCGGTGCCGCTAAAAGAGGTGGGGGACGGCGCCACCCTGCGGGTGCGCTATCAGGGCTGTACCGACGGCCTCTGCTACCCGCCGACCGACAAACTGATCGATGTGGCCCCGCTGGCCGCTGCGCCCACAGCGACCACTGCTGAAACGGCACAAAGCGTCGCACCAGTGAGCCAGCAGGATCAGCTCGCCGCCGCCCTCGGCCATCAGGGGTTCTGGCTCAGTATTGTCGCCTTCTTCGCACTGGGGCTGGGGCTCGCCTTCACCCCCTGCGTCTTCCCCATGTACCCGATCCTGACCGGCATCATCGCCGGTGCCGGTCATCGCCTCTCCACCGGCCGAGCCTTCCTGCTCTCCCTGGTCTATGTGCAGGGGATGGCGGTCACCTACACCTTGCTCGGATTGGTAGTCGCCTCGGCGGGGCTGAAATTTCAGGCGGCGCTGCAACACCCCTATGTACTGATCGGCCTCTCGGCGATGTTCGTGCTGCTGGCCCTCTCCATGTTCGGGCTCTACACCCTGCAGTTGCCGAGCAGTTTGCAAACCCGGCTCTCCGGTCTCTCCAACCGCCAACAGGGCGGATCGGTGGTCGGGGTCGCCATCATGGGGATGATCTCCGGGCTGGTTTGCTCCCCCTGCACCACGGCGCCGCTTTCGGGGGCGCTGATCTATGTGGCCCAGAGCGGCGATCTCTGGCTCGGCGGCGCAGCGCTCTATGCGCTGTCACTGGGGATGGGGCTGCCGCTGCTGCTGCTTGGCACCTCGGGAGGCAAACTGCTGCCCAAGGCGGGCGCCTGGATGGATGTGATCAAGCAGCTGTTTGGCTTCGCCCTGCTGGCGGTGCCCATCATGCTGCTGTCACGACTCTGGAGCGATCAGCTTGCCACCCTCGCCTGGCTCGGCTGGGGGCTGCTGCTGTGCGGCTACCTCTATCACCACAACCAGCACCAGCCCCACTCGGTGGCCAAAAGCGTGCGCGGTTTCGTGCTGTTGCTGGCGATGATCAGCGCCGTGGTGGTGGGCAAGGATCTGCTGCAACCAGCCGCTCCTGCCGCCGTCTCTGCGGGCGCCAGCCAAAGCGCTCCGCAGTTTATCCCCATCAAGACGCTGGATGATCTCAAGGTGCAGCTTGCCGCCGCCCGCGGCAAGCCGGTGCTGCTCGACCTCTACGCCGACTGGTGCGTCGCCTGCAAGGAGTTTGAGCACAAGACCTTCAGCGACCCCGCAGTGCGGGAGCGCTTCGGCCAGATGGTGCTGCTGCAGGCAGATGTCACCGCCAACGACGATGCCGATATCGCGCTGCTCAACAGCCTCAATGTGCTGGGGCTGCCGACCCTCATCTTCTTCGACCGTGAGGGCAAGGAGCTGACAGGGCAGCGGGTCACCGGCTTTATGGGGCCTGCCGAGTTTCTGGGCAAGCTTGATCAGCTACGCTGACCAGCGTATCCCTTGTCGGCAAACAGGGGCCGCCTCATGCGTTACACACTGATTTTTCTGGCAATCCCTTGTATATGACCGGCAGCATGGCAGAATTTGCCCTTCGATTGTCTCGCCCGTCCGGAGTTTTGATGAAAAAGTGGTTCATCCCCCTGCTAGCCCTCTGGCTCTATGGCTGCAGTGCAGGGCCCGGTGAAGAGGATATCCGGAGCCAAGTTACCGCCAGGCTGCTGGCCGAGACAGACGCCAACCTGTTCGAGATCAGCGACTTCACCATCCTCGGCAAGGAGGAGCGGATGGAGGGGGTCTATCTGGTCAAGGTGAGCTACCAGCTCCACTTCAAGCAGGGGATCGATCAGCTGCAGGTGTTGCACGACGAAGATCTGATTTATGACCGGGTCGGCCCCTTTCAGCAGGAGATGGGGCTGATGGAGCTGGAGCGTAAATATGGCGCGTTCGAGGCGGGTCAGGTGCTGCCGCAAGAGGCAGAGGTGTGGATGATGAAGAGCGAACAGGGGTGGCAACTGGCCGAACCGGCCCAATAAAAGGCAGCCCTGCCCTCACCCTCTGCAACGGCAGGTCTGCCGTTGCCAACCAGCTCAGACCTGGGTATCGACCCGATACCCTTTCCGCTCAGCGGGTTCGTTCGGCAGCTTGCTGGCCAACCCTGACAACACCTCCTTGAGCGTGACCCCGCTCTCTGCCGCACCGCTGCTCTCCAGCAATTTGGTCAGCTGACTCTGCAAGGGTTTCAGCTCCTTGTTCTCTGCGACTTGCTCGTTCTCTGTGACTTGCCCATTCTCTGATTCTTGCGCACGCGCTTTTCCCTGTTCGCCCTGTTTATCCAGCGTCTCCAACAGGCGCTCCAGATCCCGCTTCAGCGGATTCTCGCTGCTGGCTTCGAGGGCAAGCTTGCGCTGTTCCTGCTCTTGCCGCTGTTGTTGCTGCAACGCCAGCTGTTGTTCCTGCTGCTGTTGCAGGGCCCCCATCATGGTGTTGATGAACGCCTCCATCGAATCCCTGATTGAAGCACTGCTCCCGCCGCCACCCTCCCCTTTCGGCGACAGCCCGAGCTCGTCCAGCACAGCGCCAAGGTCGCGTACCATCCGGCTGTCACTGCTCGCCGATGGCGACGGCGTGGGCCTCTCCGGTACCTGCGCAGCTGGAGCTCCCTGCCGCTGCGCCAGCGGGCTGAGCCCGCCTGACGCTACCACATTCATCTCCATCTCAGCCCTCCTCTTTCCCTGTCCTCTGCCCTTTTCCGGCAAGCTGAGACGCCCGCACAGAATCACTCTCACACCTAAAAGATAGCGCCAACCGGAAGGGATTGGCGCGAATGCATATTTTGGTCTATCAGGCAGAACGATAGTGCCAACCCGCTATAAACAAGGAGCCGGTACAAGGGTCGCTTTCAGCCATCACAACAGAGGCTGACAAGGCGGGTCAGAAGATATCCTTCATCCGGTGCCACAGCATTCCCAGTGCCAGCAACGGGGAGCGCAGCGCCGGGCCGCCCGGGAAGGTCATGTGAGGCACGCTGGCGAAGAGATCGAAACCCCGGCTCTCACCGCGGATCGTCTCGGCCACCAGCTTGCCCGCCATATGGGTGGCGTTGAGGCCGTGGCCCGAGTAGGCCTGGGCGTAGAGTACGTTGGGGTATTCCTTCAAGCGGCCAATCTGCGGCAACCGGTTGGCACCGATCCCGATCATGCCGCCCCACTGGAACTCGATGGCGGTGCCAGCCAGCTCGGGGAAGACCCGCAGCAGTTTGGGCAGCATGAACGCCTTGATATCCTTGGGATCTCGCCCCGAATAGTTGCAAGCGCCGCCAAACAGCAGGCGGCCGTCGGCAGAGAGGCGGTAGTAGTCGAGGGCCACATTCTGATCGCACACCGCCATGTTTTGCGGCAGCAGACGCTGGCGCAACCGGCGATCGAGCACCTCGGTGGCGAGGATATAGGAGCCAGCGGGCAGCACCTTGCCCCCCAGATCGGGATTGAGGTCGTTGAGGTAGGCGTTGCAGCCGATCACCAGATAATCGGCAGTGACCCGGCCGTGGGCGGTGGTCACCTCGACCCGCTTACCATAGTCGATATGGGTCACTCTGGATTGTTCGAACAGGGCAACCCCGAGGCTGGCGGCGGCACGGGCCTCCCCCAGCGCCAGATTGAGGGGATGCAGGTGGCCGGAGCCCATGTCGATGAGGCCGCCGATGTAGCGATCCGACCCCACCACGGTATGGATATCTTCTCGCGCCACCAGTTTCAGCTCGTGCTCATAGCCGAGGCTTGCCAGATGCGCGAGATCCTCCTCAAAACCTGCCAGATGGCGCTGGCGAGTGGCAAGGTCGCAGTAGCCCCAGCGCAGATCGCAGTCGATATTGAAACGCTCGACCCGCTCGCGCACCAGCTGCACCGCCTCCAGCCCCATCAGGTCGAGCTCGCGTACCCCTTGCTCGCCAATCCAGCGGGCAAACTGGCTGGTGTCGTGGCCGATACCGCGGATCAGCTGACCGCCGTTGCGCCCCGACGCCCCCCAGCCGATGCGGTTGGCCTCCAGCAACACCACCTTGTAACCGGCATCCGCCAGATTGATGGCGGTGTTAAGGCCGGTAAAGCCGCCGCCGATGATGCAGACGTCCGCCTTGTACTCCCCCTCCAGCTCGGGCCACTGTTGCGGATCGTTGCGAGTGGCCGCGTAGTAGGAGGCGACGTGCTCCTGATGTCCATTGTGCTTTCCTGCCTGCATACTCAGCATCCTGCTTTGGTTGCAAATTGTTTAATAAAATAAGCAAGGTTGTTTCGATAATACCCAGTTCCTTCTCCACTCACCAACCTGTGCGGATCACAGAAATGCAAAAGGCGCCCCGAAGGGCGCCTTTTAATGCAATCAAGGTGCTGTAACGAATTACAGTACGTTGATGGCGTTCAGGTCGGCAAAAGCCTGTTCCAGACGCTTGATCATGGAAGTCTGACCTTCACGCAGCCATACGCGCGGATCGTAGAACTTCTTGTTCGGCTTGTCTGCGCCTTCCGGGTTGCCCAGCTGGCCTTGCAGATAAGCTTCGTTCTTCTGATAGAACTTCAGCAGACCTTCCCAAGTTGCCCACTGGGTGTCGGTGTCGATGTTCATCTTCACTACGCCGTAGGAGATGGACTCGCGGATCTCTTCCAGAGTGGAACCTGAACCACCGTGGAATACGAAGTCCAGAGACTTGGCAGGCAGCGCAAACTTCTCGGAAACGTACTTCTGGGACGCGTCCAGGATGGACGGGGTCAGCTTGACGTTACCCGGCTTGTATACACCGTGTACGTTGCCGAAGGAGGCAGCGATGGTGAAACGCGGGCTGATCTTGGACAGACGCTCGTAAGCGTAAGCAACATCTTCCGGCTGGGTGTACAGGGAAGATTGATCCAGGTGGCTGTTGTCTACGCCATCTTCTTCGCCACCGGTGCAACCCAGTTCCAGCTCCAGAGTCATGTTCATCTTGGCCATGCGGGTCAGGTACTCGCAGCAGATGTCGATGTTCTCTTCCAGAGACTCTTCAGACAGATCCAGCATGTGGGAGGAGAACAGCGGCTTGCCGGTTTCAGCAAAGTGCTTCTCGCCCGCTTCCAGCAGACCGTCGATCCACGGCAGCAGCTTCTTGGCAGCGTGGTCGGTGTGCAGGATAACCGGGATACCGTAGGCTTCGGCAACAGCGTGAACGTGCTTGGCACCGGAGATGGCACCCAGGATGGCGGCTTTCTGGCCTTCCAGCTTCAGACCCTTACCGGCGGTAAACACGGCACCACCGTTGGAGAACTGAACGATTACCGGCGCTTTAACATTGGCAGCAGCTTCCAGTACGGCGTTCACGGAGTCGGTACCAACACAGTTAACTGCTGGCAGAGCAAAGCCGTTCTCTTTAGCGATGGCGAACACTTTCTGAACGTCATCACCAGTGATCACGCCGGGTTTTACGAAGTCGAAAATTTTCTTAGACATGTTTAATCGTCCTGTCTCGTATGCCGTTAATAAAAAATGGAGGGTTCATCATGAACCGGCACAGCGGGCACATGATAAACGAAACGGGAGGCGTTTGCCCCCCGTCTCGGGTCAATTAGGCTTTGGCGCGCTGTTCCAGCATCGCAACAGCCGGCAGTACCTTGCCTTCTACGAACTCCAGGAAGGCGCCGCCGCCAGTGGAGATGTAGGAGACTTTGTCGGCGATGCCAAACTTGTCGATGGCAGCCAGGGTGTCACCACCGCCAGCGATGGAGAATGCCGGAGAAGCAGCGATGGCTTCAGCGATCACTTTGGTGCCAGCAGAGAACTGATCGAACTCGAACACACCAACCGGGCCGTTCCACAGAATGGTCTTGGCGTTCATGATGATGTCAGCCAGGGCCTTGGCAGAGTCAGGGCCGATGTCGAAGATCATGTCGCCGTCAGTCACGTCAGCAACAGACTTGATGGTGGCCGGAGTGGACTCGGAGAACTCGGTGCCTACAACCACGTCGGTGGTGACCGGAATATTGGTCTCGGCAGCCAGCTTCTTGGCGGTGTCGAGCAGGTCGTGTTCGCACAGGGACTTGCCGACGTTGTGACCGGCAGCAGCGATGAAGGTGTTGGCGATGCCACCACCGACAACCAGCTGGTCAGCGATCTTGGAGAGGGATTCCAGCACGGTCAGCTTGGTGGAGACCTTGGAGCCGCCAACGATGGCAACCATCGGGCGCTCTGGCTTCAGCATGGCTTTACCCAGGGCTTCCAGCTCACCCGCCAGCAGCGGACCGGCACAAGCAACTGGAGCAAACTGGGCAACACCGTAGGTAGAACCTTCGGCGCGGTGAGCAGTACCGAACGCATCCATTACAAAGACATCACACAGGGCGGCGTATTTTTTGGCCAGCTCTTCGGTGTTCTTCTTCTCGCCTTTGTTGAAACGGCAGTTTTCCAGCACTACCAGCTCACCGGCTGCGACGTCTACGCCATCCAGGTAATCTTTGGCCAGACGAACCGGGCAAGACAGAGCGTCTTTCAGATAGTTGACAACCGGAGCCAGGGAGAATTCTTCGTTGTATTCACCCTCGGTCGGACGACCCAGGTGGGAGGTGATCATCAGCTTGGCGCCCTTTTCCAGAGCCAGCTTGATGGTCGGCAGCGTCGCCACGATACGTGCATCGGAAGTGACCTTACCGTCTTTTACCGGTACGTTCAGGTCAGCACGGATCAGAACGCGTTTACCCGCCAGATCCAGGTCAGTCATCTTGATAACAGACATATTCAGTCCTCTATATTTTCAGGTAATGTTAAAAACAGTAACCTATTCGCCCGGGGCAGGCTCAGCCTGCGGCCATCATGGCCCGGGTGGTATCCAGCATCCGGTTTGCGAAGCCCCATTCGTTATCACACCACATCAACATCTTGACGAGGTTGGCATCGCTCACCCGGGTCTGGGTACCATCAATGATGCAGGAGTGTGCATCATGATTGAAGTCTACGGAGACCAAAGGCTCTTCCGTGTAATCCAGAATACCTTGTAATGTACCTCTGGACGCCCGTTGCAGGGCTTGATTTACGTCAGTAACTGTCACTTTTTTACGAACAGTAATACTGAGATCCATCGCTGTTACATTGATGGTCGGCACCCGCACCGCGATCGCCTCGAACTTGCCGGCGAAATGGGGCAGGATACGCTCCAGCCCCTTTGCCAGCTTGGTATCCACCGGAATGATGGACTGACTGGCAGCGCGGGTTCGGCGCAAGTCACTGTGGTAGGCATCGATGACTTGCTGATCATGCATGGCCGAATGAATTGTCGTAATAGTACCACAATTTATCTCGAATTCTCGATGCAATGTTTCAATCACCGGCACCACGCAGTTGGTGGTACAAGAGGCGTTGGAGACGATCCGCTCCCGTCCGGTCAGCACCTGATGGTTAACCCCGTAGACCACGGTGGCATCCACATCCGCATCGGCCGGGTGGGAGAACAGCACCTTGCCCGCTCCCGCCGCCAGATGCAGCTCGGCATCGGCCCGCGAGCCGAACACCCCGGTGCAATCGAGCACCACATCCACCCCCAGCGCCCGCCACGGCAGCTTCGACGGATCCCGCTCGGCGAACAAAGAGATGAGATCCTCCCCCACCAGCATGCTGTTGCCTGCCAGTTGCACCGGATGGTGGAAGCGACCGTGACTGGTATCGTAACGGGTCAGGTGCACCATGGCCTCGGGGGCCGCCAGCTCATTGATGGCGACGATCTTGATGGTCTTGTCGCGCCCGCTTTCATAGAGGGCTCGCAACACATTGCGACCGATCCGCCCGTAACCATTGATGGCAATCTTGATCATCGAGAATCCGTTTCCTTGAACCAGCAACAGGCGGCGCACCGGCCGCCCGGGAGCCCCGGCTACGACAGCAGGGCCTCCTTGAATTCACCGCGAGCCAGCAACGCCGCCCCGAATACCCCGGCACTGTCGCCAAGGGCAGGTGCAATAATGGGGGTTGCGAAGCGGGGATTAAAGAGGAAGGGCAAAATTGTCTGCCGTCCCACGCTGTAAAGGCTCTGTACGTTACCCACCCCGCCGCCGATGACGATCACGTCCGGATCCAGAATGTTGACCACGTTGGCCAGCGCCTGACCAAACAGCAGGTGTAGCCTGTCGATGGTGAGCTTGGCAACATGATCGTGAGCGCTCGCCACCGCAATCTGGGCGAGCGAGAGGCGACGCTTGGCCTTGGCCTCGTACCAGGCCTCCAGCGCCGGGCCACTGATCAGGGTCTCGACGCAGCCGCGTTTGCCGCAGTAACACTCGGGACCATCGGGGGCGAGCACGTTGTGGCCCCACTCACCGGCGATGCCGTGGTGGCCATTGAGGATCTGGCCGTTGATGACGATCCCTGAGCCGACCCCGGTGCCCATGATGATGCCGAACACCACTTTGGCATCGGGATGGTGCTGACGCACTGCGCCGAGGTGGGTTTCTGCCAGCGCGAAGCAGTTGGCGTCGTTGGCAATCAGCACCGGCACGCCCAGCTTGCGCTCCAGATCTTCCTTGAACGGCTTGCCGTTGAGCTCGGTGGTGTTGCAGTTCTTCATCAGGCCGGTCTGCGGATCCCTAGCGCCGGGGGTGCCCATACCGATGACGGTCGGGCGCTGGCCAATCTTCTCGGCGCACTCAGCTACCAGCTTGGCGATCTGGCCGATCATATGGTCATAACCGCCAGCCCGCTCGGTGGGGATGCGATGGCGCAGCAGCACCTCGTCGCCATCCAGCACCACACATTCACACTTGGTACCGCCAAGATCGATACCCCAATCCAGTGACTTGCTGCTCATCTTGCCTCCTGCACGATCGCCACGCTCTCGTCGTCGCGGCACCTTTTTAAATGTAAAACGGGGCCTTACGGCCCCGGATATCAATCAGTTTCTCTTCGCCCACACCGGCCTTAGCGGCCGTGATACTGGGCAGAGAGCTCGTGCACCGCGTTGACGAACACGCCAGCGTGCTCCGGGTTCACATCCTGATGGATGCCGTGACCCAGGTTGAAGACGTGGCCGTTGCCCTGACCGAAACCGGCCAGAATGGAAGCGACCTCTTCACGGATCCGTGCCGGATTGGCGTAGAGCATGGAGGGATCCATGTTGCCCTGCAGCGCCACCTTGTCGCCGACCCGGCGCTTGGCGTCGGCAATGTCGATGGTCCAGTCCAGCCCCAGCGCATCGCAACCGGTGGCGGCGATCTGCTCCAGCCACTGACCGCCGTTCTTGGTGAACAGGGTGACCGGCACGCGGCGACCATCGTGCTCGCGGATCAGGCCATCGACAATCTTGTGCATGTACTGCAGGGAGAAGTCGCGGTAATCCCGCGGGGTGAGCACACCACCCCAGGTGTCGAACACCATGACCGCCTGAGCCCCCGCCTTGATCTGGGCGTTGAGATAGCTAATCACGCTGTCGGCCAGCTTGTCGAGCAACAGGTGAAGGGTCATGGGCTCTGCGTACATCATCTGCTTGATCTTGGTGAACGCCTTGGAGCTGCCCCCCTCCACCATGTAAGTGGCCAGGGTCCAGGGGCTGCCGGAGAAACCGATCAGCGGCACTTCGCCCTTCAGCTCGCGGCGGATGGTGCGCACCGCATTCATCACGTAGCCCAGCTCATCTTCCGGATCCGGGATCGGCAGCGCCTGCACGTCGGCCATGGATGTGATCGGGCGCTCGAAGCGCGGGCCTTCACCCTGCTCGAAGTAGAGACCCAGCCCCATGGCATCGGGCACGGTGAGGATGTCGGAGAAGAGGATGGCGGCATCGAGCGGGTAGCGGCGCAGCGGCTGCAGGGTGACTTCACAGGCCAGCTCGGCGTTGCGGCACAGGGACATGAAATCCCCCGCCTGGGCGCGAGTCGCCTTGTATTCCGGCAGATAGCGGCCAGCCTGGCGCATCATCCATACCGGGGTCATATCCACGTCCTGGCGCAGCAGGGCGCGCAGGTATCGATCGTTCTTCAGCTCTTTCATCCCAGTTCCTGAGTTCGTATCACGCATAAAATGGCGGCCATAATACCACTTTGCCCACCGGAGCGGACTGCCCAAAACGGGGCAAATGGACCCGCGGTTGCAAAGATGTGAAGGGGCGCAAACCAGAGCGCCCTGTTTACAAAAAAAGGTGCGAAAAGGTTGGCAAAAAGATCAGCGCCTCGTTACCCCTCGCCCGCCAGCGAACGCTCGATCAGCCGCCGGGCGATGGTGCCGTGGGGCGGCAAGCGCGGCAGCCGGTCGGCGGCAAAGAAATCGGCGGCGACCAGTTCGTCATCCTGCACCTTGATCTCGCCGCTCTCGTAGTCGGCGGTAAAGCCCATCATCAGGCTGTGGGGGAAGGGCCAGGGCTGGCTAGCCACATAGCGCACATTGCGCACCCGGATGCCGCTCTCCTCGAACACCTCCCGCGCCACGCACTGCTCAAGATTCTCCCCCGCCTCCACAAACCCTGCCAGCACGGTATACATGGGATCGTCGGCCTGATAGTGACGACGATGGGCAGCCAGCAGGATCTCCGGCCCCTTGCGCACCGCTACGATAATGCAGGGTGAAATGCGCGGATAGGCCGTGTGACCATAGTGGCACACCTGCGCCCACTCCCCCACCTTCGGGGTCATGGGGGCGCCGCACTCGCCGCAGAAGCGGTGGGTGCGGCGAAAGGTGGCGAGCTGCCAGGCACGGCCCGCGAGACGAAAGCCCTCTTCATCCCCCGCCACCATCAGCTGGCGTAGGGGGGCCAACATCGCCGTGTCGCCCTCATCTCCCAGATCCAGCAGATAGCAGGGCAGCCCCTGCCACTCGTCAAAACGCTCGAAACGCGCCTCTGCCAGCGCAGCAGGCAGGCACGCTTTACTTCCCTGTGGCACCACTCCCTGCTGATCGAGCAGTACCAGATGATCGCCCCCCAGTACGAACCAGCGGGCTTGTTCGGTTAATGACATCAGATAATCACTCTCGTTAAAACAAAACCCTGACCACGGCTGGCCGACCAAGGGGCAAACGCCGCGCGAATGGTTCCCATCTTACGACCAGCACGGGTCGCTGACGACCCCGCCGTGGCCGATTGTCCCATTCGTAAAAAACGGATGGTGCAAATAAAGAGGCCGCCCGAAGGCGGCCCGTTGTTATCCGGTATCCCGTATCCGGCCACTATCGACGCGGATCAGGCATCGCCCATCGCCAGCAGGGAGGCGTTGCCGCCCACCGCCGTGGTGTTGATGGTGCGGGTCTTCTCGGTAACGAAGCGGCTTAAGTAGTGGGGGCCACCCGCCTTGGGACCGGTGCCGGAGAGCCCCTGCCCGCCGAACGGCTGCACCCCGACCATGGCGCCGATCTGGTTGCGGTTGATGTAGACGTTACCCACGTTGATGCGGCTCGCCAGCTCCTCGGCGTGGGATTCGTTGCGGCTGTGGATCCCCAGCGTCAGGCCGTAGCCGGTGCCGTTGATGTCGCTGATCACCTTGTCCAGATCCCGGATGGCGTAGCGCACCACGTGCAGGATGGGGCCGAATTGCTCCTTCACCAGCTCGCGGATGGAGCCGATCTCCAGCGCAGTCGGTTGAACAAAGTGCCCTTCCATCGTCGCGGCGGGCATCGGCGCCTGCGCAATCAGGCGAGCGCGCGGGATCATCCGGGCCAGATGGGCATCCAACCCCAGCTTGGCATCGGCGTCGATCACCGGGCCGACGTCAGTATTGTGCTCGGCCGGATTGCCCACTTTCAGCTCCTGCATGGCGCCGGTGAGGATCTCCAGCACCCGCGGGGCTATCTCCTCCTGCAGATAGAGCACTCGCAGGGCCGAGCAGCGCTGACCGGCGCTCTGGAAGGCGGCGCTTACCACGTCGCGCACCACCTGCTCCGGCAGGGCGGTGGAGTCGACAATCATGGCGTTCTGACCGCCGGTCTCGGCGATGAGCGGCAGGATGGCGCCATCGCGCTGGGCCAGGGTCATGTTGATGAGCTTGGCGGTCTCGGTGGAGCCGGTGAAGCAGACGCCGCCGATACGCGGATCCGCCGTCAGCTTGGCGCCGACGGTGGCACCATCACCGGGCAGCAGTTGCAGCACATCGCCCGGGATACCGGCCTGATGGGCCAGGGTCACCGCCAGATGGGCGATAAGGCCGGTCTGCTCCGCCGGTTTAGCGATGACGGTGTTGCCGGTGGCCAGCGCTGCAGCGATTTGGCCGAGGAAAATCGCCAGCGGGAAGTTCCACGGACTGATGCAGACAAACACCCCGCGCCCCTGCAGGAACAGCTCGTTCTGCTCGCCGGTGTAACCGGGCAGCAGGGTCGCCTGCCCCATCAGGCTGCGGGCCTGCACCGCGTAGTAGCGACAGAAATCCACCGCTTCACGTACCTCGTCGATGCCGTCCTGCAGCAGCTTGCCCGCCTCGCGGGTACAGAGGGAGACGAACTGCTCGCGGTTCGCTTCCAGCAGATCCGCCAGCTTCTCCAGCGCGGCAGCCCGCTCGCTCACCGGCGTTGCGCGCCAGCGCGGGAAGGCGGCATGGGCGGATGCCAAGGCCTGCTCCACCGCCTGCTCGTCGGCCCAGTGGATCTTGCCAACGGTGAGGCTCACATCCTGCGGGCTCAGCACCACACGGGCTTCGCTGCGCTTGAGGGTCTCGCCATCAACGATGGGGCCCGCCAGCCACTGCTTGCTCTCCAGCTCTTGCAAGCGGGCGAAGAAGGGACGCTGGATGGAGAGGATGTTCATGTTGACGCCGCTGGAGTTCTTGCGGTCGGTGAAGAGGTTCACCGGCTGGGGAATGCGGTCGTTGGCAAAGCCGGAGTAGCGCTTGAGGGTGCGCAGCGGGTGTTCCGCCAGTGAATCCACCGGGGTGTTGGGATCCACCAGCTTGTGAACGAAGGAGGTGTTGGCCCCGTTCTCCAGCAGGCGGCGCACCAGATAGGGCAGCAAGTCTTTGTGGGCACCGACCGGGGCATAGATGCGGCAGTGCAGACCGGGATTGTCGTTCAGCACCGCGTTGTGCAGCTCCTCCCCCATGCCGTGCAGACGCTGGAACTCAAACTGGCGATCGCCGGCCATCTCCAGAATGCTGACCACGGTATTGGCGTTGTGGGTGGCGAACTGGGGGGCAATAAAACCGCGAGTCGGCTCGCTCAGCAGGTAGCGGGCACAGGCGAGGTAAGAGATATCGGTGCCCGCCTTGCGGGTAAACAGCGGGTAGCCGGGCAGGCCCGCCTGCTGGGCATATTTCAGTTCGCTGTCCCAGTAGGCGCCTTTTACCAGTCGCACCGGAATGAGGTCACCCTGCTCGCGGGCCAGCGCGGTGAGCCAGCAGAGTACCGGCAGAGCGCGCTTGGAGTAAGCCTGCACCACCATGCCGAGCTTGCCCCAGCCACGGTTGGCATCGGAGCGGTAAAGCTGCTCGAACAAGTCCAGCGACAGCTCGAGTCGATCCATCTCCTCGGCATCGATGCTGATGGCCACATCCTTGTCACGGGCCAGCCGCACCAGACCCACCAGCCGCTCGCACATCTCGCCAAGCACCCGTTCACGGTTGGCCACGTCATAGCGTGGATGGAGCGCCGAGAGTTTGATGGAGATGGAGGGGGCCGGGCCGCCGTCGCTGATCCGCTCATTGCCGACCGCCTCGATGGCGTTGCGATAATCGGTCAGGTATTTGTCGGCATCTTGCAAGGTGAGGGCCGATTCACCCAGCATGTCGTAGGTGTGGGTGTAGCCCAGCTCGCGAGATTTGCGGCTCGCCTTGAGGGCTTCTTTCATGTCGCGCCCCAGCACGAACTGCTTGCCCATGATCTTCATGGCGGCATACATGGCGGAGCGCACCACCGGCTCCCCCAGCTTGTTGACCATGCGCCCCAGCAAGTTGGCCGGATTGCCGTCGAGCTTCTTGTCGAGCTTGATGATCTTGCCGGTCAGCATCAGCCCCCAGGTGGAGGCGTTGACCAGAGTGGAGTCGCTCTTGCGGAAATGGGAGGACCAGTTGGCGCCGGAGAGCTTGTCCTTGATCAGGGCATCGGCGGTCTCTGCATCGGGAATGCGCAGCAGTGCCTCGGCCAGACACATCAGGATGATCCCCTCCTGGGTATCGAGACTGTACTCCTGCAGGAAGGCGTCGATACCGTCACCGGAGCCGCTCTCCTTGCGCACCTTGGTCACCAGCATACGGGCGCGCTGGGTCACCTGCTCCAGCGCGGCACCATCCACCGCCAGCATGGCCGACAGTTCGGCCAGATAGGCATTTTCATCCACCACGTAGTTCTGGGTGATGGCTTCGCGCAGGGCGATCAGATCGGAGGGAATGTAGTCAGCAGCAAGCACGTGAGTCGCTTTGAACATAGGGGGTCTTCCTGTACGCCCGAAGGCTGATATCGACAAAGGCGGACGCGCCGCCGAAACGCCGATAATGTATACAATGTTGCACCCTATATGAAATGAATTTGTTTCCACTCTTTAACAAATATCGCTAATTCTGCCTCACTCTCCCTCTACGAGTCCCCTTTCCGACTATGAAGAGGGTCAACTGGCATCATTTTGTATACGATCTTGTGCCGTTCTGTTCAGCCACTCGAACTGCTGGCCCCGGCAACCCGGTGCGAGCAAAAAGGCAGATAAAAAAGAAGGGCCGCCACGGCGACCCTTCAGTTTATTCAGACCAGTGCGGTCAATTCATCCAGCGATCGCCGCGGCTGCGACGACGGGGCAGCATCGGCAGCAGGATACCGAGCAGGATCCCCGCCCCCACCATGGCACCACCACGGATAAACCAGTCCATCTGCATGTCGTGTTCCTGGTTGTCGTAGCTTTGGGTCAGGGCATCATTTTGCTCTTTGAGATTGCCAAGCTCCTCACCCTGACTAACCAGCTGGACCTTGAGGGCGGCAATCTCCTTGCTCTGGGCAGCGAGCTGGCCATCCTTCTCGGTGAAGCGTTTCTCGTTGTCACCGTTGAGATTCTGCAGGCGGTCTTTGAGCTCATCGCGCTCTTTTTCCACCTGGGGCAGCCGCTCGCGCAGGCTGATCTGGCTCTGCAGTTCGCTGTTTTTGATCCATCCTTCGCGACCACGACTGTCCACCACCTGGGTGAAACCGGCCTCGCTGTTCACCGCTTTTACCTCCAGCGGTTCACCAGCCTTGATGCTGCCAAGGATCCGGTACTGGGTGCCCGGACCGTTGTGGATGAAGGTAAAAATGTTGTCTGAAACATAACGGGTATCGGCCAGTGCCTGTTGGGCACACAAGCAGATCAAAATCCCGAGAAGGGCGCGCATGGTCGATCGGTTCTCTTTTTCAGGTTTGGACAAGAGGTTGAATGTTAAGCCGCCTGCAGGTTAAAGGACAAGCAAAGAAAAAGCACCTCCCCCCGAATAAAGCGCGCAGAGTTGCGAGTCAGCTCGCAACTTGCCCGCCCGCGGCCTTACTTGTTTTTCAGCTCCCGCACCTCGCTGCGCAGGGCGCGGATCTCCTGCAACAGCAGCTCCTGCTGACTGTTGTAGTGATGGCGCCACTTGTCGGTCTCGCCATCCCCCTTGTTGGGCTGCAGGAACAAACTGGCCATAAAACCGCTGATGGCACCAAACAGACCGACCCCGAACAGGATCAGCAGGCTTGCAACGAAACGCCCCTGCTCGGTCTTGGGTACCAGATCGCCATACCCCACGGTAGAGAGGGTCACTAGCGTCCACCAGAAGGCATCGTAAGGGGTCTCAATCTGGCTGCCAGGCTGGCCCGACTCAATCCAGTACATGACGCCGGAGCCCACCCCGAGCAGCAGGAAGAACAGGAACAGGATGCCAGATATGGTGGTCTCGTTGCGCTCGCGGCGGAATAAAGCCCACAGATCAGGCTGATCCCGCAGTAACTGATAGACTCGCCACAACTGGATCAAACGCGCCCAGCGCAGTTGCTCCACCATCGGCAGGCTACCCGGCAGATAGATCCAGTTGGCCCTGAAAAAAGCCCACTTGTCGCTGGCCCGCACCCAGCCATAGGCAAAGTGAGCGAGGAAGATGTAGCAAATCAGGCTGTCGATGTCATAGAAGAGCTGCAAGGTCTGCGGGGTGACACTCTGGTGGCCCCACCAGCGAGCCGTCACCAGCAATACCGACACAATAGACAGAAATGCCATCAGCAGATCCATCGCCCGCAGATGAGTTAAGTGACTTCGCATACATTTTCCAATGTTGAATACATTACGGATTAATAAAAAAGCAGATAATGCCGATAGCCCTGACGGGAAAGGATAAGCAGATTTTACAAGGAGAATGATAATGCAGTTGAACCTGCTGGAAAAGCGAATGAGCAACATCCGTCTGGTACCCAAAGTGGTGCTGCTGATGGTGTTCAGTACCCTGATGCTACTGACCAAACTCTGGTTTGATGCCAACAATCTCGAGATAACCCTGCTCGCCGAAGGGCTGGATCCGGCCAAAGCGGATGCCATCTCCAATCGCCTGCTCTGGACCGGTCTGATGGAGACAGCCATCATGGGGTTGCTGTTCGTGATCCTGCTACTCACCGGCTCCCGGCTGATGGTCAAACAGGTGAACTATCTGGTCGGCCTGCTGGAGCGCTTTGCCAAGCGGGATCTCAGCCACAAGGTATTGCTCAGATCCCGTGATGAGTTCGGTGACATCGCCAAGGCGGTCTCCCACTCGCAGGAGAACCTCAAAGAGGTATTCGGCAACCAGCGTGTCGCCTGCAAGGAGCTCAACGACATCGCCTCCCAGGTGACCCTCTGCATGGAGGAAGCCCACGAAGCGATCAGCGAAGAGTTCACCCAGATTGAGCAACTGGCCAGTGCCATGAGCCAGATGGTGGGCGCCATTCGCGAGGTTGCAGCCCATGCGGATCAAGCCTCCCGTGCCACTGCAGAAACCAGTCTGTTGGCACACGAAGGCAGCCGCTGCGTCGCCGACACCGTCAGCACCATCGATACCCTTTCTGGCAACATCCAACGCTCGGCAAGCGTGGTTAATCAGGTAGAACAGGGGGTCGAGCAGATCGGCTCTGTGGTCGACACCATTCGCAGTATTTCCGAACAGACCAACTTGCTGGCCCTTAACGCCGCCATCGAAGCTGCCCGCGCCGGGGAAGCGGGTCGCGGCTTTGCGGTGGTGGCCTCCGAGGTGCGCGAGCTGGCCAACCGCGCCCAGGCCGCCACTGTCGAGATCCAGAAGATGATCGAACAGTTGCAGGGCAATGCCGGTCAAGCTGCCGAGCTGATGGCCCAGAGCGTGCGCCAGGCAGACAAGGGGGTGGAGCAGGTGACACAGGCAGGTACCCAGCTCGCTACCATAGTGGAGCGGGTGCTGGGGGTGGCCGACATGAATCGCCATATCGCCACCGCCTCCGAACAGCAGATCGCGGTCGCCGAAGAGATGCGTGGCAATCTGGAGCAGGTCAAACAGATCGCGGAAGGATCTGTTGTGGTTTTCCGCGAACTGCAGGAAGCCTCAGAACTGGTAGAACAACACAGCAAGGAGCTCGACAGCCAGATCCAGTCCTTCAAACTTATCTGACAGCGCTCACTGGTCGGGCATGACAGCCCGCCTAGCCCCAATAGAACGGCAAATCGCAGCCATAAAAAAATCCGAAACCACTGGTTTCGGATTTTTTCTATTCGGCGAATGGCAGATCAGGGTTATCCCCTCACCCACCACATCGGCAGAGCTTACTCGGCAGCCATGCGCGCTTCGATATAAGCCAATGCACGGTCGATACGAGCAAGCACGCGCTCTTTGCCGACCAGCGCCATCACGGCGTCGATACCCGGTGACTGACCCAGACCGGTGACAGCAACGCGCAGCGGCATGCCGACCTTGCCCATGCCCTGACCCAGCTCGGCGGCAGTCGCTTCAATCAGCTCGTGCAGCGCTTCGGTGGTCCAGCTATCCAGTGCGGCCAGCTTGGCCTTGGCCAGCGCCAGCGGCTCGGCCGCCACACCGCGCAGGTGCTTCTTGGCAGCCGCTTCGTCAATGGCTTCGTACTCTTCGAACAGATAGCGGCTCTGGGCAGCCATCTCAACGAGCGTATTGCAGCGCTCGGCCAGCAGGGTCACCACTTCTGGCAAGGTCGGGCCATTGCGAGTGTCGATCTGCTGGTTTTCCATGTGCCATGCCAGGAAGGTGGCAACACGGGCCGGATCCAGAGTGCGCATGTAGTGGTTGTTGAGCCACAGCAGCTTGTCGGTATTGAACGCAGAGGCGGACTTGGAGATAGCATCCAGGCTGAACAGCTTGATCATCTCATCCAGGGTGAAGATCTCCTGATCGCCGTGGGACCAGCCCAGACGCACCAGATAGTTCAGCAGCGCTTCCGGCAGGTAGCCATCGTCGCGGTACTGCATCACGGAGACAGCACCGTGGCGCTTGGAGAGCTTGGCACCGTCGTCACCCAGGATCATGGAGACGTGGGCAAATTCCGGCACCGGCGCATTCAATGCCTTGTAGATATTGATCTGACGCGGGGTGTTGTTGATGTGGTCTTCGCCACGCACCACGTGGGTGATCTCCATGTCCCAGTCATCGACCACCACGCAGAAGTTGTAGGTCGGCGCGCCATCGGTACGACGGATGATCAGATCGTCGAGCTCGGTGTTGGCGAACTCGATGCGGCCACGGACGTGGTCATCGAACACCACAGAGCCTTCAGTCGGGTTGCGGAAGCGAATAACGTGCGGCGCATCGGCCGGATGGTCGTGGGCGTGGTCGCGGCACTTACCGTCATAACGAGGCTTCTCGCCATTGGCCATCTGGCCTTCGCGCAATTCGTCAAGCCGCTCGCGGGAGCAGTAGCACTTGTAGGCGCGGCCATCGGCCAGCATCTCGTCAATCAAGGCGTTATAACGGTCGAAACGCTTGGTCTGGTAGTAGGGGCCCTCATCCCAGTTCAGCTCCAACCAGCCCATTCCCTCAATAATGGCGTCGATCGCCTCCTGAGTGGAACGTTCCAGGTCAGTATCCTCAATACGCAGCACGAACTCACCGCCCTGGCTCTTTGCAAACAACCAGGAATAGAGTGCGGTACGGGCACCGCCGACATGCAAAAAGCCGGTCGGGCTGGGAGCAAAACGGGTTTTGACTTTCATCTTTAAGCCTTGTGTAGAGGGCCTTGGGCCAATTCGTTAGAAAAAACCGTCGCATTTTAGCACCGACCATCGCGGATGGGAAAACCATGAAGCCGTTGTGGGCCAAAGTAGGAGGATTAAATGTGTGGTCAGGCCGCTTACCGCCTGATATTTGAAGGGGATCGCAAAACAGAAGTGCCGTTTCAGATTTGCTATGCATCGTGCTGGAGAGCTGCCTCCTTCAGCCGATACCCAAATAACGCTCACCATACTTCTCACGCACAAGGAAGAGACGATGCAATTTCGTTCTATCCAGAATCGCATTCTAGTGATGGCCGGGATCGCCATGACGGCAGCCCTGGTCATTCTGATCCTGCTCAACCAATACTCGGGTCAACAGACCCAAAAACTGACCATCAGCTCCAGCCGCGCAGCGCTGCAACAGGAGGCGTGGCAAAAAGTGAGCGCCAACGCCCGCGCCGAGGCTGCCACCATCACCCAATTGTTGCAAAAAGGGCTCTCCTATACCCAGCAGATGGCCAGCGCCCTCGCGTTGCAGCAACAGGGTAAGCTGCCACTGGATCGCCAGCAGGCGATCGATCTGCTCAAGGCGCAGCTGGCGCTGGAACCCCAGCTCTATGGCGCCTTTGCTGGCTTCGAGCCCAACGGCTTCGACGGTCAGGATGCCGCCTTCGCCGGCCAGAATACACTCGGCAGTGACGGCAAGGGTCGCTTCGTCCCCTACTTCTATCGCGACAAGGATCAAATCGGCACCGACCTGCTGCTCTCCATCGAAAAAACGGATCCGGACCAATTCGGCAATCCCGCCAATGACTACTACTCCTGCCCGAAACGGGAAGGGCAATCCTGCCTGATCGATCCCTTCAAGGTGGACATCAACGGTCAACAGGTGCTGGTGAGCACCATCACCACTCCCATTCTGGTGGGCGGTCAGTTCAAGGGGGTCGCCGCGCTGGACTTGGCGGTGGACTCCATCAGCCGTCAGGCCAAGACCCTCAACAGCAACATCTATGACGGCAAGGGGGAAACCCTGATCGTCAGCGCCGCTGGCGTCATCACCGGTACCAGCGGCGATGCCAGCCTGCTCGGCAGTAGCGCAGAGAAGGTACTTGGCAACCAGTGGCTGCAGTACCTTAAACCGGAAGTGCAGCGTCAGGAGCTGGACGAGTCGTTCCGCATCTCGGTGCCTATTATGGTGCCGGGAATGAGCCGTAACTGGGCGATCATTGTCACGCTGCCCTACAAGGTGGTACTGGCGGGGGCTGATCAACTGGAGAGCCAGCTGAGCGACATGAACCAGGCTGCCATGACCCAGCAATTGGTGGGCGCCGTTATCGTGCTGGTGCTGGCACTGGCCACCATGCTGGTGATCGCCCGCAGCATCACAGGCCCCATCCGTCAGATGGTGAGCCTGGTGGATGACATCGCCGATGGCGAGGGGGATCTCACCAAACGCCTCACTACCCGCTCGGTGGACGAGCTGGGGGATCTGGCCAAAGGGATCAACCGCTTTATCGACAAGCTGCAGGGGCTGCTCGGGGAGGTGCTGAACACGGCCAGCGAGGTGAACCGCCACGCCAGCGATACCGATCGCATCGCCGGTCAAACCGACAATAACCTGCAGCATCACCAGGCAGAGATGGAGCAGATGCTGACCGCCGTGCAGGAGATGTCCTACGTCAGTCAGGAGGTGGCGACCCATGCCAACAACACTGCCGACTCGGCCAAACAGGCCCAAAGTGCGGCCGAACAGGGTAAGGTGCGCTTCCAGCAGGTGATCCAGTCGATGCACAAGGTCGCGGCAGAAGCGGGTAAAGGGGCCGAGGTGGTCGAAGGGCTGGCCCATGACAGCACCCAGATCACCAGCATCCTCACCGTCATTCAGGGGATTGCCGACCAGACCAACCTGCTGGCGCTCAACGCTGCCATCGAGGCGGCGCGTGCTGGCGAACAGGGGCGCGGCTTTGCAGTGGTCGCTGACGAGGTGCGCAAACTGGCGGGTAACACCCAGCAAGCAGTACAAAATACCCAGGAGCTGATCGAAAAAATTCGTTTGAGCTCGGCCAATGCGGTCAACACCATCACCCACAGCCAGCAGCTGACCCATCAGGCGGTGAGCGAAGCGGATCTGGCGGAAGAGGCGCTTGGCACCATCTACAAGGCCATTGCCACCATCAACGACATGACCTATCAGATCGCCTCCGCTGCCGAAGAGCAGAGTTCGGTCTCCGAGACTGTCTCCGGCAACCTGTCAAAAACCAATGCACTGGCCAACGACATTGCTCAGGATGCAACCGATACGGCCAAAGCCAGTCAGGCATTACGTCAGGCAGCCGATCAATTGCAGCAATTATTGGGACAATTTCGTCTCAGCTGATAATTTTCCTCTCCGGTACTCTCCCCCTCGGGGGCGAGTACGTTTACCATAGGCAACGAATTTGCCTGATGGCAGGCAATGTAGTGAGAGGTAAATGCCGTGCCCACCCCGGACCGTCGCCCACGAGGCCATAACAGACGAGCCCAGCTGCGTCGCCAAGACGAATCTCAAGGATCCCTGCTCCATCGCATCAATGCCGTGACTCTGTCCCTGCGCCAACGTTTTGGCCAAGGGATGAGCAGCCTGGGCCAGCGTCGCCAGGATGCCAAAGCAGGCAAATTCAAGCTGTCCAGCCCGCTGCCGCGCAAAAACACCATAGGTCTGCTGATCCTGATCCCGCTCTGGCTGCTGGTGCTGGCCTGGGAGCCGGCCCCTACCGCCCCTCAAGCGGCCCCATCCGGCTCGCTTGATGTGCCACTGGCGGTACCGGCGCAAGCACTGACTGCCGGTAACGCTACCTCCGCGGCAGCCAAACCCGTGGTCGAGGAGAAGGTCAACGGTACCTGGCTGCAACACGAGGTGCAGGCAGGCGAGACCCTCTACTCCATCTGGCGCAAATTCGAGTTGCCGGGTGCGGAGCTGAGCCGCCTGATCGCCATCGAAGGGCCAGATCGGCCATTGACCCGCCTGCAATCGGGCCGCGCCATCTTCATCCTGGTGGATGACTCCCGCCGCATCCAGCGGGTAGAGATCCGCTCCTACGGTCAGGCGGTCTACCGCTATGATCGACAGGGCGAAGGGTTCGCCCTCAAGGAATAACAAAACGGGAGGCGCTGGCCTCCCGTTTTTTTGGTCAATTGCCTTCAAATAAGCTACTGACTTCACAATATTTTTAGCTTGTTCGAAAAACGAAAGGGGGCAAATTGACAAGGATCTGCGCTAACGTACAATCGTTTGTGCTTTAAACAGGGATTGTTCTACGTGCTACTGGGACAAAGAGACGTGGTCAGTCATGAGCCAACCCCTGCTTGCAAGGCAAATGCAGCCCACCTCGGGCTTAGTTTCATTTCGTAATTGATAGGATTTAGCACATGTCTGACATTCGCACCGGCCAGGTAAAATGGTTCAACGAAACCAAGGGTTTTGGCTTTATCGAGCAATCCCAAGGACCGGACGTTTTCGTTCACTTCTCCTCCATCCAGAGCACTGGTTTCAAAACCCTGGCTGAAGGTCAGAAAGTCCAGTTCACTGTGACTCAGGGCCAAAAAGGTCCTCAGGCTGAGAACGTTACCCTGCTCTAAGCCACGCCAGTGAATACGCAGGAGGAGCCAAGGCCCCTCCTCTTTTTTGCCCGCAATTTGCCCTCTTCGGTCACAACCGCTTGCCCCGTTCAGCCCACTGTGTGAGCCCCCATATCCTTCCTGTTTGCAGGAGGCGGCCGAGACGCGCTGAGTAAACGCCAGATACGACAACGCATCGCAGCGCGATGTAATGGGCAATTTCGAAGATGGATTGGTGTACTTCGGAGAGATATTGGATTGATGTACTTTGAGGAGAGAGATTGGAGCGGGAAACGAGACTCGAACTCGCGACCCCAGCCTTGGCAAGGCGCGGATCATGCTCTACCAACTGGATATGGCAGTGAGTGTCTTGAGATATTGGATTGATGTACTTCGAGGAGAGAGATTGGAGCGGGAAACGAGACTCGAACTCGCGACCCCGACCTTGGCAAGGTCGTGCTCTACCAACTGAGCTATTCCCGCAACAGAATGTCATTTGCAAGTGATTGGAGCGGGAAACGAGACTCGAACTCGCGACCCCGACCTTGGCAAGGTCGTGCTCTACCAACTGAGCTATTCCCGCAACGGAATATCACTTACACATATCTAGTAAAAACTGTTTGGAGCGGGTAACGAGATTCAAACTCGCGACCTCAGCCTTGGCAAGCACGGATCATGCTCTACCAACCTGGTTACTCCGGCAAAACGTATTGGAGCGGGAAACGAGACTCGAACTCGCGACCCCGACCTTGGCAAGGTCGTGCTCTACCAACTGAGCTATTCCCGCAACAGATTGTCACTTGCAAATAATTTGGAGCGGGAAACGAGACTCGAACTCGCGACCCCGACCTTGGCAAGGTCGTGCTCTACCAACTGAGCTATTCCCGCAACGGAATGTCATTTGCAAATAGATTGGAGCGGGAAACGAGACTCGAACTCGCGACCCCGACCTTGGCAAGGTCGTGCTCTACCAACTGAGCTATTCCCGCAACAAATTTTGTTCGAAGGTGCAATGATGATTGGAGCGGGAAACGAGACTCGAACTCGCGACCCCGACCTTGGCAAGGTCGTGCTCTACCAACTGAGCTATTCCCGCATCTGGCTGGATTGAACCAGTTTCATCATCACTTTTTGGAGCGGGAAACGAGACTCGAACTCGCGACCCCGACCTTGGCAAGGTCGTGCTCTACCAACTGAGCTATTCCCGCAACTACCTTAAAACAGGTCGTACAGCATTTGGTTGCTTGCGCTACTGTACGGGAGCCGAATTATAAGAGCAGTCGTTCCAATTGCAAGGGCTTTTTTATCTGGTAGCGCGCGTTCGCTCAAAAGCTGGCCGAACTGCCGCTTTTAGCAACCAAACCGGGGTAACTCCTTACCTGGTACTCAGATTTTGAAGACGTGGCTGCGATAGAACTGCAATTCTGCAATGGATTCACGAATGTCATCCAGTGCCTGATGGGAGCCACTCTTGGTGAACTGATCCAGCAACTCCGGCTGCCAGCGACGGACCAGCTCCTTGATGGTGCTGACGTCGACGTTGCGATAGTGGAAGAAGGCTTCCAGCTCGCCCATGTGCTTGACCATGAAGCGGCGATCCTGGCCAATGCTGTTGCCACACAGCGGGCTGGTACGCTCCGGCACCCACTGACGAATAAACTCGAGGGTCTCGGCAACCGCCTTGGCTTCATCATGCTGGCTTGCCTTGACCCGGGCCACCAGACCGCTCTTGGTGTGGGTATTGACGTTCCAGTCGTCCATCTTGGCCAGCTCTTCATCACTCTGGTGAATGGCGATGACCGGGCCTTGAGCCAACACATTCAGATCCTTGTCGGTGACTATGGTGGCAATCTCCAGAACGACACACTCTTCAGGGTCCAGACCCGTCATTTCCATGTCGATCCATACCAGGTTCTGCGCGCTGACTGTCATGATTACTCTCTCTATATGGGAGGAATGGCGGAATTTTGCCAATTTGCATGTATCATACTGGCTTTGGATCTGTTCATAAACTGGCGAATCGAGTGGCAAAGAAAGCAAAACTCAATCTGGGTCAACAAAGGCGCGTCCAGGCTAACCGCGAGCGGCGACTGCAAAAAGATCACACCACAGTGGTGGATGACACCCTGTTTGGCCCGGCCATTGAAGGGATGGTGATCAGTCGTTTCGGTCAGCATGCAGACGTCGAAGCGACTGACGGCACCATCCATCGCAGCAATCTGCGACGCAGCAGCATCAGTAGCCTGGTGTGTGGCGACAAGGTGGTGTGGCGTCCCGGCCTCAATGCTGCGACCGCCGGGGTCATCGAGGCGGTTCATCCCCGTCATTCAGTGCTGACCCGGCCGGACTTCTACGACGGGGTCAAACCCATCGCGGCCAATATCGACCAGATCATCATCGTTTCGGCGGTGTTACCCGAGTTCTCCACCAACATCGTCGACCGCTATCTGGTGGCCGCCGAGGATGTGGAGATCCAGCCACTCATAGTGCTGAACAAAGTCGATTTGCTGGATGATGCAGCGCGTCTGCGTATTGAGCAGCAGCTGACCCCCTATCGCAAACTGGGCTATCAAGTGATCCTGGTCAGTTGCGAGAGCGGCGAAGGACTTGACGAGCTCAAGGCCCAGTTCGAAGGCAAGATCAGCATCTTCGTCGGCCAGTCAGGGGTAGGTAAATCGTCCCTGACCAACGCCTTGATGCCGGGACTGGGAGTGCTCACTGGCGAGGTCTCGGAAAACTCGGGGCTCGGCCAGCACACCACTACCACGGCCCGACTCTATCACTTCCCGAGCGGTGGCGATCTTATCGACTCCCCGGGGATCCGCGAATTTGCCCTCTGGCATCTGGAAGCCGATCGCATCACCTGGTGCTTTATCGAGTTTCGCGACTATCTGGGGGGGTGCCGTTTTCGCGACTGTACCCACAAAGATGACCCAGGCTGCGCACTGCGTGGTGCCGTCAATAGCGGCCAAATCAGTGCCGATCGATTCTACAATTATCACCGCATCCTGGAAACCATGCAGGAAGCCCGTCACGGTCGGCAACAGGCCCGACTGTGACCTGCTATTCACCCCCTCTTTTGACTAAGAGCTGATGATCAACATGAGCATTACTGACAACCTTAAAATTGCCGGTCAATACTGTTTGCCCAAGCATGCCCTCTCCCGTCTGGTCGGCAAGTTTGCGGCTGCGCAAGCCGGTAACCTGACCACCCGCGTCATCGAGACCTTTATCAAGCAGTATCAGGTCGACATGAGCGAGGCGCTGCACGAGAGTCCGGCCCATTACAAGAGCTTCAACGAGTTCTTCACCCGTGAGCTCAAACCCGGTATCCGTCCGGTGGTTGAAGATGCCATGACCCTGGCACTGCCGGTGGATGGCACCGTCAGCCAGCTCGGTCCGATCCATCAGGGCCGTATCATTCAGGCCAAGGGCCACGACTACAGCGCCCGTGAGCTGCTGGGTGGCTATGAGGATCTGGTGGCGCCGTTCAAGGATGGCGACTTTGCCACCATCTATCTGGCACCCAAGGATTACCACCGTATCCATATGCCGCTCGATGGCGTACTCGAAAGTATGGTGTTTGTGCCGGGGGATCTGTTCTCCGTCAACCCACTCACCGCCGAGAACGTGCCTAACCTGTTCGCCCGCAATGAGCGGGTGGTCGCCACCTTCCGCACCCCGCACGGCCCGATGGCGCTGGTGCTGGTCGGTGCCACTATCGTCGCCAGCATCGAAACCATCTGGGCCGGCAACATTGCGCCGGCTAAGCAGAAAGGTGTGTGTGGGCAGAAGGAAGTGGTGCGCTGGGATTACAGCGGCGATGAGGCTATCACTCTGCAAAAAGGCGCCGAGATGGGTCTGTTCAAGCTGGGCAGTACCGTGGTCTGTCTGTTTGGCCCCGGGATGCTGGCTGGCTTTGAGTCCCACTTGACCAACGGTGTGACCACCCGCATGGGTCAACCCTTTGCCAAATTGGCGGAGCAAGCATGAGCGAGCAGCAACCCCCTGCACAGCCAGACTCTGCGCAGAAAAACAACCCGCTGCACGGGCTGACGCTGGAAGCCATCGTCACCGCACTGGTCGAATACTACGGCTGGGAAGAGCTGGGGCAGCAAGTCAATATCCGCTGTTTCACTGAAGATCCCAGCATCAAGTCCAGCCTGAAGTTTTTGCGCAAGACCCCATGGGCACGGGAAAAGGTGGAGAGCCTCTACCTCTATGTCCAGCGCAAGCAAGCCAAATCGAAGAAGGAAGGGCCAGATGGCGTTTAAGATTACCTATACCTATAAAAAACAGGCTAAAGAGCTCGGCTACGCGAACGACAAGTTCCGCAGCATCTACGATGCCATTGCCGCTGCCGAAGGGCTGGATCTCGCCAGTTTCCACGCCATGGAGGCCCAACTGGCTCAGGTTTGTCGTCGTGACAAGAAAAGCGTGAAGGATTACCAAGAGAACTACTTCAAAGAGTTGGGATTTTCCAACATCGTCATTGAACGAGATAATCAGGAGTAACCATGCGAACCTTGACCCTGCTGACCGCCTCTCTCTTATTGGCTGCCTGCAGCGCACCGGAGCCATCTATGGTAGGTAATGATCACGACAATCACGGCTGCCTTGCCAGTGCTGGCTACCAGTGGTCACCACTGGCCAACCAGTGCGTGCGCCTGTTTGAACAGGGTGTACGACTCAATCCGACCGACACCAGCCAGACCAGCAGCGCCTTCGTGCTGTTCAATGCCGACCAGACGCAGGCCGAGTTGCATCTGCCCAGCGGCGAGATGCTTGCTCTGACCCGTCAGGGTGCAGAAGGCAACTGGTCCTGGCTGGGCGGCGACTACACCCTCTTCCCCTGGAAAGGTTATGTGCTCAAGTCCGGTGACAAGGTGCTTTATCAGGGGGAATAACCCCAACCGATAGCGCACTGCGTGGTATCGGCGCGATACCAGCCAAACAAAATGCCGACCCTGTGGTCGGCATTTTTGCAGGTAAACATGGCGTTATCAGGCGCGAATAAGATAATCCGCCTGCCCCACCCACTTGTAGCTGGTGAGCTCGGTCAACCCCATGGGGCCACGAGCATGCAGCATCTGGGTCGAAACCGCCACCTCGGCCCCCAGACCAAACTGGCCGCCATCGGTAAAGCGGGTCGAGGCGTTAACGTAGACCGCCGCCGAACCGGCACCGTTGACGAAACGCTCGGCATTGGCCAAATCGTTGGTCAGAATGGCATCGGAGTGACCGGCGTTATGCTCGCGCATATGGGCCAGCGCCTCGTTCACATCCGCCACCAGCTTGACCCCCAGGGTCAATCCCAGCCACTCGGTATCGAAATCTTCCGCCCCCGCCTCGCACAGGTTGTCGGCCCCCACCAGCAGCCCCATGGCATTGGCCGCGCCGACCAGAGTCACCTTGCGTTCATTCATCAACGTCACCAGCTGCGGCACAAAATCAGCCGCGACCTTTTCATGTACCAGCAGGGTATCGAGGGCATTGCAGGCGGAGGGGCGCTGCACCTTGGCGTTGTCGATCACCGCTAGGGATCGCACCAGATCGGCGCTCGCGTCGACGAAGATATGGCTGATGCCAAAGCCGCCGATGATAACGGGGATTGAGCTGTTCTCCTTACACATCTTGTGCAGCCCGGCACCGCCGCGGGGGATGATCATGTCCACATAACGATCGAGGCGCAGCAACTCGCCGACCAGCGCCCGATCCGGGTTGTCGATGTACTGTACCGCCTCGGCAGGCAGGCCGGAGGCGGCCAGCGCACGCTGGATCACCCGCACCAGCTCCAGATTGGAGTGGAAGGTCTCGCGCCCGCCGCGCAGTATGCTGGCGTTGCCGGTCTTGAGGCAGAGGCTGGCGATATCAATGGTAACGTTGGGGCGCGCCTCGTAGATGACGCCGATGACGCCGATGGGTACACGACGACGGGAGAGCCGCAGGCCGTTCTCCAGCACCCGGCTGTCGATCTCTGCGCCAACCGGATCGTCCAGGGTGATCACCTTGCGCACATCCGCCACAATCCCGGCCAGCCGGGCCGGATTGAGCAGCAGCCGATCCAGCATCGCCTCGGAGAGGCCCGCCTCACGGCCTGCCGCGATATCCTTGTCGTTGGCAGCCAGGATCTGCTCGCTGCGCGCCTCCAGCTCGTCGGCGATGGCGGCCAGCGCCCGATTCTTCTGCGCCGTGCTGATGGTGGCCAGCTGATAGGCGGCTTCACGGGCAGCCTGCCCCATTTTCTCCAGACTCATCTCGGTTCCCTTTTGTTCATGCCGTGCCACCCTGATTAGAGCAGCACCATATCATCCCGGTGGATAGCCCACAGACCCCGTAGCCATCGTTGGCTCTGGGCTAGTAGTACAAACCCACTCAGAGCAGCACCATGTCGTCTCGATGGATCGCCACTGCACCATATCCATAGCCCAATACCTGCTCAATCTGATCCGAGTGAACACCGCGCAGCTTCTCCAGCTCCAGATGGTCGTAACGGCAGATGCCGCGGGCCAGCTCAACCCCCTTGGGATCGAGAATGCGCACCACATCGCCCCGAATGAAGTCACCCTTGACCGCGACTATGCCCTTAGGCAACAGGCTGGAGCCTTTCTCCTGAATTGCAGCAACGGCCCCCTGATCCACATGCACTTCACCGTGAGGCGGTGGACCAGCCAAAATCCAGCTCTTGCGCCCTTCCAGCGGGGAAGCCAACGCAGGGAACAGGGTGCCGATACGCTCGCCCTTGGCGAGACGACCAATCACCTCCGGCATCTGACCGGTAGCAATCACCACGTTGACACCGGCGCGACGCGCCACATCAGCAGCCTGCAGCTTGGTGGCCATACCGCCGGTGCCGAGGCCGCTGACGCTGTCGCCCGCCAGCGAGCGCAGGGTATCGTCGATGGTCTGCACCTCTTCGATCAGCTGGGCATCGGGATTGGTACGGGGATCCGCGGTAAAGAGTCCCTTCTGGTCGGTGAGCAGGATCAGCAGATCCGCATCCGCCAGAATGGCCGCACGGGCAGAGAGGTTGTCGTTGTCGCCCACCTTGATCTCGGCGGTCGCCACCGCATCGTTCTCGTTGATCACCGGAATGATCCGGTGATCGAGCAGAGTGCGCAGGGTGTCACGGGCATTAAGGTAGCGCTCTCGATCTTCCAGATCAGCGCGGGTCAGCAGCATCTGGCCGATATGCACACCATAAAGGTTAAACAGATCCTGCCATACCCGAATCAGCTGGGTCTGGCCGACTGCCGCCAGCATCTGCTTGTTGGGCAGGGTGGGCGCCAGTGGCGGGTGGCCCAGATGTTCACGCCCGGCGGCGATAGCCCCCGATGTAACGACCACGACCCGATGGCCGTGACGGTGCAAGGCCGCACACTGTCTGACCAACTCGACCATATGGGCACGATTGAGCTGGGAAGACCCCCCTGTGAGCACACTGGTGCCCAACTTGACGACTATGGTTTTGTTTTCCATGGGAGCATAAAGGCTAAAAAAGTAAGGAATATCTTTATACCCACGGCCATGGTGGCCTGCAAGGCAATTAACGCCGGAGCGAGGGGATGCGGGAAAATGCGCGGCTCAGGTGGCTCGCAGGGTTGGACGAAGGGTTAGCTGATAGCCCGGCGAAAGGGTCTGTTCTCCTCGCCGGGCATCAGGATTCAGGCAGCTGTCACGGTCAATTCATTGGTGACCTGCTCAGCGGGTGCTAACTGGCACTCCAGAGCCGCCAACTTGTCACTGATGAGCTTGTAGAAGCGGTTAAGGGTTCGGTCAACCTCCGCCTGATGCTTCTTGGGGATCGCCTTATTGATCCACTCACCCTCGGCATTGTAGAAACCGAGCTCATAGTGGTAACGGAAATGGTGATCGTCCTGCTCCAGCACCAGCCACCAGCCCCAGAACTCCCGTTTGTCCGGCGCCGGTTTGGCACTGACGCAAACGGAAAGACTGTCAAAACGGTAGCGCCCCTCTTCGCAGAGATCCTCACGCAAATAGGGGCCGATAGCCGCAAACTGCCTCAGCAGCCGCTTGTAGGTCACTCTTTCAGACATGTTAACCTCCCTGTTAAACAAGCCACGCCATCTTATGAAGACGTCAGTTTTTTAGCGCAATGTCAGGTACACAAATGTTGCTTCAACCACTCGACGATTTCGTCCAATGCCTTGTCATACACCTCCAGCAAAGGCTGTTTATCGAATACGATGGCCTTGCCATTACGGCTGGCTGCCGCCAATGCCCGTACATCCTGCTCGGGACAAATAAAATCTTTCTTGTGTCCGATACTTAATATCGGCACCGAGGTGCGAGTCCCCAGTAATCCTTGGGTTTTAAGTGAAAATACCTGGCACTTGGTGCGCATGTCATCCCACTTCGCCGCATCGGCCCCCAACCGGTTAGCCAAGCTATCACGCATCATGCGTGGACACTTGGTAAACAACTCCTGATTGGTAAATAACTGATTGACCCCGGCCCCGACACAGACCACGGTGCGCAGTTTGAAGGGTTCGATAAAGGCCAGCCGGGCTGCGACATTACCTGCCAGCCGAAAACCGACCATGGCAATACGCTGGTGATCGACCCAGGCTACATCGGATAGATGGTGCAGTACTGCCTGGTGGAGGCGACTGGTGTCTTGTACCAGCGGCCAATGCTCGGCATAGCCGATCCCCGGCATATCGAGGGAAAGCATGCCGATGCCGTTGGGCTCCAGCCGCTTGAGATAAAAGTTGAGAAAATCGAGCTGCAGGGAGTCGATCCCCCCGCTGATGATCACCAGCGGCACCGGTTTGTCAGTGGTCGGTAGATGGAGATAACCCTGAATATGCTTGCCGCGAAATGGCACCTGGATCTCTTTGAGCGGCACTTTGAACAGTCTGCCCGCCTCACGATAGGCCATGTTGCCAAGCAACTGGGCCTGATCTGCCAGTTCGTCATCTTTCAGGTGGGGGTAGCTGGCGATGGAGTAGTAACGCACTGCCTTCAGCAGCTGTTTGAGCGCCCCCTTGGGGTCGCCTTGCTCACACAGTTCACGGCCTCGCTTGAAGTAAGTCCCGGCCAACTGGCTCCACTCATAGATCCAGTTGCCAGGTACGTATCCCTTGATGGTATCGAGATAGCAGTCGTGGGTACGCTCACCGGTTGCCATGGCAATCTGGGCCAGGGTTTGCTCTACTTCGACAGGATTGGCGCCCTGCCAAGCCCAGGAAGGACGGCGTAACAGGCGATACCAGCTCTTTGACATGGAGCCGTCGATAAACATCTGGTCTAACTGGGCCTCAGCCACGTCAGCCACACTGGAGTTGGAAATCTCGGATGTTTCCAATACCTTCTTGACGCGGGTAAATAACTTGTCAGTCAGGTTTAGGTCGTCGTTCAAGTCCAAGATGATGTCCCATTAATAATCAGGCAATGGTCCATCTTAACCACTTTTAACGCCGATCAGCCACCCCGTAACAGATTGATACACAAAAAACTGGGCCCCAAATTGGAGCCCAGTGCAACCATAACTGTGAAATGCGACACACTAACGTAGCGTTACTCTTCTTCACAAATCGGCGTGGTGAACTCCAGCGCCATATCCCACGGCTGTTCGATCCAGGTGTCCTGCGGGATGGCCACTTCGAAATCGTCCAACAGCGCCTCACCCATCGGCTTGGCGAAGATCGCGATGAACTTGGCTTTCGGGTAAAGATCGCGAATTGCCTTGGCGGTAGTACCGGTATCCACCAGATCTTCCACTATCAGCCAACCTTCACCATCACCGGCAGTCGTCGCACCTTTGACCACTACCAGCTCGCGCTGGCTGTTATGGTCATAGCTGGAGATGCAGAGGGTTTCTACGTTACGGATGCCAAGTTCACGAGCCATCAGGGCTGCGGGTACCAGACCACCACGGCTGACCGCGATGATACCTTTCCACTGGCTGACAGGCAGCTGACGACGGGCCAGACGGCGAGCTTCACGTTGCAGGTTATCCCACGACACATAGAACTTTTTCGGCATGTTATCTATCTCGAATAGTTATATAAAAACAACGACTTAAAGCAAAATCCCCGCTAGAAATCTTTCGGAGATCAGAAAATGTGGCTGGCGCTCAACTGAATTCAGATTGCACTTCGGCTGCCTCAGGGCTAAGCCTCGGCAGCGGATCTGGATACAATGGAAGCAAAACTGACATATCCGGCGATCGGCTAGAGAGAGAGTGCCGAAACCGCGGACAAGCTGTTGGGCCGAGATGATAGCACCGTTTGCAGAGAAAATGCCTGGCAAACGTATGCCAAAAACAGGAAAAATCGGCATCACCCTCTCCATTCGGCACATCCAGAGAGCCAAACGGCCAACCTGTCGCCCCTGCTGCTGACACCAAAAAGGGCACAGCGGTAAATCGCAGATAAAAAAATAGCAGGGGGAGGTTTGACCTCACGCACCTGCTGCTTTCTCGTCCCCGCCTAATCAGGCTGCTCGTCTTAGCGACGAGTGACGAAGGGGTTAGGGTAGCTGAAACCCTGGGTATACAAAGAAGGGGCAAACCAATAGGTTGAGTTGCTGCCTGGCATATTAAAACTCCTGATTGCTTAACAAGTTACGTACCTTTATGCGGGCTCAAATCCTTGAACAAACACTCGGTTCCATGGAGGCGCACTTGCTTTGCTTCGGTTCCCTGGAGGCTTTCATCGTCATCCTGACGGGTGGCGAACCACGGGAGCTAATGTACCAGTCGACACCGTAAATTCAACTTTTTTGTGAGATCGGTCACAAAATTTCTTTTGCACCACTCAGCATCGCTCTAACCTGACGATCGTACTGTCCTGTTGTCATACACCAGCACAATCAGCCTGCGATTTGCGCTGACGGCTCACATTTTTGTGCGATTGACTGTATTATCGTTAGCCTCTTCCTCGGCCCGCTGATGGGGCCCTGTTTTTTTCCGTGCTGGTAAGGAGTCCCGACGTGGCACAACTAAGTTCCTTGACCCCCCAACTGATTTGGCATTTCTTCGAACAGATCTGCTCCATTCCCCACCCTTCCAAGCATGAAGCCAAACTCAGTGCCTGGATCATCCAATGGGCCCAGGGGGAAGGGCTGACCGTCAAGCAAGATAACGTCGGCAACATCATCATCAAGAAGCCGGCCACCCCGGGAATGGAAAACCGCAAAGCCGTGGTGCTGCAAGCCCATATCGACATGGTGCCGCAGGCTAATGCCGACACCAAACACGACTTCGCGACCGACCCTATCGATGCCTATATAGATGGTGAGTGGGTCACTGCCCGTGGCACGACTCTGGGTGCCGACAACGGCGTAGGCATGGCAGGCTGTCTGGCTGTGCTGGCCGACAAGACCATCAAACACGGCCCGCTGGAAGTGCTGCTGACCACCGACGAAGAGACCGGCATGACCGGCGCCTTCGGCCTCGAAGCAGGCTGGCTGGAAGGCGAAATTCTACTCAACACCGACTCCGAAGAAGATGGCGAGGTCTATATGGGCTGCGCTGGCGGTGTGGATGCCAATATCCGCTTCCCGCTTGAACTGGTTGACGCCAGCGAAGGCGAGGCTGTCGAGCTGGCGGTCAAAGGGCTGCGTGGCGGCCACTCCGGTTGCGATATCCATCGCGGCCGTGGTAACGCCAACAAGCTGCTGGTCCGCTTGCTCAAAGCGGCCGAGCCGCTGGGCATCCGTCTGGCCGAAATCCACGGCGGCACCCTGCGCAACGCCATCCCGCGCGAAGCCCGTGCCACCCTGCTGGTGCCCGCTGCCAGCGTGAGCGAGTTCAATGCCTTGGTTGACCGCTACACCGGTATCTACCAGACCGAGCTGGCCGCCACCGAGCCAAACCTGACCCTGCTGGTCAACAGCGCAGCCAAACCGGCCAAGCTGATGAGCGTCTCCCTGCAGCAGCGCCTGCTGGATGCCCTGCTGGCCTGCCCGAACGGCGTGATGCGCATGAGCGATGCCATGCCCGGCGTGACCGAAACCTCTACCAACCTGGGGGTCATCAAGACTCAGAATGGCGAAGTGTACGTCCAGTGCCTTATCCGCTCCCTGATCGACTCCGGCCGCGAGAGCATCGAGCAGATGACCCGCGCCCTGTTCACCCTGGCGGGTGCCAGCTGCGAATTCACCGGTGCCTATCCGGGTTGGGCGCCGAACGTGGACTCCCCCGTCATGGCGCTGGTACGGAGCAGCTACCAATCGCTGTTTGGCACCATGCCCAACGTGATGGTGATCCATGCCGGTCTCGAGTGCGGTCTGTTCAAGAGCGCCTATCCAAAGTGGGACATGGTCTCCTTCGGCCCGACCATCCGTGGTGCCCACTCCCCTGACGAGAAGGTGCACATCCCGGCGGTCGAGCGTTTCTGGCAACTGCTGGTACACGTGCTGGAAGCCATTCCGGCCAAATAACCCGGCCGACGCCACACGGCAAAACAAAAGCCCCGCACTGCTGCGGGGCTTTTTATTGTCTGCTGGGCTGATATGACAGGCTGCAGCGCTTAACGAATGCCGCGCGCCTCGCGGATCCACTCCCAGGCTTGCTGGATCTCCTGAGTCTTCTCCTTGGCCATCTCCATCATCTCCGGTGGCAACCCTTTGGCGGCCAGCTTGTCCGGGTGGTGCTTGCTCATCTCCTTGCGATAGGCGCGCTTGATATCCTGATCGCTGTCGCTTTCGCTCACCCCCAGCAGCTGGTAGGCATCCTTGAGCCGATCCGCAGAGGGCGCCTCCTGCCGGTACTGCTGACCACCCGCACCACCACCCTGATATTGGCCATGAGAACGATTGAAGAAGTTCATCTGCGCTTCGGCCATCGCCAGAATACGTGCCAACTCGATGCGGCTGAAACCCAGTTCGTCGGCGATGGTATGGAGAATGGCGCGCTCGCCCTCCTCTACCCGCCCGTCAGCAAAGGCAGCCTGTAGCTGTACCTCGAGGAAGAAGCGCAGTATATCGCGCTGCCCCAGACTGGCGCGACGGAACTCGGCCAGCGTCTCGCGCAGCGGAAAATCGGCCTCTTTACCGAGGCGAAACGACTCCTGCGCCCGGGCACGCTGATCACCGGCCAGCCGCATCCGATCCATCAGGTTGGAGGCAACCCGGATCTCATGCTCGGTTACCTGACCGCTCGATTTGGCGATGTGGCCCATGACTGAAAAGGTGGCATGAAAAAAGACTGCTTGTTGTTGCGGGTTCGGGCCGCGACGAAACGCCCCTTGCAGCCCCATACCCCGATCAAAACGGTGGCCGATCCACAGACCAATCAGGGCGCCAATGATATTGCCGAGCAGAAAACCGAAGAAGGCGCCCAGCACCTTACCCCAAATACGCATGGTTCAAGACCTCTTGATGTTAATGAGTGCGAGCCTGGAGCTGGTCATCCAGCTCGCGCAGTCTCTCGACCGTGCCAATATCGCGCCACTCGCCAGCGAGCAAGCTGCCGCCCACTCGCCCTTGTGCCATCCACTCCCGCAACAGCGGCGCCAGCTTGCGGGCGCCGCCAGCGAGACCGGCAAAGGCCGCCGGATCATATAGCCCGACCCCGCTGAAGGTAAATGCTGGCGTATCCATGACTCGTCCCTCTTGCAGGGCAAAGTCGCCGGTCGGGTGTTGGGGTGGATTGGGCACCAGCCAGAGATGGGCCAGATCATCGCCAAGGGGCTGGCTGACCAGAGTGCGATAATCGACATCGAGCCAGGTATCGCCGTTGATCACCAGAAAAGGTTCCGCGCCCAGCAGCGGCAGCGCCTGCACTATGCCGCCCGCGGTCTCCAGCGCACTCTCCTCGGCCGACCAGTGGATGGTCACCCCAAGCGAGCTGCCATCGCCAAGGGTCTCGACCAGCTTGTAGCCGAGCCAGGCGTGATTGATCACCAGCTCGGTCACGCCAGCTGACTTCAGCTTTTCGATATGGTGGACGATGAGGGGCTTGCCCCCCACCGCCAACAGCGGCTTGGGCAGCAGGTCGGTCAGCGGGCGCATCCGCTCGCCACGGCCAGCGGCCAGGATCATCGCCTTCATGGTTTCACCCCAGCGTTGGCGATCCCGGGCAACACCACCTGCTCCAGCCACTGACCAAAGCGGGCCAGCACCGGATAGGTGCTACCGTGAGTGCGACAGACATCCACCACGTAGCCGAGGGTGCGGGGAATATCCTTGAGATAACCGGACTTGCCATCGCGATGATAGAGCCGGGTGAAGATCCCCGCCGCTTTCAGGTGGCGCTGCATACCGGTCAGGTCGGCATCACGACGGAAACTGGCATAATCGAGCTCGCCAAGCAGCCCCGCCTGTTGCAGGGTGGCAAAGCCGTGGCGCATCCCTTCATCGATCACTTCGTCCGGCCAGCGTACGTAGCAATCTTTGAGCAGGGAGACCAGGTCATAGCTAAGGGGCCCGATCACCATGTCCTGAAAATCGATGATGGCAAGGGTGCTGCTCTCGGGGGTATCACCGCCACACACCATCAGGTTACGACTGTGGAAATCCCGGTGCATCACCCCCTGCGGCTGGGCCAAATTGCAGGCTGTGAGGCAAGCAAAGGTCTCATCCAGCAACAACTGTTCTTCATTGCTCAGGGTCAGTTGCAGATGATGCCCCAGCAGCCACTCGGGGAAGATGCTGTTTTCTCGCGCCATAAAGGCCGTATCGAACGGCTCAAGCACCAGATCGACCGCCCCCAATCGAGGCAACAGCTCAATGGCTTTGCCATACCAGACCTGCACCGTTTGCGCGTTCAGGCAGCTGATCAGCTGGGTATCGCCAAGGTCGCTGACCGCCAGCAAGCCCTGTTCGTAATCCACTGCTTTTACTGCTGGCGCCAGTAGCTGACGCGCAAGCAAAGCGGCTGAATTACGCACAAACTCATGATTTTTTTCGGTTTTAGGATTGGCATCCACCCATACCAGACCACCACCACGGGAGTAGCGGCGGAAACTGGCATCACCGGAAATAAGGGTCAACTGAAGGTTGGCATCACCAGAAACATGGCGTGCCCACTGCAATAGCAGGGAATCGCGATCGTGCATAAGTCGGGGACCAAGGTGGAAAGCAGCACTTGGCTGTTAGCCCTGGCTGCAATAATGCTTTATCATTGCCGGCTAACATAAAGCAATGACATGCAATGTCAACTCGATGAAACCTGTCGTAAAATGCATGCCTTGGATCAACCGTATCTCTCACGGATTGCACGAGTCTTTCACATGAAAAAATGGACACTGGGGTACGGCTATCCCATCGCCCTGACTATCAGCCTGGCACCCGCCCTGACATCCATGATGGTACAGGCGGCACCGTTCGATCCGCCGCCAGCCACCGGGATCCTCGATAGTCTCTGCTATGACTATGTTCCCAAAATCGTGAAGCCTGCATCTGATCAGGAGGCCAACGCGCAACCCGTAGAGGTAGATGCCGACCGTCTCGAGGCCAAACAGGGCGGCACCGCCGTCTACGAAGGTGACGTCAAGGTGCGTCAAGGCGTTCGCAAGTTTGACTCCGACTATGCCCAGCTCGATCAGAAGAGCCGGGATGTCATCGCTATCGGCAACATCTATTACAACGACGGTCAGGTGACCGTCACCAGCGACAAGACCCTTAAATCCAACCTCAATACTAAAAATTCCGAGCTGGAAGAGGGCAATTATCAGGTGCATGGCTCACCGGTGCGCGGCTTTGCCAAGCGCGTAGTGATGACCAACAACAATCAGAACATCACCATGGAGGGGGCCCAGTACACCACCTGCCCCCCCGGTCAGGAAGTGTGGACCCTCAAGGCGGGCAGCATCGATATCGACCAGAAAGAGGTGTTCGGTGAAGCCTGGAATGCCAGCCTCTGGCTCTATGACTATCCGGTGTTCTACTTCCCGTACATCAACTTCCCCATCAAAGATGAGCGCAAGACCGGTCTGCTCTACCCGGGTTACAAGCAAAGCTCCAGCAACGGCATGGAGATCACCCAGCCATTTTATTGGAACATTGCCCCCAACTACGATGCCACCATCACCTCCCGCTTTATGGACAAGCGCGGCCTGATGGAGCAGGTGGAGTTCCGCTACATGCCGGACCCCGCCCATACCGGCACCCTCTATTTTGAAAATCTGGCGGATGACAAGCAGTACACCCCGAGCAACCAGAGTCTGGCTGGCCTGTCCGATGGCCATCGCTACCTGATGAACCTCCGTCACGGCTCTGCCCTGATGGATGGCTCCCTGCGCTTTGGTATCGACTACACCCAGGTGCGGGACAAGGACTACAACTACTTCAACGACTTCAGCCCGCAAGTGGGCACCCAGGTCGACAGCCAGTTGCAGCAATCTTTTACCGCAGGCTACTACCAGCACAACTGGAACCTCACCTCCGAGGTGCGCCGCTACCAGATCCTGAGTCCCTACGCGCTGCTGCCCCACGAGATGCTGCCCCGTATCGACTACAACTACTACCAACAAGGGAAATGGTTCGATCTGGCCTGGAACAGCGAGCTGACCAAGTTTGGTTACGACAGTGGCAACGCCAGTGCCCAGCAGGCCGGTGAGCGCTACACCGCCACCCGTTTGCATCTGGCACCGACCCTGACAGTTCCATTGGTGGACGCGCCGGGTTACTACCTCACCAGCCAGTACAAGCTGATGTTTACCTCCTACAACCAGGAGGTGCCCAAGGATCTGGTCTACACGGATCGCAGCCGCTTCACCGACGCGGATACCAAGCAGTTAACCCTCAAAGACGGCACAGTTACCCGTACCTTGCCCTCCTTCCGTCTCAAAGGGGGGGTCAACTTCGACCGCCCGCTCAACTGGTATGATGGCAAGGGGACCCAGACCCTGGAGCCCGAGTTCCAGTATCTCTATGTTCCCTATCGGGATCAGGATGATATCGGGATCTATGACTCCACCACCACCCGTCAGGACTACTACAGCCTGTTCAGCGATCGCCGCTACGCCGGTCTCGACCGTATCAGCGATGCCAACCGGATCACCGTTGGCCTGACCAGCCGGGTCTATGACAATGTGGGTGATGAACGGTTACGTCTGGCGGTGGCTCAAGCCTTCGAGATGACGCCGCCCAAGGTGCGCCTCTATCCGTCAGACCCAGAGAGCACCAACTCTCGCTCCCTGCTCTCGTTCGAGGGGGATGCCCGTATCACCGATGAGTGGTTTGCCCATGCGGGTACCCAGTACGATACCTCGGAAGGGGAGTTCACCGCCGGTAACAGCGCAGTGGAATACCGGACAGGCAAGCTGACGACCCAGCTCAACTACCGCTATATCAAGGATGGTAACCGGGACTACAGAGACCCCAACAACCCGGCCCTTACCGAAGATCTGAGCCAGGCAGGTTTGGTGATGATGGCGCCGATCGCCGATCAGTGGCAGATGTATGGCGGTTACTATCGTGATATCAAGCAGGATGTGAACATTGACCGGATGATTGGTGTCAAATATGACTCCTGCTGCTGGAGCATCAATATGAGTCTGGAATGGCACAACCAGCCGGACAACGTCACCCTGCAACCCACCTCGGAAAAAGTCATTGGTCTGCAGTTCGAGATGAAGGGACTTGGCAGCGTAGGTACCGGTGGCCGCAGCGTCACCATGGATACCGAGCTGTTGCCCTATGTTCGCCCGTTTAATTTGAAAGACCAGCAATGATGCTGGTCCAGCCTTGAGAGATGGATATGAAAAAGACCCTGATTGCCCTGCTGACCGCGGGAATGTTTGGTGCCATGAGTCAGGCTGCCCTGGCGGCGCCCGAGCTGATGGACAAGGTACTGGCCGTGGTCAACAAGGACGTGGTGCTGTCCAGTCAACAGGACGCACTGGTCAACAAGGTAAAACTCTCCGCTCAGGAGAGCGGCCAATCCCTGCCTGACGATGCCACCCTGCGCAAACAGGCGCTGGATCGGCTGATCCAGGAGAGCTTGCAGTTGCAACTGGCGGATCGTCAGGGACTGAAAATCAGTGATACCCAGCTGGAGCAAGCCATTCAGGGGATCGCGGCCGATAACAAAATGACCCTGGAGCAGCTGCGTGCTCAACTCGCCCGTGAAGGGATGACCTATGCCCAGTATCGGGAAGAGGTGCGCCGCGAGATCCTGATGAACGAGGTACGCCGCAATCAGGTTCGTCGTCGTATCAACATCTCCGAACAGGAGGTGAAACAGGTGGTCGAGGTTCTGAAAAAACAGGGCCAACAGCAGAACGAATATCACGTCGGTCATATCCAGATTGCCCTGCCGGACAACCCCACCGCTGCCCAGCTGGATGCCGCCAAGAGCAAGATTGACCGAATTCTGGCCGCCCTTAAACAAGGTGCTGACTTCCGCAAGCTGGCCATTGCCGAGAGTAACGGCCCCAAGGCACTGGAAGGGGGGGACTGGGGCTGGATGAGCCCACAAGAGATGCCGACCCTGATGGCCGAAGCGGTACAGGGCGCCAACAAGGGTGACATCGTCGGCCCGCTGCGCTCCGGTGCCGGCCTGCACATCGTCAAGGTGTTCGACACCAAGGGTCAGCAGCAAGTAATGCAGACCGAGGTGAAGGCCCGTCACATTCTGATCAAGCCCTCCATCATCCTGAGCGAAGAGAAAGCCAAGGGGATGCTGGACGGTATTCTGCACGACATCAAGAGCGGCAAAGCCAGCTTCGCCAGCATGGCAGAGAAGCACTCCGAAGATCCGGGCTCTGCGGTGCAGGGTGGCGAATTGGGCTGGTCTGATCCCAACGTCTATGTGCCGGAGTTCCGCGACATGGTCAACCGCCTGCAGCCAGGCCAGATCAGCGCCCCGTTCCGTACCAGCCATGGCTGGCACATCGTTCAGGTGGAAGATCGCCGCAGCCAGGATGCCACCGACAAGGCTCAGGAGCAGCGCGCTTACCAGCTGATCTACAACCGCCGCTTCGTGGAAGAGTCCCAGGCATGGCTGGATGAGCTGCGTGACGAGGCCTACATCCAGATCGAAGGCGCCAGCAGCTGATGAGCTGCCGTCGTCTTGCCGTTACCCCGGGCGAACCGGCCGGGATCGGCCCGGATCTGGTGCTGCAGATTGCCCAGCAGGATTGGCCCCACCAGTTGGTGGTGATCGCCGATCCGGCGCTGCTGCGCGAGCGGGCGGCCCTGCTGGGGCTCAGCGTCGAGCTGGAGCCCTATGACGCAACCGCCCCTGCCCGCCCCCAGCGGGCGGGCACCCTGACAGTCTGTCCGGTCACACTCGGCGCCCCCGTGGTGCCGGGTGAACTGAACGAAGGCAATGGTGCCTATGTGCTGGCGACCCTGCAACGTGCCTGTGACGGTAACCTCAGCGGTGAATTTGCCGCCGTGGTGACCGGACCGGTACACAAGGGGATCATCAATCAGGCCGGGGTCTCGTTCAGCGGTCACACCGAATTCTTTGCCCAGCAGTCCAATACCGCAGATGTGGTGATGCTGCTGGCAACCGAGGGGCTGCGGGTCGCACTGGCGACCACTCACATCCCCCTCGCCTACGTGGCGATGGCCATCACCGAGGATCGCCTCGGCAAGGTGATCAGGATCCTCAACGGGGATCTCACCACCAAGTTTGGCATCGCCAAACCCCGTATTTACGTCTGCGGTCTCAATCCCCATGCCGGGGAAGGTGGCCACCTCGGACGTGAAGAGATTGACGTGATCGAACCCGCTCTGGCCAATCTGCGCCTAGAGGGTATCGATCTGGTCGGCCCATTGCCGGCCGACACCCTGTTCCAGGAAAAATACCTCAAGGATGCGGATGCGGTACTCGCCATGTACCACGACCAGGGACTGCCGGTGCTCAAATACAAGGGCTTTGGCAGTTCGGTCAATATCACTCTGGGGCTTCCCTTCATCCGCACTTCGGTGGATCACGGCACCGCACTGGATCTGGCAGGCAAAGGCCTGGCGGACTCGGGCAGTCTGATCACCGCGATTAACCACGCCATCAAGATGGTAGAGAAAAAAAGATATGAGCAGTAAGGTGCAGAGCAATAAAGTGCATATGGGTCACACCGCCCGTAAGCGATTCGGTCAAAACTTCTTGCACGATCGCTATGTGATCGACCAGATCGTCGCCGCCATCAACCCGCAACCGGGTCAGAATCTGGTGGAGATCGGTCCGGGTCTGGCTGCGCTGACCGAGCCGGTCGCCTCCCAGATGGACAAGATGACCGTGGTCGAACTTGACCGGGATCTGGCGGCACGCCTGCGCGAGCACCCGACTCTCAAAGACAAGCTGACCGTCATCGAAGCCGATGCCATGCGTTTTGACTTCGGCACCCTGATGGGTGAAGGCAAAGGGCCGCTGCGGATCTTTGGCAACCTGCCCTATAACATCTCCACTCCGCTGATCTTCCACCTGTGCGAGTTCGCCGACCGGGTTGAAGACATGCACTTTATGCTGCAAAAGGAAGTGGTATTGCGGATGTGTGCTGGCCCGGGCAGCAAAGCCTATGGCCGCCTGAGCGTGATGGTGCAGTACTACTGTCAGGTAGTGCCGGTGCTGGAAGTGGGCCCGGGTGCCTTCAAACCCGCCCCCAAGGTCGACTCTGCCGTAGTGCGCCTGATGCCGCACAAAAACCCGACCATAGTCGCCAAAGACATTCGTTGCCTGAGCCGCGTCTGTACCGAGGGCTTTGGCCAGCGTCGCAAGACCATCCGCAACAGCTTCTCCAACTTCATCACCGACGCCCAGCTGACCGAGCTTGGTATCGATGGCAACCTGCGTCCGGAGAACCTCTCCCTCGAGCAGTTTGTCATGATCGCCAACTGGCTGGCGGATCAGCAACAGGCCTGATCCTGTGGCTCACCCGCACATCGAGATCCGCCCATACCCCGTGTATGTGGCGGAATCCAAAGACCCTTACCAGTTTCACTATCTGATCGAGATTGAGAATCTGGGGCCCGGCCCGGTGCAACTGCTGCACCGGCGCTGGCTCATCACCGATGCCAATGGCAAGATGCAGGAAGTGGCAGGCCCGGGCGTGGTGGGGGAACAACCCGTCATAGCCGAAGGTGAGACCTACCGCTACCAGAGCGGCGTGCCGCTGGCGACCCCGCTTGGGGTGATGGAAGGGAGCTATACCCTGCAAGATGGCTCTGGCCAGCAGTTCGAGGCGCCCATCGCCCCCTTCACGCTGGCCATCCCCAATATTATCAACTGAGGTTTCATGGCGAACTGTTTTGTCGGTGACATCCAGGGCTGTTACGACGACTTGCGCCGTCTGCTGGATCTTGCCGCGTTCGATCCCGACAAAGACGTGCTCTGGCTCTGCGGCGACCTGGTCGCCCGCGGCCCGGACTCCCTCAATACCCTGCGTTTCGTCAAAGGGTTGGGCAACCGCGCCGTCGCCGTGCTCGGCAATCACGACCTGCACCTGTTGGCGGTCGCTAATGGCGTCGCGCCGCTGAAAAAGAAAGACAAGCTGCAGAGCCTGATGGATGCCCCGGATCGGGATGAACTGCTGGAATGGCTGCGCCACCGCCCGCTGCTGGCCGAGCATCCGGATCTGCCCATCATGATGGTGCATGCCGGTATCTCCCCGGCGTGGGATGCCCGCACCGCCCGCAACTGCGCCCGCGAGGTGGAGAGCCTGTTGCGCGGCGATCAGTACCAGTGGCTGCTGCACAACATGTATGGCGATCAGCCCGATGGCTGGCAAGATGATCTGGTCGGGATCGACCGCTACCGCTACATCATCAACACCTTCACCCGGATGCGCTTCTGCTATTTCGACGGTCGTCTCGACTTCAAATGCAAGAAGGGCCCCAAGGAGTCGACCCCGGGGCTGCGTCCCTGGTTCGAACAGCGGGAGCACCATGTGGATGACCCCGTTCTGGTGTTCGGCCACTGGGCTGCCTTGATGGGCAACACCGGCAAAAGCGATATCAAGGCGCTCGATACCGGCTGCGTCTGGGGCAACAGCCTGACCCTGTGGCGCTACGAGGATGATGCCCTGATCGCCACCCCCTGCCCGGTTCACGCCAGCTAGGGGCAGCACTGCAATCAGGCGGTAGCTGCCGCGCTGATTGCCCAGAACCGCATCAATAACAAAGCCCGGCAATCTGCCGGGCTTTCTGTTTTGTGTTCTCTGGTTCCGTGCGAATAAGGTTACAACTTGCGCCCCAACCGCTTCTCGATCTGGCGCCGCTCCCACTCAGGGCCAAACAGCTTGAAGGGCTGAAATACCCGAATAGCATGGGAGGCAAGTCCCAACCCCCACCCCAGCGCCGGCCACCAGGCCCAGATATACTCCGGATTGCTCAGGTAGTTGATGACAAACAGCCCGCAGATCACCAGTACATAGCTGGCGACATGGTGATAGAAGCCCTTGAGCCCCTCCACATAGCGCATGGCCTCCCGCTCTTCTGCCGATACCTGCACCGCATCCTGACCCATAGCGTCACTTCCTCTCATCTCGCGCTCCTGTTGCTCTGACCCATCCAGTTGAGCCACATCGAGTTCAAAGACGGAGGCCAGGGCCTTGAGAGATTCCAGTCCGGGTTGCTGCCCCTGCTCGATCCGCTGGATAGTGCGGACACTCAAACCAGTCAACGTCGCCAACTGATCCTGGGACCAACCCCGTTGCAATCTCAACTTCCTGACGATCATCGCGAACTCCTTGTGGTAATTGACAGGGCCAGCATAAGGGCCGAGCAGTGACAAACGATACGACAGATGCCTGACACCAACCTGACTTTCTTTTTAAATCAATACATTAACCAGATATCCACCGCTATTGTGCAAACGCCTTGGTAGCGACTACAAACTGGTGTCGGTCACCCGACAGCAAGCCAACAACCTCATTCTCTTCAAGATAGCGCTTACCACAACTCATACAATGAGCTTACAGGCTCTGCATCAGCTCGGCGGAGATCTCGAAAGAGCGCAACCGTGCCTGATGGTCGACGATGGGGCCGTTGAACATCAGCTCATCGGCACGGGTTTCCGCCAGCAGCGCCTTGAGACCGTGACGAACCTGCTCCGGGTCACCAACCAGAGAGCGGGCCAGGGTCTGCTCCATCGCCATCAGCTCACGGGGCGCCCACTCGTCGCCAAGCTGGACGACCGGCGCGGGCAGCTTGCCCGCATCACCGCGATGGAGGCGCAAGAACTGCTGCTGTACGGTGGTGAACTGGAAGCGGGCCTCCCGCTCGTTGTCGGCGGCGATCATGTTGATGCAGACCACAGCATGGGGCTTGGGCCAGCGAGCAGAGGGACGATACTGGCTGCGGTAGATCTCCAGCGCTTGCAGCAACATGGCAGGGGCGAAATGGGAGGCAAAACCGAACGGCAAGCCCATCGCCGCCGCCAGTTGCGCGCTGTAGAGGCTGGAGCCCAGCAGCCAGATGGGCAGATGCAGCCCCTGACCGGGCACAGCCTGCACCGCGCCGATCTCATCGCCAAAGTAACTCATCAGCTCGCGTACATCGGCCGGAAAATCATCCACCTCACCACTGCGCATACGCCGCAGCGCCCGCATGGTACGCTGATCGGTCCCGGGCGCACGGCCAAGGCCCAGATCGATGCGGTCGGGGTAAAGAGAGCTTAGCGTGCCAAACTGCTCGGCAATGACCAGTGGCGAGTGGTTCGGCAACATGATGCCACCCGCCCCGATCCGCAACGTTGTGGTGGCCTCAGCCAGATGACCGATCAGCACCGAGGTAGCGGCACTGGCAATGCCCGGCATGTTGTGATGCTCGGCCAGCCAGTAGCGCTGGTAACCCCAGCCCTCGGCATGGCGGGCAAGATCCCGCGAACGGCGAAACGACTCGGCAGGCACAGAACCTTCGGCAACCGGCACCAGATCGAGCACAGAATAGGGGATGGCAGACATAAATACACTCCATTGCATCACAATTTGCTAACAGAGGGGCACTCTAGCATGAGATGCTCGAACGGAACACATCTGCCCTGCAGGAGCACACGCGCCAGATGCAAAAAGGCCACCCCGCAAGCGGGATGGCCTTTTTCAGCACTGCGGCATGATCAGAACAGCAGGTGCGCCACAGCGGCGATAACCGGCAAGGTGACCAGAGTACGCAGCAGGAAGATGATGAACAGCTCCCACAGCTTGACCGGGATCTTGCTGCCCAGCAGCAGGGCCCCCACTTCCGACATATAGATGAGCTGGGTCACCGACATGGCGGCAATCACGAAGCGGGTCATGTCGCTCTCTATGGTCGAGGCCAGCACCGCCGGAATGAACATGTCGGCAAAACCGACCATGATGGTCTTGGAGGCCGCTTCAGCCTCCGGCAGTTGCAGCAGCTCCAGCAAGGGAACAAAGGGCGCCCCCAGCCAGGTGAAGATAGGGGTATGTTCGGCCAGCATCAGGGCGCAGGTACCGATCGCCATCACTACCGGCAATACGCCAAATATCATATCCAGCGCATTCTTCACCCCTTCCCGTGCTACCGCGCCCAAGTCACTCACATTATCAGCCTTGGTCAATGCCCGCTCGAAGCCATAGCTCATCACGCTGTGCTGGTGCGGCACTGCCTCCTGCTTGCGGCACAAGGGCGTGCCATCGGCATAGATATCTTTCTTCCAGCACAGTGGTGGCAAACGCGGCACCACGATGGCAGCGACCACGCCAGCCAGGCAGACGGTCAGATAGAAAGGAACAAACATGTGTTCCAGTTTTACCTGAGAGATCACCACCAGACAGAAGGTGATGGAAACAGCAGAGAAGGTGGTGCCAATCACAGCGGCTTCACGCTGGGTATAAAACTTCCCTTCATACTGCTTGCTGGTCAGCAGGATGCCAACACTGCCATCGCCGAGCCAGGAGGCAAAGCAGTCCACCGCGGAGCGACCCGGCAAGCGGAATACCGGACGCATGATGCGGGTCATCATGGTGCCGACAAATTCCAGCAGCCCGAAATCGAGCAGCAGTGGCAGTAACAAACCTGCAAACAGGAAGACCGAAAAGAGCACCGGCAGCAGATCGTGCAACACCAGACCACCGGTTGCGCCGGAATAGAGCAACTCTGGCCCCATCTCGAAGAAGGTCAGCAGCACGAAAATACCGCCCAATACCCGTACACAGGCCCAGAAAGGGGAGACATTGAACAGGCTGTTGAGGAAAGGACGGCGCACCAGAATCGCCGGCTTGAACAACCAGGCAATCACCGTCATCAGCATGGTGGTGGTGATTACCGCACTGACCATGGCCACCAGATAATCGGCAAACACCCGCTGAACCAGCTTGGCCAGCACGGCAACCGGGATGGTGACATTGCCCTGATAGAGGACCGGCGTCATGAACAGCAGGATCCCGATAAGTGAAGGAACCAAAAACATCAATACGTTACGGCGGGTATTGACCGCGGGTGCTTCGAGACTCTTTTCCAACATGATATGACAGCCCTGACGTTACATTTACCTGGCCTGGCCAACCTGCATATTCACGCATTGACCAGCAATAGCGCGCGCAAGAATACTCTAAAAAAACGCACAAACAAGCCCTTAATCGAGTGAATTGCGCATAAATATTTCCACAGGTAAACCTTTCATCAAAACAACCGGATATAGCAACGCATATTGATTCAATCGATATCGTCAGGTTCTTGTTTCGTTTTTGTTGTATTTTGTAGGAAATATAATCCGTACCAAAAGCTCGGTAATACCTGATGTAACCGACTCGCCGAATGAGTGGTTGCTCGACAGGTATAAAAAAACCGGAGCCTGCGAAGGCTCCGGTTTTCAGTGACAGTAACGGGGATCAGTCACGCACGTAGATGACTTCAACGCCATCATCTTCGTCGTCATCCCAATCATCGTCATCCAGCCCTTCGTCGAAGGCCACAGAAGCGGCGAGCGCTTCTGCTTCAGCTTGAGCCAGCTGATTCTTGTGGTAATCGTCCCACTTGAACTCAACCTTCTCGATAGCGTCTTGCGCATCTTGCGCCAGTTGACGAGGCATGGTGTCCAGCAAGTCCAGAATGTCGTAGCAGACCTTCTTGGTACCTTCCTTGCTGATGGCGGTAATAGCGTAGACCGGACCTTCATGGTTCAGGGCCGCCTTGACGCGATCCATCACTTCCTGGGCTTCTTCTTCCAGGATCAGATCCATCTTGTTGAACACCAACCAACGCGGTTTGCCTGCCAGCTCGGGGCTGTACTTCTCCAGCTCGCCCACAATGGTGACGGCATTTTGCGCAGGATCAGAACCATCGATCGGGCAAATATCAACCAGATGGAGCAATACACGGCAACGCTCAAGGTGTTTCAGAAAACGAATACCGAGACCTGCACCGTCAGCAGCACCTTCGATCAGACCCGGAATATCGGCGATCACGAAGGAGCGGGAGTTCTCACCACGCACCACACCCAGGTTCGGTACCAGGGTGGTGAAGGGATAATCGGCTACCTTGGGACGAGCAGCAGAGACCGCACGAATAAAGGTAGACTTGCCTGCGTTGGGCAGACCCAGCATGCCGACATCGGCCAGCAGCAGCAGCTCCAGCTTGAGGGTACGCACTTCGCCCGGAGTACCATTACTCTTCTGACGGGGAGCACGGTTAACTGAACTTTTGAAGCGGGTGTTACCCAAACCGTGGAAACCACCTTTGGCAACCATCAGCTTCTGGCCATGACTGGTCAAGTCACCCAGTCGCTCACCGGTATCTTCGTCACTGGCACGGGTACCGACCGGCACGCGCAGCACCCGATCCTTACCACGATGACCAGTACAGTTGGCACTACGACCATTTTCCCCACGCTCGGCAGCATGGAAGCGCTCGAAACGGTAGTCGATCAGGGTATTGAGGTTCTCGTCGGCGATCAGATAAACATCACCACCGTCACCACCGTCACCGCCATCGGGTCCACCGTTCGGAATATACAATTCCCGGCGAAAGCTTACGCAACCGTTACCACCATCGCCGGCATCGACTCGAATCTGGACTTCATCAACAAACTTCATAGGCACCGTCACCTTAATTCGAAAAACCGATACGCGATTATAGTGGTACAGACCCCTGCGGGCGATACGCATCTTGGCAATCCACGCCTCTGTCGAAGCACGGGTCATCTGCGTTCCGTTTTTTCGTCAACAATTCAGAAAAACAAAAGCCCCGCCTGTTGGCGGGGCTTCGGATCCTTGCGGTCCGTAATTACTCAGCAATGATGCTTACGTATTTACGATTCAGCGGACCTTTAACTTCGAACAGGATTTTACCAGTCGCTTTCGCGAACAAGGTGTGATCTGTTCCCAGACCAACGTTAGTACCAGCATGGAACTTGGTGCCACGCTGACGAACGATGATGCTGCCAGCCAGAACTGTTTCGCCGCCGAAACGCTTCACGCCAAGGCGTTTAGCTTCAGAATCGCGACCGTTGCGGGATGAACCGCCAGCTTTTTTGTGTGCCATCTATCGGACTCCTCTAATTAAGCGCTGATGCCAGTGATTTTGACTTCAGTGAACCACTGACGGTGGCCCGCTTGCTTGCGATGGTGCTTACGACGACGGAACTTGACGATAGTCACTTTCTCGCCACGGCCGTGAGCCACAACTTCAGCTACAACCTTGCCACCTTCAACAAAAGGAGCACCTACTTTAAAAGTGTCGCCTGCAGCAACCATCAGAACTTCGTTGAAGTCGATGGTAGCGCCAGTCTCAACGTTCAGCTTTTCCAGACGAACGATTTGACCTTCGGCCACACGGTGTTGTTTTCCGCCGCTTTGGAATACCGCGTACATTTGATTAACTCCGTAAAGGCATGTCTTTTGCTCAAGGCTAGACATGCGCAAAAACCTATAACAATGGGCGGGCATTCTACGCAAATCGATTTGCTCAGGCAAGGCCAATTTAGCAAAAAGTTTATTTTGTGCGCATATCTGCCGCCGTGGATAAACACCTAACTGTAACCCATTGTGAAATCGTGTAGAATCCCCGCCATTACTAAAATCGCAGTTATTGCTGCTGTCACGTTACGAGACTTATGGACCAACAGACTATCCGTGCGCTCTGTGCCGCCGACATGACGGCGGTCAATGAACTGATCCTGGCCCGACTCCAGTCCGATGTTAGTCTGATCAATCAGCTGGGTTTCTACATCGTCAGTGCCGGCGGCAAGCGAATGCGCCCCATGCTGACAGTGATGGCCGCCCGCGCGCTCGGCTATGAGGGTGAGGATCACCTGAAACTGGCCGCCATCATCGAATTTATCCACACCTCCACTTTGCTGCATGATGACGTGGTCGATGAATCTGATCTGCGTCGCGGCCGTGAAACGGCAAATGCCATGTTTGGCAATGCCGCAAGCGTCTTGGTCGGTGACTACCTCTATAGCCGCTCCTTCCAGATGATGGCCGAACTATCCAACCTGCGGGTGATGGAGATCCTGTCGGATGCCACCAACACCATTGCAGAAGGGGAAGTGTTGCAGTTGATGAACTGTAACGACCCGGATACCACCGAGCAGAGTTACATGACGGTCATCTACTGCAAGACCGCCAAGCTGTTCGAGGCCGCCACCCGCCTCGCCGCCGTGCTGACCCATCAGCCCGAGCCCGTCGAGCAGGCAATGACCGATTACGGCAAGTATCTGGGTACCGCGTTCCAGATCATCGATGATGTGATGGATTATTGCTCCCAGAGCGAGGAGATGGGCAAGAACGTCGGTGACGATCTGGCTGAAGGCAAACCTACCCTGCCGCTACTGCGGGCCATGGCTGTAGGTAGTGCGGAAGAGCGCCAGCTGGTGCGCGATGCCATCGAGCACCGCAACGGTATGGAGCATCTCGACCAGATCCTCGGGATTCTCGACCGTACCGGTGCGCTGGAGTACTCACGCATGCGTGCCCAGGAGGAGGCTGACAAGGCCATTGCCGCCCTCGCCATCCTGCCAGACTCCCGCCACAAGCAAGCGCTGGAAACCCTTGCTCACATGGCGGTACAACGCAGCGCCTGAGTCTACGGCTCCCCTGGCAATAAAAAAGAGGCGACCGCCTCTTTTTTATTGCCTGTCATTCGACGGCCGGAGCTAGCTATCAAAGCTCAGTGGTTCAACATCCAGAGGATCACCAGCCCTGCCACCACCAGGGATCCTCCGATGCGGCGCAACTGCTCCGGAGGCTGCTCGCTCAGCAGACGCAGCATCTGTTGCCATGCTTTTGGGACCAGCAGCGGACCCAGCCCTTCAAACAGTAATAACAGCCCCAATCCTGCCAGCATAGATGTCAGCATCTTGTCCCCTTAAATAAAAAACCACCTGCATCGACAGGTGGCTTTAGCACTCAAAACAAAAGGGTCTGATGTGTCAGACCCTTTTGAGATAACCTCTCGGCGATAATTACTTGGTGCCGTTAGGAGATTTGAGGTAGCGGAAGAACTCGCTGTCCGGCTTCAGAACCATCAGGTCGTTGCCACCGGCGAAGCTCTTGCGATAGGCCTCCATACTACGCACGAAGCTGAAAAACTCGGGGTCTTTCTTGTAGCTGTCGGCATAGATTTTGGCTGCCTCAGCATCACCTTCACCACGCAGTTGCCGCGCATTACTCTCGGCGTCGGCGATCATCACGGTCACCTTGCGGTCGATATCTGCACGCAGGATTTCAGCCTGCTCACGACCCTGGGAGCGATGCTCACGGGCTACCGCAGTCCGTTCGGCACGCATCCGCTGATAGATGGAGCTAGAGACTTCCACCGGCAGGTTGATCTGCTTGATCCGCACATCAACCACCTTGATACCGAGCTCGGAAGAGCGCGCCATCTTCATCAGCGCATCTTCCATCACGGTACTGCGCTCACCAGAGACGATGTCTTTGATGGTACGGTTACCGATCTCGGAACGCAGACCGTTGTTAATTTTACGCTTGAGCAGGTCTTCCGCCTGGATCTTGTTGCCACCACCGGTTGCCAGGTAGTACTTGGAGAAGTCCTCGATCTTCCACTTCACGTAGGAGTCGATGATGAGGTCTTTCTTCTCGGAGGTAACAAAGCGATCTGCCTGGCCTTCCAGCGTCTGGATGCGGGCATCCATCTTGCGAACCTGATCGATGAGCGGCACCTTGAAGTGCAGACCAGGCTCATAGAGCCGTGGTTCGCCGGACTCAACCCGCTTCACCTTGCCAAACTGCACCACTATCCCTTTCTGACCTTCATCAATGATGAAAACAGAAGAGAAGCAGAACATGGTCGCCACAGCGATGACACCAATAGCTATTTTTTTCATCTATTAGTTTCTCCCTGAGCTGAAACGGTCACCGCCACGCAGCGGGGTCGGTGTAGAGTTGGCCCCTTCGTTGGAAGGTGGGGTCGATTCAACCGCTGGCGTGCCTGCCGGACGAGCCGGTTGTACCGCGTTCGCTTTACCAGACAGTTTGTCGAGCGGCAGATAAATCATGCTGTTGTTGCCAGCAGGCATGTCCACAACCACCTTGTTAGTCTGCTGATAGAGCTCTTCCATGGTTTCCAGGTAGATACGCTCACGAGTCAGTTCAGGCGCGGCTTGATACTGGGGCAGCAACTGGTTGAAGCGAGCAACTTCACCCTGGGCCTTCAACACGATCTGGGACTTGTAACCTTCGGCTTCCTGTTCCAGACGCTTGACCGAGCCACGTGCTTTTGGCTCAACTTCACGAGCATAAGCTTCGGCTTCACGGATAAAGCGCTGCTCATCTTCCTGAGCGGAGATGGCATCATCGAAGGCGTCTTTCACCTCTTCCGGCGGACGAGCCGGCAAGAAGTTGACGTCCACAATTTGCAGGCCCATCTGGTAAGGTTCGACGATGCTATCGACAACCTGCCAGGTTTCCTGACGCACTTTTTCCCGACCGGTGGTCAGTACATCATCCATGCGGGTATGGCCCACCACATAACGCAGGGCGCTATCGGTTGCCTGACTCAGACTCTCGTCGGCATTGGTCACGCTGAACAGATACTGCTCGGGATTGACGACACGGTATTGCACGTCCATTTCGACCCGCACCACGTTTTCATCCTGAGTCAGCATGAAACCTGACGCTGGCAGGGAACGCACGGACTCCACATCCACCGGGATCACCCGATCGATAAAGGTCGGCTTCCAGCGCAGGCCCGGATCGACATTGTGGGAATACTCCCCAAAACGCAGCACCACGCCTCGCTCAGCTTCGCGAATGGTATAGAAGCCACTGACGACCCACACCACCACCGCCACGACCAGGGCGATAGAGAGGCCAAACCGACCCACATCACCACCAGACTTGCCACCGCCAAACAGACCACCAAACCGGCTGGTCACCTTGCGCAGCATCGCATCCAGATCAGGGGGTCCCTGATTCTTGCCGTTATTCCCCCAAGGGTCACGGTCTTTGCCGTTATTTCCAGGCTCATTCCAAGCCATCAGCGTCTCCATTAATACATGCAGATGGATATCATCTCTATCTGACCATCAATCGTTGATGAAGCCATTAAGCATTCATCTTCATCGACCAATCAATGTCGGATAAAGCGTTGTAAACTCTCACCTTCCAGTTTCACAAGGCGGTTCCAGTCGGCCACTTGCAAGCGGACTTCCAGTACAAAATCCCCCTCCTCGCTAAAACCTTCCCGTTCAATCCCTTTCAGCTGATAGAGCGCACTGCGCAATCTAGCAGCAGAGGGGGGTAACTGCAGGGTGTGATGCACCATGGAGCCAGCCAGCAATTCAGTCAGCGCCATAAACAGGTATTCACAGCCTTCACCGGTCTGGGCCGATAACCAGACACGCACCGGGCGTCCCTCGTCATTACGTTCCAGACCCGCAGGGCGATCCTCCAGCTTGTCGATCTTGTTGCAGATCATCAGCTGCGGGCGGTCATCCGCTTCGATCTCGGCGAGCACCTGCTGCACGGCATCGATATTTTCCTGCATCTGCTCATCGGCACAGTCCACCACATGCAGCAACAGATCCGCTTCGCGGGTCTCCTGCAGGGTCGCCTTGAAGGCTGCGACCAGATCATGGGGCAAGTGTCGAATAAATCCAACTGTATCTGCCAAAATCACATCACCCACATCCCGGATCACCAGTTTACGCAGGGTGGGATCCAGAGTTGCAAACAACTGATCGGCAGCATACACACTGGCAGCTGTAAGTTGGTTGAACAAAGTAGACTTTCCGGCGTTGGTATAACCAACCAGTGACACCGTCGGCACTTCATTACGATTACGGGCGCGACGGCCCTGTTCCCGCTGCTTGGCGACCTTGTCGAGCCGACGCAAAATCGCCTTGATCCGTTCCCGCAGCAGCCGTCGGTCAGTTTCAAGTTGGGTTTCACCCGGTCCACGCAGACCGATCCCGCCCTTTTGACGCTCGAGGTGGGTCCAGCCTCGCACCAAGCGAGTGGAGAGATGGCGTAACTGGGCCAGTTCGACCTGCAGTTTACCTTCGTGGGTTCGGGCGCGCTGGGCGAAGATATCGAGGATAAGACCTGTTCGGTCGACCACCCGGCATTGGAACAGACGCTCCAGGTTACGCTCTTGGGCAGGGCTCAGGGCATGGTTGAAGATCACCACGTCGGCGCCCAGCAGCTGGACTTGGGACGCGATCTCTTCAGCCTTGCCGCTACCGACAAACAGCTTGGCACTGGGGGCTCTGCGACTGGTGGTAACAACCCCTAGCGCATTGACGCCAGCAGAGCTCACCAACATCTTGAGCTCTTCCAGATCCTCGCGCTCACCTTCATCACTGAAGTTCACATGCACCAGAACGGCCTGTTCGCCAGCTTCATAACGGTCAAACAAGCGTTTGCTCCTTAACAGGGATCATCACCAATCCAAATCGGCGAGTCGACTCACCCGGGGATATCACGCCTCGGCTTCATCCTGTGCATCAGCCGCACCATCAGGCATAGGCTGGTGGTGGTTAACGGCACGCGCGGGAACCACAGTCGAAATAGCGTGCTTGTAAACCATCTGGCTCACGGTGTTTTTCAGCAAAATGACAAACTGGTCGAAAGACTCGATCTGACCTTGCAGTTTGATGCCGTTCACCAAATAGATAGAAACAGGAATCCGCTCACGGCGCAGCGCATTCAAAAACGGGTCTTGGAGAGATTGCCCCTTAGCCATTGTTCTTTTCCTTATAGTTTGTTGTTTTTAAACACCGGATATCAATATAACAACCTGATTATACAGGGAGTGTCAAGCCGCACCAGCGTGCGCAAGCACACGGTCGAGATTGCCAGACTCTCCAGATTCCAACCAGGTCACCTCGGGCCAGCCGCGCAACCAGGTCATCTGTCGTTTTGCCAATTGGCGTGTGGCAACAATGCCACGATAACGCATTTCATCATACCCCACTTCGCCGCACAGGTAGTCCCACATTTGGCGATAACCCACGCAGCGAATGGAGGGGAGATCCGGGTGCAGATCGCCGCGTGCCATCAGCGCTCGCACCTCCTGCTCGAAACCACCTTGCAGCATCTTGTCGAAGCGCATTTCGATACGTTGGTGCAGCACGGCGCGATCACTGGGGGCAATGGCAAACTGCTGCACCCGATAGGGCAAGCCCTCCCCCTGCACTTGCGTCAGCTCGGTGAGCGTCTTGCCGCTGATGCGGTAGACCTCAAGCGCCCGGCTGAGCCGCTGCGGGTCATTGGGGTGAATTCGCGCCCCGGCCACCGGGTCGATGCGCACCAGCTCGTCGTGCAGCGCCTGCCAACCGAGGCGGGCTGCCTCTTCCTCAATCCCGGCACGAATGGCGGGGTCAGCAGAGGGCAGCGGGGACAATCCCTCCAGCAACGCCTTGAAATAGAGCATGGTGCCGCCCACCAGCAGCGGAATGCGGCCGCGGTCGGCGATCTCTTTCATCTCCCGCAGGGCATCCTTGCAAAAATCAGCCGCCGAATAGCTCATGGCGGGGTCAAGAATATCGATCAGCCGGTGCGGGGCCCGCGCCAGTTCATCGGCGGTCGGCTTGGCAGTGCCAATGTCCATACCGCGATAGATCAGCGCCGAATCGACGCTGATGATGTCGCAGGGCAGCGCCTGGCACAGTTCAATGGCGAGATCCGTCTTGCCGGAGGCCGTCGGCCCCATCAGAAAAATTGCGGTCGGCAAGTCACTCGCCATGTTCAAACTCCTCCAGCACGGTCGCCAGCGAAAGCGGGCGTACCATGCGAATATCTGTCAGTTGGTCAGCGTGAGCGGCCACAAGTTCCGTCAGCAGACGACTGGCTGTTGAAAAATCGTATATCTTCTCGCGGCTTATCCCCTGCTCCACCAGCCATTGGCATAATACTTCAGCCTGCTGACCGGCATCACTGTCAGATCCGCCCTCGATGATTTGCAACAGTTCGGGTAACAGGCGCACCAGGTCGGTCTGGCGCAGCAGGGCTGGCACCCGAGTCAGGATCATGGTGTCGCGCCCACCGCTTTTCAACTCCAGCCCCATCCGTTTCAGCAAACGTTCCTGCTCGCTCACCAGCGCGATCAGATTCTTCGGCAATTTGAAGGAGACCGGCAGCAACAGTGGCTGGGCCGCCAGTCCCTGTCCCCAGGCATCCAGCAACCAGCTTCGCAGCAGCACCCGCTCGGCGCGCACCAGCGAGAGCAGCGCCAGCTGATTATCCCGCTCGACCAACAGATAGGCCTGATCAACCAACGTCAGCGCGCGGCATCCCCCCTGCTTTGACGGAGTCACTGTGGTGGTATCCGGCTCAGCCACCGTTGCCGTTGCGATGGGCTGGGTCGTTAACAGCGACCCCATGCCACGCATCGCCTCGCGACCTAGCGGCTCGGGCGGTTGGTAGTTGCTGGCGCGCGCAGCTCCCCCTTCCCGCACCTGCGCAGGTGCCCGATAGCTGTGCTCGGCGCCGTACCATTCAGGCCGTGGCGCCTGACCGGGATATTCAATCTGTGGGCTGACCGGCAGTTCGACCAGGGTTTCGGCCAACGGCTCTTCCTGATGAGCAGTGCTGACCCCTTCGCGGCGCAATGCAGTAAACAGCGCCTGAAAGATAAAGTCGTGCACCAGCCGCGCCTGATGGAAGCGCACCTCGTGCTTGGCGGGATGAACGTTGACATCCACCTGACGGGGGTCCAGCTCGATATAGAGCACATAGGCGGCGAAGCGATCGGCGGGCAGCAGTTCATCATAGGCCTGACGGATGGCGTGGTTGATCAGCTTGTCGCGCATCATCCGGCCGTTGACATAGGTGTATTGCAGATCGTTCTGCGGTCTTGCCCCCTCCGGGGTCGCCAGCCAGCCCCACAGCCGCACGTCGCTGTGCTCGCTCTCTACCGCCAGCGCATGGTGCATAAAGGGGGTGCCGCAGACGGCGGCGAGGCGGCGCTCCTGCTCCGGCACAGTGTTGGCGCCCTTGTACTGGCGCACCACCTTACCGTTGTGGCGCAGGATCAGGGTGGCGTCGAAGCGAGAGAGCGCGATGCGCCGCACCAGCTCGTCAATATGGGCAAACTCGGTCTTTTCGCTGCGCATGAACTTGCGCCGAGCGGGGGTATTGAAGAAGAGATCCACCACCTCCACCGTGGTGCCCACCGGATGGGCCGCCGGCTTGATGGTGACGCTCATCTCGCGCCCTTGCGCCTCGGCTTGCCAGGCTTCGGACTGCTCTGCGGTACGGGAGGTAAAGGTGAGACGGGAGACCGAGCTGATGGAGGCGAGGGCCTCGCCACGAAAACCGAGGCTGTTGATCCCTTCCAGATCGTCCAGCGTGGCAACCTTGGAGGTCGCGTGACGCGACAGCGCCAGCACCAGCTCCTCTTTGGCGACGCCACAGCCGTTGTCACGGATGCGGATCAGCTTGGCGCCCCCCTTGTCGATGTCGATCTCGACCCGGTCGGCACCGGCGTCCAGGCTGTTTTCCACCAGCTCTTTCACCACCGAAGAGGGCCGTTCCACCACCTCTCCGGCTGCAATCTGGTTAGCCAGGATCGGGGGTAATATACGGATCGGCATCACTTACTCCTGAATTTCCATCTTGCGGATGATGTCGCCAACACGGGGAGCCGCATCGCCAGCTCCCGCGCGTTAGTTTTGGGGAATGTAGAGCACCTGCCCTACCTGAATATCCCGCGACTTGAGTTTGTTGATCTCCACCAGTCGCGCCTGACTTACCCCATGTTTCTCGGCCAGGCGGGAGAGGCTCTCACCCCGCGCGACCACATGACGGATCATCTTCGACTGATTATTGCTCTGGGTGCGAGTCGCCTGAGCCGGTTGCCCGGAACGGGGAATATAAAGCACCTGACCAATCTGGACATCACGGCTCTTGAGATTGTTAATCTCCACCAAGCGCGCCTGACTCACCCCGTTCTTTTCAGCCAACCGAGAGAGGCTTTCACCTCGGGTGACCACGTGCCGGGTCATGCCCGATTTGTCATTGGCGCCAACAGAGCTGACCGGGGCGCTCGGTGATGCGGTTGCAGCCGAATAGGGTTTGATCACCCCAGCACCAGAGCCACTGCTGACACTGCTGACCGGCGCTCCGCCGTCGCGCACGGTCGTCGCTGGCATCTTGTTGGTCACCACCGGCTGCGATTGCACCTGTTGTGGCCTGCTCACCGGTTGCTTGGTGACGACTGACCGGCTAACGGCGGCTGGCTGGCTGGCCTGCCCCTTACCGGTCAACATGGCCCCCTTGGTCGGGTGGGCACGGTAGTAGTTGCGGATCCCCTCGAAAATGGCGCGGGCCAGCTGGTCCTGATAACTGGTGTTAGCCAGCAGCTTCTCTTCCGCATGGTTGGAGATAAATCCGGTCTCCACCAGCACAGAGGGAATATCAGGCGCCTTGAGCACCGCCAGACTGGCGTGTTCAGGCTCTTTTTTGTGCAACTTGGCGACCTTGCCCATGGAACGCAGGATCTGACGACTCACGTCGTAACCCTCGGCACGGGACTTGTCCATGGAAAGATCAAGGAAGGTTTGCGCCAGATAGGGGTTGGGGTCGGATTCAGCCAACACCTTACCCACCCCGCCCAGCAGTTCGCCCTGCTTCTCTTGCTTTTCCAGCCAGCTGCCCATCTCGCGGTTGGCGCGGTTGGTCGACAAGACCCAGACCGAGGCACCACGCGGGGTCGAGTTGTGGAAGCTGTCCGCATGCACCGACACCAGCAGATCCGCCTTGGCTTTGCGGGCAATCTCGGAGCGCTTGTTGAGATCGACGAAGTAATCGCCGCGACGGGTCAACACGGCACGCATGCCCGGTTCGCGATCGATCAGCGCCGCCAGTTTCTGGGAGACGGCCATGGTGACCCGTTTCTCGTAGGTGCGGCGCGGCCCGATGGAGCCGGGGTCTTCCCCGCCATGACCCGGGTCAATGGCAATCACCACACCGCGGTGCTTGCCACTCACCGGCACCGGTTGCGCAGCGGCAGCGGATCGCTTCTCTTCATAAGGCAGGTCAATCACCAGACGGTGGCCATATGGCCCGGCTGGCGCCAGCGGAAACACCACCGGCTTGATGGTGGAGCTGAGATCCAGCACCAGACGCAAGCCCCCTTTCTCCAGTGGGGTGCTCTGGCGGATCTTGCGCACCAGTTCGCTGTTGTTCTCCACCCGGGCCAGATTGGCGGCGTTGCTCGCCCCCTTAAGGTCGATCACCAGCCGATCCGGGCCGTTCAGGGTGAAATAGTTGAAATTGGGGGCGCTGCTCATGTCGAGCACCACCCGGGTGTTATCCGGTGATGGCCAGATTCGTACGCTCTTGAGCTGATTCGCCCAAGAGGGTAACGCCATCAAAGAGAGAGCAAAAACAAGGATCAAGCGCACGTAGATGACAACCGTTCCAGAATGGCTTCGCCAATAGCAGTGCGGGCCTCTATCAGCACCTCACGCTGCTCGCCTACATAGGTGAGGGTAATTTCAAGGTCGGGGGCCGGTAACCAACCCTCGCCCTTCTCGGACCACTCCACCAGACAAAGGGTGTTGGCGGCAAAATAGTCCCGAATGCCCATGAACTCCAGCTCTTCCGGATCAGCCAAGCGATAGAGATCGAAATGGTAGACCTGCCAGCCATCAAGCTCGTAGGGCTCGACCAGGGTGTAAGTCGGGCTTTTTACCTTACCCGGATGGCCAAGGCCCTGCACCCAACCCCGGGTCAGAGTGGTTTTACCTGCGCCCAGCGTGCCATGTAGAAATACTGTGGTCGCCTGCTGGCAAGCTTGTGCCAAACGACCACCTAGAGCCACTGTTGCTGCCTCATCCGGCAGTGTCATCATCAACTGTTTTGCCATGTTCTTCTTGTTAACTTGTTATGGTGTCGGGATTAACCAGTTTGCGGATCAGCGGCAGCAGATCTGACGCCAGCATGCCCCGCTCGCCGTCGGTGGCGGCCAAGTCGGCGGCCTCGCCGTGGATCACGGCGCCCAGCCAGCTTGCCATGGTGGCAGAGCAGCCCTGAGCCAAAAGGGCGGCGATTATACCAGATAACAGATCGCCCATGCCGCCACTTGCCATGCCGGGATTACCTTCACAACAGAGGGCGACCCGCTCGCCGTCAAAAATAAGCGTCCCCGCCCCTTTTAACAGCACCACACCGCCATAGCGCCGCTGCAGCGCCTGCACGGCGGCAAACCGGTCGATTTCAATGTCGGTAATGGTACATCCCAGCAGTCGTGCCGCTTCGCCGGGATGGGGTGTGAGCACCCAATTATCCTGATGGCGGGGAGATTGCGCCAGCCAATTCAATCCATCGGCGTCCAAAACCAGTGGCAGCCGATCGGTGAGATAACGGGCGATTTGCCCCCTTCCCCACTCATCCTGACCGAGGCCGGGGCCGATGACCCGCACCGATGCCCACCCCTCGTCCTCTGCGGTGGTGAGGCTCATCAGCTCGGGTTGATAGAGGCTGACCGGCGGGTGCTCCGGATGTTGACACACCCGCACCAGCCCGGCACCCGCCCGCAGGCAGGCGCGGGCCGCCAGCACTATGGCCCCCTGCATGCCACGATTGCCCCCCACCAGCAGCACCTTGCCATAAGAGCCCTTATGGCAAGCGCGCTGGCGCGGGGTCAGCTGCGTGCTCAGGAGCGGATAATCGATACGCCAGGCGGCGGGCAACATAGCGCCATCCGGCGTGACGCCAAGGGGGTCACAGTCGAGCTGGCCGACGCAATCCACCCCGTCGCCGGTGAGCATCCCCTGCTTGATACCGATAAAGGTGAGGGTGCGAGTGGCCTGCACCACGGCCCCCATGGCGCGGCCGGTATCGCCGTTGAGGCCGGAGGGGAGATCCACCGCCAGCACGGGCGCAGCCAAGCCATTGATTGTTGCGACGATCTTTGTCAGTAGCGGTGAGAGGGGGGTGTTGACGCCGGTGCCAAGCAGGGCATCGATCACCAGATCCGCGGCGGGCAGCTGCATCCCGTCAAACTGCTCGGCTGGCCAGACCCGGCCACCGGCCGCCAGCCACTCATCGGCGGCCCGTCTGGCATCCCCCTTCAGCTGGTCAGCAGCTCTGGCGGCAATCACCACCACCTCGATGCCAATCTGGCGGGCAAGGCGGGCCAGCACATAGCCATCACCGCCGTTATTACCGGGGCCGACGAAGATCCACCAGCAGCGGCTCTCGGGCCAATGCAGGGAGGCATAAGTACGCAGCGCGGCACCGGCTCGCTCCATCAGGGCATAGAGCGGTTGCCCCTCGCGCGCGGCCCAGTTGCGCTCAAGTGCGCGGATCTGTTCAGTCTGCCACAGCCCCTGTGGTAAACTGCCCCCCTCTTTTATGCCCAACGCGCCCCTGATGATCTCTACCATGACGGCTCCCGCCTCTTATCAACCGACCCACGCCAGCAAACGCTGGCCAGGCCAAGCTGCATGAGCGCACCTGACTTCCACCAGCTGGCCCACGATATCAAGCTCTGGGCACGGGAGCTAGGATTTGACCAGGCGGGCATCACCGACACCGATCTGCGCAGCGAAGAGCCGAGATTGCAGGCGTGGCTAGATGCGGGCTACCACGGCAGCATGGATTACATGGCGCGCCACGGCATGATGCGAGCGCGCCCCCACGAACTGCTGCCGGGCACGGTGCGGGTGTTGTCGGTACGTATGAACTACCTGCCGTTCGAGGCAGGCTTCGCCGCTACCCTGCGCGACCCGACCCTCGGCTACATCAGCCGCTATGCCCTCGGCCGCGACTACCACAAGGTGCTGCGCAACCGGCTTAAACAGCTGGGTGATCGCATCGAAGCGCGCTGCGCCGAGCTATTTCAAGACACTGCTGACACCCTGGGTGAATGGCGCCCCTTCGTTGACTCCGCCCCCATCCTAGAGCGGCCGCTGGCAGCCAAGGCCGGACTTGGCTGGGTTGGCAAACACTCACTGCTGCTCAACGAATCGGCCGGCTCCTTCTTCTTTCTCGGTGAGCTGTTGCTCAACCTGCCACTGCCGCTCGACCAGCCGGTGGAGAAGGCGCAATGCGGCAAGTGCGTCGCCTGCATCAACATCTGCCCGACCGGCGCCATTGTCGCCCCCTATGTGGTGGATGGCCGCCGTTGCATCTCCTATCTCACCATCGAGAACGACGGCCCTATTCCGGAAGAGTTCAGGCCATTAATGGGCAACCGCATCTACGGCTGCGACGATTGCCAGCTTATCTGCCCCTGGAATCGCTACGCCGATGCCAGCCCGGAGCCCGACTTCAGCCCGCGCCCCAGCCTGCACCGTCCGCCCCTGCTGGCGCTGTGGCGCTGGAGCGAGAGCGATTTTCTCAAACAAACCGAAGGGAGCCCGATCCGCCGCATCGGCTATCAACGCTGGCGCCGTAATCTGGCGGTTGCCCTTGGCAATGGCCCGGCGACTCCCGAGGTCATCGCCGCCCTGCAACAGGGGTTGACCACCGCCGAGCCCATGGTGGCCGAACATATCGAATGGGCGCTGGCAACCCTTGCCCGGCGTCAGGATGAAGAGAACAAGAAAACCCGTTTGCTGATCCGCTGCATCGAAAAAGGTCTGCCGGATCACGCATAAGTGATCTGCCCCTTGCCGGATTGCTGCACTTTTTTCATGCTCTGCCGACCCGCAGTGACCAGAACACCGTAATTAGTACCAGCTGGTCGGCACACAACAAGGACAACACAGATGCAAATGTTGGGAGTGGATATTGGCGGCTCTGGGATCAAGGGCTGCCTGGTGGATACTGAAACCGGCGAACTGATTGGCGAGCGCCATCGCATTGCCACACCGCAACCGGCCACTCCGGCCGCCATCGCCCATACCCTCAAGGCGCTGGTAGAACACTTCGACTGGAAAGGGCCGGTGGGGTGCGGCTTTCCCGCCACCATCCACAACGGGGTTGCCAAGAGTGCCGCCAATATCGACAAGAGCTGGATTGAGACCGATGCAGAGCATCTGTTTGCCGATGTCACCGGCAAGCCCTGCTATGTGCTGAACGATGCCGATGCAGCGGGTTTGGCCGAGATGAATTTTGGCGCTGGTAAAGATCGCAAGGGGGTGATCATCCTCATCACAGTCGGCACCGGCATCGGCACCGCCGTGTTCGTCAACGGCCAGCTGCTACCCAATACCGAGCTGGGCCACCTGATGCTGGAAGGGATGGTGGCAGAGCACTACTGCTCCGATGCGGTGCGCAAGCGAGAAGATCTCTCCTGGAACCGCTGGGGCAAGCGCTTTAACAAGTATCTGGCGCGCCTCGAGTTTCTCTTCTCCCCCGATATCTTCATTCTGGGGGGCGGCAGCGCATCCAAGCTGGAGAAGTTTGTCGATCGCATCGAAACCCGGGCGCCGCTCATTCCGGCGGCCAGCCTCAATCAGGCGGGCATTATCGGGGCCGCCCTCTACGCGGCCGAGCAGCAGGGCTGACCGACACTCACTGCAAATCAGCAGATATCACATGGAAAGGGCCCGGCACTGCTGCCGGGCCCTTTTTTGTCGGCCATCTTGTATTACATGTCATCGAATCTGTGTACCCCGTGTACCAATCGGGTCAGACGGGTCTGCTCCAGTCCGGCCAGATTGTCGAGTAGCGTGGTGGTGGCCGGTGTCGGGCACTCCCGGGCCAGATGGCCCAGCTCACCCACTAACTGCTCTTCCCAGCGGCACACCTGAGTGACGATATCCTGGGTCTGGGCCGAGGCCGGCATCTCGAACCGGGTGATGGCAGGCAGCATATCCTCGCTGAAGCTCTGGTTCAGCCAGGTCTCCCTGACCGCCTCTCCCAGCTGAGCGGCATATTGGTGCAGATGGGCGCCAGCCGCATCCTCGCGACCTTGCAGATAGACCAGCAACATCCGGCTGCGTTCGCTGTCTACCTGGCTGGCCATTCGCCCGTAACAGAGCCCGAGCTGGTGATGAACCTGCTCAAGATAGTGCAGCAACTCTTTGATCTGTTGGAATCTCATCGCCCTGCCCTCCATGTTTGTCGACACCACTAGTATAAAAAACAACCACCAGCAACCCAATCCCTAACCGAGCGCCCCTTGCGCTGCATCAAGGTTGGCGACGACAAAAGGGCAGGCAGGTGATCCGGTCACGAATAGGGAACGATTTGTGCAGCTATTTGTGCAAATATTTGTGCAACTATTTGTGCAACTATGGAGGAGCATCAGGATCGACACCTGACGTGAGTGAAATCGGGCTGACACACTAATAAAACCAGCATTTACTCGCCATAACCCATCTTTAATTCGGCTATATGACGCGCAGGCGAAACAGGATCTGGATACGCAACCTATCCACCCTGCTCGTTATCCACCAGGCAGAAATCCTTATCACTTTTTTAGACGTCTAGACGTAAAAACATGCGTTGACACGGCCATCCAGACATCTTAGCATCATCCTCCATGATGGCAGAGTAACCCAGTGGAACCTCTGCCCAATTTACCCGCCTGTAGCGCCCTGTGCTGTAAGGCTGTGAGCACGGAATAATCCATGATTAAGTTGAACGGTCTCAACAAAGTCTACGGTACCGGCAGTGACGCCGTGCACGCCCTGCGTGACGTGAGTCTGCATGTACCCCAAGGCAAAATATTCGGGGTGATCGGTGCCTCTGGTGCCGGTAAAAGTACCCTCATTCGCTGTGTCAACCTGTTGGAGCGCCCGACAGAGGGGCACGTCATCGTCGCGGGCCAGGATCTGGTCGCCCTGAGCGAGCGGGATTTGACCCAGGCCCGCCGCCAGATCGGGATGATTTTCCAGCACTTCAACCTGCTCGCCTCCCGCACCGTATTTGCCAATATCGCCTTTCCGCTGGAGTTGGCTGGCTGGAGTAAAGAACAGATAAAAAGCCGGGTCGAAGAGCTGTTGGCACTGGTCGGGCTGGAAGCCCGTGCCCACGCCTATCCGTCAGAGCTCTCCGGTGGCCAGAAGCAACGTGTCGCCATCGCCCGAGCACTGGCACCGGCCCCCAAGGTGCTGCTGTGTGACGAGGCCACCTCGGCCCTCGACCCGCAGACCACCCGCTCGATCCTGACCCTGCTCAAGGAGATCAACGTCAAGCTGGGGCTCACCATACTGCTGATCACCCACGAAATGGATGTGGTGAAGGGGATCTGTGACGAAGTGGCCATCATCAGTGACGGCCGCCTGATCGAGCAGGGCGAAGTGGCCTGGTTCTTCAGCAATGCCAAGACCCAGCTGGCCCGTGACTTCATCCACTCCACCATCCATCTGGAGGTACCGCAGGAGTATCAGGATCGGATGAGTAGCGAGCGGGTGCCCGGCAGCTATCCGCTGGTGAAGCTCGGCTTTACCGGCAGCACGGTCGATACGCCGCTGATTTCCGAGGCGAGCCGCCGTTTCAACATCGACATCAGTATTTTGAGCGCGGATATCGAGTACGCCGGTGGCGTTAAATTCGGTTTTCTGCTGGCAGAGCTGTTCGGGGATGAAGCCCAGTGCGCGGCAACCCAGCAGTTCCTGACTGACAACCATATTCAGCTGGAGGTAATGGGTTATGTCCGAAGCCATGATTAATCTGCTCATTATCGAGCTGGGCAACACCTTGCTGATGGTCGCAGGCTCCGCCCTGTTTGGCTGCCTGCTTGGCCTGCCACTCGGCGTGGCGCTGCATGTGACCAAGGGGGGCCAGATCCTGGCCAACCCGCTGCTCAACCGCAGCCTCGGCATGGTGGTCAACGTGGGCCGCTCGGTGCCCTTTATCATCCTGCTGGTGGCGATCATCCCCCTCACCCGCTTGATTGTCGGCACCAGTATCGGCACTATCGCCGCTATCGTGCCACTCACCATTGGCGCAGTGCCCTTTATCGCCCGACTGGTAGAAGGGGCCCTGATGGAGGTGCCGGACGGCCTGCTGGAAGCGGCCAAGGCGATGGGCGCCAAGCCGTTGCAAATCATCACCAAGGTGCTGCTGCCTGAAGCCCTGCCCGGCATCATCAACAGCGTCACCATCACCCTCGTTACCCTGGTGAACTACTCGGCCATGGCCGGGGCCATCGGTGGCGGTGGTCTGGGAGATGTGGGTATTCGTTATGGTTATCAGCGTTTTGACCCCACCGTCATGCTGGTGACCGTGGTTATCCTGGTAGTACTGGTTCAACTCATCCAGAGCGCAGGTGAGCGCCTGGTTCACAAATATGATCATCGTTAATCGTCGATTTCTGACAGGAGGTTTTATGAAATTTGGCATCAAATCCGTTGCGGCAGCGTTGCTGGCTGGCTTGGTTCTGACCGGTTGCGGTCAAAAAGAAGAGAGCAAGGTTCTGAAAGTGGGCGCCATTGCGGGCCCCGAGACCGAGCTGGTTGAAATGGCTGCCAAGGTAGCAAAAGAGAAATACGGTCTGACCGTCGAGATCGTCAACTTCTCCGACTACGTCACCCCGAACGTGGCACTGAACGATGGCAGCATCGACGTCAATGCCTTCCAGCACAAACCTTATCTGGATGCGCAAGTACGTGATCGCGACTTCAAGCTGATACCGGTCGGCAACACCTTCGTCTACCCGATTGCCGGTTACTCCAAGAAGCTCAAGTCACTGAGCGAGCTGAAGGACGGCGCCCAGATCGCAGTACCGAACGATCCGACCAATCTGGGTCGCTCGCTGATCCTGCTGGCCAAACAGGGTCTGATCACCCTGAAGGATGGCGCAGGTCTGGAAGCGACTGTGCTGGATATCGCCAGCAACCCGCGCAATTTCAAGATTGTCGAGCTGGAAGCCGCCCAGCTGCCCCGTTCACTGGAAGATGTGGATCTCTCCATCATCAACAACACTTTTGCCGGTCAGATTGGTCTGACCCCCACCGAAAACGGCCTGTTTGTTGAAGATAAAGAGTCCCCCTACGTCAACCTGATCGTGGCACGCGACAACAACAAGGATGACGAGAAGGTCAAACAGTTCGTTCAGGCCTATCAGACCGACGAGGTCTACAAAAAGGGGGTCGAGTTGTTCAAAGGCGGCCTGGTGAAAGGTTGGTAATTGCTCACTTGGCAAAAAAGGCCACGCAATGCGTGGCCTTTTTTATTGGCGCCGTTATCATATCGTTGAGCACGGCAACACGAACATACTCATCACATGAAAAAATGGTATCTGGCCTACTGCAAGCCAAAAGAAGAGGCCCGCGCCCGCGCCCACCTCGATGCCCAGGGCATCGAATCCTATTACCCTATGGTAGAGATTGAAAAGCTGCGCCGGGGCAAGCGAGTACCTGTACGGGAACCCATGTTTCCCAACTATCTGTTTATCTTTGTCGATCTAAACGAAGTAACCCCGATCACCCTGAAATCGACCCGCGGTATCAGCCGGATCATCCATTTTGGCAGTGAATGGACCCCGATCAACAGCAAGCTGGTCTATCAGCTGATGAGTCGTGATGACAGCGACGAGGCAAGAGCATGCTACGCCAACCTGCCCATCACTGGTGACAAGGTATTGATTGAAGAGGGGCCGCTGGCTGGCTTCGAAGCCATCTATATGGAACCGGATGGGGAAAAACGGGCGATTTTGCTGGTCACCCTGCTCAATCGGGAGACCACCAGCAGCTTCGATAACCACGCCTTCAGACGGCTCGATTAAGGTAAATGGCGGGATCCTCCCGCCATTTCACGCGTGAAGATCGAAGCGGGCGATCACTGCCGTCAGCTTGCCGGTATTCCCAGCCAGTCTGGCAACTATCTCCTCCCCCTGCTGACTGCGTTGGCAGGATTGACGGCTGAGCCCGGCGATATGGTCCACGGTGCCAGCCACCTCCGCGGCAACCCGGGATTGTTGCTCGCTAGCCACAGTGATCGCCTCCAGCTGACCCGATAGCGACTGCACCAGCTGGTGCATGGCGCTCAGGGTGTCGGTCACCAGTCCCACCGCATCTCGCCCCTGTTCAACCAATCGAGTACCCCCACTCACCGTGATCACCGTCTGGCGAGTCTGCTGGGAGATGGCCGCAATGGTCTGGCTGATCTCGGCGGTCGATTGATGGGTACGGGTCGCCAGCTGGCGCACCTCATCGGCCACCACCGCAAAACCGCGCCCCTGCTCACCGGCTCGCGCCGCCTCGATCGCCGCATTGAGTGCCAGCAGATTGGTCTGCTCGGCAATGGTGGCGATCACCTCGGTGATCTGCCCCACCTGCTCACTTTGCCGCTCAAGCAACCCCATGGCTTCGTTGGCCTGCCCAATCATGGCGGCAATCTGCTGCATGGTGTCGGTCATGCGCTCCAGGGTGATCTGCCCTTGCCGGGTCTGCTGCTGCACCTGATGAGCGCTATCAGCCGCGCTGGCAATGTTATCCACCACATCACGGGCACGCATCGACATCTGATCGATGGCAACCGCCACCGCATCGACCTGCTGATCTTGTGCCGTCAAGTCACTCACGATGGCACCTGTGGTGCAGCCCACATCGTGGCACGCGGTCTCAACCTGTCCCACAGCTCCTTGCAGTTCCCCGACCAGATGACGCAACTGGGCAGACATCCGGTTGATGGATCCGGTCAACACCCCCAGCTCATCCTGCCCCGTGATTGGCAGGGGATCGGCCGCCAATCGGCCATCCGCGACCTGGCCCGCCCGGGTCACCAGACTGGCGATGTCACGGGTCAGACGATGGCTAAAGAGCCAGGCGACCACCATGCCAAGCACGATGGCACTGCCGCTTGCCAGCAGCAGGGTTTGGCTGATGGTTTGCCCGGCTTGGGTCATCTGGCGCGAAATCGCCTCTACTTCGGCCCCGGTTTTGGTAATTTGTTGTACCAGCTGCTCACTGAGACGGGACTGCATCGGCTCGATGTCGGTTGCCATCAGAAAATTAGCCTGATCCCAATCCGGCGCCTGCCGCTTGCTGATCACCTGATCCACCAGCTCTGAGAAAGGTGTCGCCATCTCTTCAAACAGCTGCCAAAGGCTGCGCTGGGTCTCGGTAAAGAGCGCGGCTTGTTGTTTCACCTCCGCCACCCGCTGCAGGTGAAACTGGTAGTAATCCTGATATTTACTGCGGTATTCGGGATCGCCAGAGATAAGAAAATCCCGCAGGGCAGAGAGCGCATTGGCGAGGCTGTTGTAGGCATCCCCCACCTGCTTAAGCAACATGCGACGATCGCCCGTGAGCTGATCCTGCGGGGTAGCGACCTCCTCATTGGCAAAAGATTGCAATTGATCGAGCGCAGCCTCCGCCAGCGGCCCCGCCTCTTGCAGCATCAGGGTGTGGGCAGGCAGGTTCTCTTCACTCTGTGCTATGGTCCAGACCTGCTCCTGCTGGCGCTTGAAGGTATCGAGGGGCTGAGTGAGCACCGGGCTGAACGCCTGATGGGCAATAGCTTGCCAGGCCGACTCCCACTCCTGCTTGAGCCGGGAGGCCTGGGCAGGGTCTTTACCGAGGATCAGATAGCCCCGCAAGGCAGAAACAGTGGCAACCAGCGCCTTCTGGCTCGCCTCATCCCGCTGCAGGGCAGGCAATGCCTGCTCCAGCAGGGTGTGCTGGGCCTGATTGATCTGGGTCAGCCGGTAATAGACCAGCGTGGAGGAGAGCAGGATCAGCAGGTTGATAAAACCGAAACTGAGCAGTAGCTTGCTTGATATTTTCATGAACATCCTTGTTCAAACGTGGCGCTCAGGCCAAAAAAATCAGATAGATAGCAGTGTAGGCAATCTATCTTGCCAAGTCCGGTGCCAATGCTGCAATTCACTGCGCGGCATCGGCTTGGCGGAGAAAAAGCCCTGACAAAGATCACAGCCGAGCTTGGCCAACAGCTGCCAGGTCACCTCGTCTTCCACTCCTTCTGCCACCGATTTGAGTCCCAATTTGCGGGCCAGTTCAATACTGGACTCGATAATGGCCAAACGAGCCGGATCGGCATAGCAGCGATGGACGAACGAGCGATCCAGCTTCAACTCGGTAAAAGGCAACGTGGCCAGCTGTTGCATCGAGGAGTAACCGGTGCCGAAGTCATCGATGGAGAGACCAAAACCGTGCATCCGCAGCCGGGTCAGCACCTCCAGCATGGCACCAATATCTCGAATAAAGGCACTCTCGGTCACCTCCAGAGTGATCAGTTCAGGATCAACGCTCCAGCGCTGACATTGCTCAACCAGGGTCTGGCACACGCCTCCCTCATGGAGTGAACTGACACACAGATTCATCGACAGATTGATCGATAACCCGGTTTTCCCCCAAAAATGGGCATCACTCAGCGACTTGCTGATGATAACGTCGGTCAGAGAGTCGATCAGGCCGTGCTCCTCTGCCATCGGAATAAAGAGTCCAGGGGAGATCAGCCCGAACTCCGGATGCTGCCAGCGTGCCAACGCCTCCATCCCCACCCACTGACCGGTAGCAAAACTGACCTTGGGCTGATACCAGGGCACAATCTGGTCACGATCAAGGGCCAACTTCAAATCATCGACATCCAGGCGGTAGGCTTCCTCTCTGCGAGCAAGAGGTAACGCGGGAGACCAGGTATCGATCAACTGCTTGAGCTGCGCCGGCTGGCAGGGCTTTTCAATGCGGCCCAGCACCTGCAAGCCATAGGCAGAGCCCATTCTCAGCACCGCATCAACCACATCCCCCCCCAGCGCACTGGAGAGAATAATGCCGCCACGAAAGCCCGCCAGCGAGAGGCGACGGAGCAAACCCATGCCATCCATACCGGGCATTCGCAAGTCACAAAACAGGATATCGATATTGTGCAGCTGACACAGCTCCAGCGCCTCCAGGCCATCTTTGGCTTCCAGCAACTGGTGATAGCCCAGCCCGCGGACCTGGTGCAGCAGGGTCTTGCGCTGAAAAGCGTGATCCTCGACCACCATGATGACCGGGTTGTATTCTGTTTTATGCATCTAGCCATAACCTCGTTTTATGGGTTACCTGAGTCATCAACTCATCAACACGCTGAGCCCATCCCTCCAGCGCGCCCCATTGCTCTAATCGTGCTGCCGATTCAAGGCGTTCGGCCTGCTCGGCCAGCTCGTCTTCACCCACGATGCGGGCTGCACCCTTGATACGATGGGCGACCTCCAGCAGGGCGTCTGCATCACGGGTAGCCAACGCCGCCGACATTTCTACGCCATCTTGCTGGTTAGAGGCCAGATACTCACCCGCCATGGCTCGGCCAGTTGCCTCGTCACTAAACAAGGCTATCCAGCGCTCGGCCAACTCGCTGTCAGCACGCTCTGGCAGCGGCTGGGGCTCAGCCAACTGCGAGGCGGGCAGCCACTGCAGCAAGATCTGGCGTAATGCCTCCAGCAGATAGGGTTTGAGCAGCATGCCATTCATCCCCGCAGCCACCATCCGTGCCGACGCCTCCTTCGAGGTATCAGCAGTAACCCCGATAATGGGCGCCCGTTCACCTTGCGCCCGTAGCTGCTGGGTCAAGGTAAAACCATCCATCACCGGCATGTGACAGTCGGTCAATAACAATGAAAAACGCTGCTCTTGCCACGCTTTCAGTGCTTTTTCACCATCTTCTACTACCTCGCAATCGACTCCCAGCAGGGTCAACTGGCGCACCAACAAGGCACGATTAACCGGGTGGTCATCCGCCACCAGCACCCGACCACTCAATTTTTGCTCGCTTTCTACCATGATGGTGTGCACTGACCCGCCAAGTAATTCGCGGCAGCTTTCGAGCAATAAATCCGGATAGAGTGGTGACTGGCCAAGCCGCCACCAGCGTTCGGGTCCCAGCCGTGAGCGCAGCACTTCGCGGGAAGAGAAGATGATCCCCTTGAGGTCGGGCTTTTGTATCCGCGCTAACCAGTCACTGCCCAAGGCACGCTCCAGCTGATCTTCATCGGCCAGTAACAACCCGCTGATGCCACTGCCAAGGCGCTCGGCATCGACAGGCTGCAAGGTGGCACCGAAGCGCTGCATCATTGCGTGTAACTGTGGATCATCGCCGAAGTACCACCATTCACTGTCCGCCAGCACGGGGGTATCCCATCTCGGATTGGTGATCGGTATCGTGAAACAGAAACTGGCCCCCTCACCGGCACGGCTCTTGAGGGTCAAGCTGCCACCCATCTTGCGGATCAACTGATCGCAGATAGCCAACCCAAGCCCGGTGCCGCCGAAGCGGCGATTGATATCCGACTCCAGTTGCTCGAATGGAGTAAATAGCAGCGCCTGCTTCTCTTCCGCGATCCCGATCCCGGAATCTGTCACCGTCACCACCAACTGCTGGTTGTGATAGTGCACATTGATGGCAATGACCCCGCGCTCGGTAAATTTGACCGCATTGTTCAGCAAGTTGGAAACCACCTGGGCAACCCGGACGGCATCGATATCTGCCCGATCAGGGACATGCCCCGCCCAGCAGAGGTCAACATGCAACCCCTTACCATGGGCCTGGGTAGCATGTCCGCGGATCGCATCGCATATCACCGACTGAAGGTGGCTCATGTGGTTATCTATATGGAGCTGACCTGCCTCGATTTTGGAAAAATCGAGGATGTCGTTCACCAGATAGAGCAGGTTATTGGTCGAAGTGACCACATTGCGCAGCAGGTAACGTTGATCATCATCCACGTTGCTCATCCGCAGCAGCTCCAGCATGCCGTGCATCCCGGAGATGGGGGTGCGCAACTCATGGCTCATGGTGGCCAGAAAGCGGCTACGGGCTCGCATGGCCTGCTCGGCATTGGCTCGCGCCTCACGCAGCGCCTTTTCTTGCAGCTTGAGAGCTGTGATGTCCTGCACCATGCCATTAAGCAGCAGGGTATCTTCCCCCTGCTCAACAAAGGTGCCACGCACCTGCAGATAACGCTCCCCGCCATGGTGGGGCACCTTGACCTCCCAATCGATCGGGGTCAGGGTCAGGGCATTGTCGGCAACCCTGTAGGTAAACTCCTGCAGCACCTCTTCACTAACACCAAATCCTTTCCATTCGGACCTGGCCGACATCAGCGCCCGAGAAGGCACTCCCAGCGTCTCCCCCGCGCCTTGCGACACATAGAGAAAACGCCCCTGTTCCGAACGATGCCATTGGTACTGATAGACCACCCCCGGCATGCTGTCGGTCATGTCTCGCAGCATGGCTTCCACTTCACGGACCTTGTTTTCTGCCGCTTTCAGGGCACTCACATCGGTCAGCACGGTCAATACTCCCTGGATCTCCCCATCAGGGCCCCGATAGGGCAACTTGACGTAGACCACATGGAACTGGGAGTCATCGATCCGCCGGGTAAAACCAGCCCCTTCATACATGGTGCCGGTTTCCCAGACCGAGAGCTCTTCACGCAACATCTGCTCCCGCTCGCTCAGCTGCATATAACTCCAGCCATCCCCGCCAGACTCGGCCCCGATAAAAGCCTCTCGATATGCCCTGTTGCAGAGAGTCAGGTTCTGCTGACGATCCCGCAGGGCCACCATGCTCGGCAAGGAGTCGAGCAGCGTCTGAACAAAAGCCAGCTGCTCATTGAGCTGTTTTTGTGCCTCTTTTCGCTGGTCATTTTGCCGCTGTAGCGTTTGGTTCCAGTGCCAGAAGATGGTAAAGAACACCAGTGCACCGCCAGCACACACCAGAAACCACAGCACCACTGTGCGAGTCTCCAGACCGGTCTGCAGTCGCATCGTCAACCAGCGGGATTCAAGCTTGTCAATCTCATGCTGGGGGATGGCATAGAGTATCTTGGTCAGGATCTGCTGCAGCATAAGGTCAGCAGGGGATACCCCCATGGCGCCGGGGAGGCGCAAATTTTGCCCGGAGTAGACCACCCGATAGCGATCTTCAAAGCCACGCCCCAAGGTGGTCGGCAAGGTGGTCATGGTGAGCAGAATATAATCGGCCCTCCCCTCATCCAACAAGCGCAGCAGGCGGCTGTCATCCTTGACCTCCACCGGGAGTGCCCCCAGCGATGCCAACAGCTCCTCGTCAATGGATGCATCCACAATGCCGACCCGCATACCTCGCAACAATCCGAGGTCAGACAGGTTTTTGCTATGTCTTCCCCCCACGATAACGCGGTCAACAAACATGTAGTTGGGGGTGTAAACACCCAGATGCTCGCGCTCTGCCGAAGGGGTCATCACAGGAATAAAGTCGATCTGATGTTTTTTGAGCAGTTCCTGAGTCTCTCGCCAGGAGTCGGTGCGCACCAGAGAAAACTCCAGCCCGGAATAGCGGCGCAGCAGGGCCACTATGTCGGGTACGTAGCCCACTAACCTGCCGCGATAATTGAACTCGCTCATCGAGACCCAGTTAGGTGAGACACCGTAGCGCAAGACCGGATGCGTGCGCAGCCAGGCTTGCTCCTCGGGGGTAAATTTGACCGTGGTGATCTCTCCCGATGCCGAAGCATTCACACCAGTGATCGCTTCAATAATGGGACGCATGTCCGTCACTGGCAGCTCAGGCATGATGTTGTTTACCAAGCGGATGAGCCCAGGGTTGCTGCGCAGCATATTGACAGACAGGGAGGAGACCGGCGCCCACTCCGGTTGGACAATCGCAAAACCGGCATTGGGGTTCTGAACATGTTCAGACATTAACGACGGCATATCAGCCAGATAGGCATCTGCGAGCCGTTGTTTAAGCATAAAGGTCGCTTCACTGCGCCGCTCAACAGCCTTGACCGGCACCAGACCCAGCGCCTCGAGCTGACCACAGGAGTCGGTCCCTACCATGCAGACCCACTTGATGTTACGGGCCTCATCGAGCGAGAGTCCGGCGAGCGGGCGATTTAACAGCACCCCTTGGGGGATAAAGAATGGCAAGGGTACAGAGGCGATCTGGTTTTCCCACTGTTCTCCGGGCGGAAAATTGATGACAATATGCACCTCGCCCGCTTGCAATGCGCTCAGCGCCTCGTCATAGGAGGTGAACTCTTTGTAGTGCAGGGGCACCCCGAGCGCTCTGGCGATCAACAGTGCCATCTCGGGCACCGGGCCGTTGAACCCTTGTACTGCATCCTTGTAGCTATAAGGGGGAGACCCCATCATAGGCATGCCGATGATCAGTTCGTGATTGGCCGTGCGCCACTGGAGCTCGGACTCTTCTAACGTCTCTGCATTCGGACTGCTAACAGCCTGACCCACCACACTCCATAGCAGTAGAAATAAAAACTGGAATAGACGGCAACGGCGGTGGCTCATCAACTCGCTCCAAAGAAAAATCGGCCGCAAATAATAGAGATTTTCGCAAGATTCGCGAATAGATATTCGCGTTTTAACTTAACCCCAGCTTAACCAAATAAAAATGGCAGACCGGGGTCTGCCATCAATGCCAAGAAGGGGGCCATACAGCCCCCTTTCATCAGGTTATTCGATTCCCGAGGCGGAAGCCGGTTTGATACTCCCGCTCGCGAACGAGGGAGATCTGGCCCTGATATCCTTCCAGCCCGATATCTTTGAGCAGGGCGGGCGACAGATTAACCTGCACGAGACGACGCTCGACCTTGGCTATCCGCTTTTGTACCAGGGACTCGACGCTACGCAGTAAAACCAGTTCGATAGACATGACATTCTCCAGTTGAACATGCGGTTCTCCCGGAGAAAGTGGATATCACCCTGCGGGACGAACCGCGGGTGATAAAAAGACAGGGGTTACCTGTTTACGCCACGCGGTAAAAGAGCACGAGATTTCACGCCGCACGCAGTGCCGCGAGAAAATGCAATATTGAGCATCAGATGTTGCATTTTCGTCTCCTTACCGGGTAAAAGTTGAACAGGTTGCAGAAGTCTAAAAAATATCCGAATTTAAAACAAGCCTCTTGCGACTCCTTTTTAAACGTTTTTACGGCATTTTATGCTGCCCGACAGGGAGCTTGGGGCATCAGATCCCCGAGAGTAGCCGGTACTCTTCCAGTACATAGGTATCGGTCATGCCGCTGACATAATCGAGCAGCAACCGCACCCGGTAATACCACTCCTGCTCGTTCTGGCAGGCAAAACGCGGATCCGGGGTGGCGCTCGCCAATCGATAGGCCTTGAGATGGCGGGCCGAGAGGCGGTGATAGAGGCGGCGAGCAAAAAACAGCGCCTGACTCCCCTCCCCGGCCAGCAGGCGGGCAAATTGTGACGCTGGCAGCGCCAGCAGGCAGGCATAGCTGGTCAGCACCCCACGCAGCGCCGCATAGCCTTCCAGTTCGAGGGCTTCCACCTCGGGGCGCAGAAAGACCAGCTCGCGGGCCACCCGCTTGAGAATATCGAGCACCCGCGCCGCTGGCGCCTGACCGTGGAGCAGTGCTTGCGGGTAGGAGCCCTGCAAAATGGCCCCATGTTCGCTGACATAGCTTTGCGCCGCCAGCGCCACCAGATCCCGAGTGAGCAGCTGGCGAAAATGGGGGAAAAAGCCCCGGCTGGATGCCAGCGCGTCATCGAGCAAGGTGCCCATGTAGTCGCTCTGATCGGCCCCCCGCAGCGCAGCCAACAGTTCGCCCAGCGTCAGGATCCGCCGATCGACAGCATCCTCCAGATCAGCGATGCAGTAGGAGATATCATCCGCCGCCTCCATGATGTAGACCAGCGGATGACGGCAGCCGGGGGCCAATCCCAGACTCTGGCCGAGGGCGCGGTAGAGCGGCTGCTCGCTAAAGAAAATGCCCCGCTTGCTGCTCCAGCCATGATGCTGGCCATAGCTGACTCCCGGTTGGGGTTGCTGCGGGTATTTGCACAGCGCCCCCAGCTGCCCGAGGGTCAGGTTGAGTTCGTGCAGACTGTGCACCAGCCGCAGGCTCTGGGCGTTGCCATCAAACAGCTGCAGATCCTGACGTAATTCCGCCCACTGGGCCGAGGGAGGCTGCGCCAGCGCCTGCTGATAGAGGGGATCGAGCATCTCGCCGAGCCACTGGCTCATCACCTGCTCGCCAAAGTGACCGAACGGCGGATTGCCGACATCGTGCAGCAGGCAGGACATCTCCACCAGATTGATAAAGGCCCCTTCGCAGACCTCACCGGGCGGCAAGGCGGCCAGAATGCGACGGCTGATCTGGCGGCCGGTCTCCTGCACTTCAAGCGAGTGAGTGAGACGGCTGCGCACCGAGGCCTTCACATCGAGCGGAAAAACCTGGGTCTTCTGCTGCAGCCGGCGCACCGGCGCTGCCTGTACAATGCGGGCGCGATCCTGCTCGGTCGCCTCCAGCAGATCCTCATCCCCCCAGGGGTGGATGCGCGCGGGGGTAATCAAACGGCTATACATCTTGCAGCTCCTTGCCAGCAACTTCCGTCAGACTCAAGACAGCAACCAGCGCCGCAGACGGGCGATATCGCCGGGATATTCGCGGCGCAGCGTCTCAATCCAGTCCTCTACGTTTTCCCACCAGGCGGGGTGATCCGGGCTCTGGATCAGCTGGGCAGTCTGCTGCAGCCGACGCAGGCCGATGGAGCCTGCCGCCCCTTTGATCTTGTGCGCCTCCTCCACCACCCCCGCCTGATCCTTGGCAATCATGTTGGAGTCGAGCACCGCCATGTAGTCGGGGAGCATCTTCTCGAACAGATCGACGCTGGAGAGCAGCACCGGCTTGCCCACGGTATCGGCGTAATCGGTGAGGAAGGGCAGATCCAGTAACGCATCCTGATTGCCCGCATCCGCCTGCTCGTCCGCTTCATCCTCGGCCAGATCGGCAAACAGGTGACCAATCACCTCCCGCACCGCTTTGGAGCCGAGCGGCTTATTAATCACATCCTGCATGCCGTGATCCCGATAATACTGGCGATCGCCGGTGGAATTGGCGGTGAGCGCCACCATGGGCGGCAAGCTGTCGCCATAGCGCTCCAGCAGTCTTGCGGCCACATCGAAGCCGGTCATATCCGGCAGCTGGATATCGAGCAAAATGAGGTCGAAATCATCCGGGTTGGCCATCGCCAGCGCCTGGGTGCCGTCCCGTGCCACCTGCACCTGATGACCCAGCTTGTTAAGCAAAGCGCAGGCCACCGTCACGTTGAGCTCCACATCCTCCACCAGCAGGATATCGAGGGAGGGCATCTCATCATCGGACTCCGGCTGCACCGGCTCAGCACAGGCCACCTCCAATTCGGCGGTGAAGCAGGAACCTTCGCCCGGATCACTGTCCACATAGAGCTGGCCACCCATCGCCTGCACCAGCTGGCGGGAGACCGCGAGGCCAATGCCGGTGCCGGTAGCGTGCTTCTTGCCCTGCACCTGATAGTACATGGCGAAGATCTTCTCCTGCTGGGCACGCGGGATGCCGACGCCGGTATCCTCCACCTCGAAGTGCAGGGCCAGCTTGCCTGGCTGGTCAGCGGGATGGGAGAGGCAACGCACGGTGACGCCCCCCTCATCGGTAAACTTGACCGCGTTGCCCACCAGATTCCACAACACCTGACGCAAGCGGGTGCCATCGGCCATCACAAATTGCGGCATGTCACCATCGCGATCGAAATGGAGATAGAGCCCCTTCTGCTCCGCCTGAATACGGGAGAGGGTCTCCAGCTCGTCGAGAAACGCAGGCAAGTCGATGCGGGTCGGCGCTATCTCGAGGCGACGGCGATCGAGTTTGTCGAGATCGATGATGTCATTGAAGATATTGCCAAGGGTGACCGCACTCAGATGGATGATCTTGAGCTGCTGATGCTGTTTGGCATCGAGGGGGGTATCCATCAGCATCCGGCTTAAGCCCACAATACCGTTGAGCGGGGTGCGCAACTCGTGGCTGATGGTGGAGATGAAGGTGGTCTTGTCGCGGCTCGCCTTCTCCAGCTTGTCCTGATACTGCTTGCGTTCGGTGATGTCGCGGCCAAAACCGAGCAGACCAAGCCGCTTGCCGAAGCGGTCGAAGAAGGGCACTTTGCGCAGCTCGAAGTAGGCTTTGCGGCCATCCGGGTATTCAAGCCACTGCTCGTAGGTGAGTGGCTCGTTGCTGCTGAACACTTGCCGATCGGTCTCTACGATTTTGTTGGCGATCTCCTGCTTGTAGACATCGAACGGGGTCAGACCGATCAGCTCGGCCTCCACCTTGCCGGTCAGCTCCTCCATGGCGCGGTTGCAGCCAGAGAACTGCTCATCCTCGTTGCGGTAGTAAACCAGATCGGGGGAACAATCGATGAAGGAGCGCAGCAACGCGGTGCGCTCACCCAGATGCAACTGCGCCTTCTCCCGCTGAAATACCTCGTTCTCCAAATCATCGATCGCTTGCTGACGCAGATCCTCGGCCCGGTTGGTCTCGGCAATCTGGGTATTAAGGCGACTGATGTTCTCCTGCAACTGGCTATTGAGCTCCAGATCCCGCTCGCGCATATCTTGCAGCTTGCGCACCATCCGGGTCAGGCGCTGACGGGAATCCTCCAGCTGATCCACCACGATGGAGAGAAAATAGACCGCCCAGGGGGTTACCAACAGGCCAAAAAACACCGAGCGAACGAAGTCGATCACATCGATATTGCCGCGCAGGAACAGGGTAACCCCCATCTGGATGGCGACCGCCAGCACTATGATTCCCGCCGCCAAAAACATACTGAAACGCACCAGTCCCAGCTTGGTCATCAAGTCGACGTAATATTGCGCCCAGGATTTAATCTGCTTCATCTTGTTGTTTTCCCCCGATATTCGCGGTACAGAATAACAGCACAACCGAGTGAACTCTTCTTAATCTCATACAACGACCTCTCGATTGTGTGAGCTGATAGACGAATACCGCAGGCATAACGCCAGTCGATAGGCCATACACAGCATTCAGGAGCACAATTCCATGCGTCATCTTCCGCTACTTGGCCTGGGTCTGCTGGCTGCCAACAGTGCCTACGCCGATTTGGGTGCCATCCCCAAGCAGTCCGGCTGGTCCGGTTTTCTGCTGGGTGGCATCAATGTCATTGACTACCAATCCAATTTTTATAGCGGCAACGATGACCACAGCACGATCGCCGGTCTGAATGGCCCACAAAGCAGCTCCACCGTTGCGCCACTGCTCAACGCCGATATCCGCTACACCTTTGCCGATACCCGCACTCAACTCTTCCTCGGTAACCTGATCCAGGATGCCATTCGCTTCGACTTCACCCAGCAGCTGGGACTGCGGCAGGAGCTGGGAGACAAGGGGATTGTCGGTGGCTCACTGGTATTCAGCGCCATGCCAACCGAGCAGTGGAGCGATCCATTCGCAGTGGGGGTAGCCCGCAGTTCGACCGATATCAACTCCACCGGGGCACGGGCAAGCTGGGATAAAATCTGGGGCAGCAACTTCAACGCTAGCCTGACTACCCGCAATATCGATGTCGATGAAGAGCGCAGCGGTAGCCAATATGGTGCCGAGACAGCAGCCAAGCTGGATCGCAACGGCAAGATCCACGCCCTTGAACTCTCCTATCAGTGGCGTTTTGCCCCCGGCCAAGTGCTTGAACCTGCGCTGATCTATCGCGACGCAGACCTTGATGGCAGCGCCCAGCGCTACAAACAGAGCGGCATACAGCTGACCTATGCCAAGCGGGGGCCCCAGTGGTCATTGGTCAATAACCTCTACCTCGGCCAAAGTAACTATGACGAGGCCAATCCCCTCTTTGGCCAGTACGCCGATGCCGACGAGTTTGCCGCAAACATCATCTTTTTCTGGCATAACCTGTTTGGCGTCAGCGCCCTCTCGGCCACCGCCAGTGCGGCGTATGCCAAATCCAGCTCGGATATCAGCTTCTACGATTCACAAGCCACCCGCTTCAGCACCGGCCTGCTCTACAACTTCTAGTGCGCAGTGGGCGTTACCCGCCAAAAAGAGCAAGGCCACTCGAGAGTGGCCTTGCTGCTGTCTGCTTGCGTCTCAAATCCCTAAAGAGTCGAGCAGATCGTCGTGATCGTTGGCGACCGGAGCCGCAGCCTGAACCGGCTTGGCGGCATCCAGCTTGGTTTGGGCGATCAGCGCATCGGGATCCAACTCCTCGTGCTCCATCCCCTCACTGTGAATGCGGATAAACTCGGTTTTATCCATCGCCAGCTCGAGATAGAAGATGTTGTTGCGGGCGGTGAAGAAAGTGACGCGGCGCGCTTCCGGGTTATCGAGGTTGGTATCGACACTCAGCATCACCTGCTTGTTGAGGGCCAGCATCTTCGGCTGATTCTGGGTGATATGGGTCTGCAGATCACGGCCCACCTTGACGGTAAAGCTGCCGACGATCTGGTTCATCAGCTCGCCCATCACGTTGCTCACCTCATCCGAGGTATGAGAGATGGCAAGATCCTCCTTGGAGAGCCCCATGCTGAGCATGTAGCTCTCGTACAGCTCCATGGCAGCGGCGGCGGAAAAGTTGATCACCACCAGACCGGAAAAACCGCCATCAAACAGCACAAAACAGCCGATATCCGGCTTGAGGCAGGTCTTGCTGATCCGCTGTACCATGCCGGAAAAACGAACCTGACTCTGCGTTGCAGCACTGAGAACCTGAGTCACCGAGTTGCACAGGCTGAGCAGCACATCCTCAGTGGTCAATACGGCTTCATCATCGGATCTTGTTACTATCATGGGACCTTCCTGAACATCGAAAATGGGCTTATCTATACCATAACTCTAACAGATGGCGCGGCCCGGAGACTGAAATAGCGACACGCCTCTCAGTTGACTCCGCTATCAGCAGTCACAGGGGGTGAAACCGCTTAGCTTGGCGAGCCGGGTACGCCATCTATCGCCTTGTTCAGCCAACTCTTGTGGCTCATAAGGCTCGGCCGGATGAGCCCCCCAGATGGGGCCAGGCCAGGCGCGGTCCGTTGCAAAACGGGCAACATGGTGAAGATGGAGTTGCGGCACCAGATTGCCCAGCGCCCCTATGTTGATCTTGTCCGGGCTGAGGGCCTGTTCCATCAGGGTGGCGACGGCGCAGGACTCCTGCATCAGCTGTTGCTGCTGCTCCGGCGCCAGATGGTGAATTTCCCGCAAATCGGCCACTCGCGGCACCAGGATCAGCCAGGGATACTGGCTGTCTTTGGCCAGCAAGACACGGCAGAGGGGCAGATCCCCGAGCAACCGGGTATCTGCCTGCAGGCGTGAATGCAATTCAAACATGAAAACCTCGTTGAGTTCGATGAATGGAGCGCCTGAAAAAGGAGTGTCCACGTTACTGCAACGGGCGGAAAACTTAAAGCTGCGGCACGGCCCAACCGATAAAGCGCTTGCGCAGAGCCGGATCAGCCTTGAGGAACAACTGCTGCAACTGCCCTTCCAGCTCGCTGGCGGCCACAACGGGTTGCGCCCCACCAGCGACCGGGGCCGCTGGCTGCGCAGCAACGGCGCCTGCAGTCAGCGCCGCCTTGCCGCCGCTGCGGTTGTATTCAGCCAGTTTGCCGTTCCAATCCACCCCGAGCAGCATACCGCTGGTCACCAATGCATCCTGCTGGATGGCAAGTGCCCGGCCACTCTCCTGCAACCCTACCAGCGGAGCCTTTGCATACGCCAGCATCCCCCGCTCGTCTCCCGGTACGCTGGCCGTCAGCTGCAAGCGCTGATTGCTGCCTTGATAGCGCACCACCTGCGGTTCGGAGCGCACCTGCCGGTCATTCTCGCTGCTGCTGCGACTGGGAATGACCCCCTCGAAGCGCACCAGCAGTTGCTGCTCGCCATCCGCAAGGGTGGCGTGCTGCTCATCCTGCAGAGTGCCGTTGCTCACCGCGAGGATGCGGAAATTCTCCGGCACCTTCACCTCGACGGCCGCTTGCGCACTGCCCGCCCCCAACACTGCACAGAGCAGCACAAACCCGGTCAACCCTCTATTGCTCTTCATTCCTGCTGATCTTCCTGCTGCCGATGATATGCGCAGGGTAGCAACCGAAGATGACAGAAAAATAACGCCGCTCAGAGCAGATAGTGAGGCCGCTCGGCAAACCACTGGGCCAGCACCTGCTTGAACAGCCGGATCTTGCGCGGCACCCGCCGCTGCTGGGCATGCAGCACATGGAGCTGATGCAGGCCGCTCTGCCACTCGTCGAGCACGGTCACCAGCGCCCCCGCCATCAGCTGCGATTCCACCAGCATCAGCGGGCACTTGGCATAACCCATACCGGCGCGAGCCAATTGCAGCACAGTGCTGTAGTGGTTGGCCCGCACCTTGCCCTGCACCAGAATGTGGGCCTCTTCCCCCTCACGGATGAAGTGCCACTGCTCCCAGGCCGGATTGTGCCCCTGCAACAGGCAGCTGCGCCCGCTCAGCTCATAGGGAGTGACCGGACGCCCCTCGCGCGCCAACAGTTCGGGGCTGGCGACCACCACATCCTTGAGCCGACCCAGCGGCAGGGCCACCAGATTGTCCGGCACCTCGTTCATGGCGCGCAGGGCGATGTCGTTCTCCCCCTGACTCATGTCGACCATCTGGTTGGTGAAATTGAGTTCCACCTCAACTCCCGGGCAGAGCGCGGCAAAGCTGGTCAGCAGCTCGCTCACCATGCGATCGCCGGTGCTGACCGGGCAGGTAAAGCGCAGGCGGCCGCCATCCTCTTCGGTCAACGCCTGAATATCCTGCTCCGCCTGCCGTGCCAGCGCGAAGATCTCTCCCGCCTGCTGATAGAGGGTCTTGCCCGCCTCGGTCAGGCTGAGGCGGCGGGTGGTGCGCTGCAACAGTTGTGCATTGAGGGAGGACTCCAGCGCGCTGACGTGGCGGCTCAGCATCCCTTTGCTGACCCCCCGCGTATCGGCGGCGGCAGAGAAACTGCCGCGCAGCACCACCTCATAAAAGCTGGCCAGATGGGCGATATCCATCATTAGCTCCAATATGGAAACAATGGGTTTATTTTACGCGCTTTTTCGCATTTTCTGTTGCGCTAGAATCAACACATCCCAACCAGGAGTGATGCAGATGAAAATTGTGATTGTGGGTGCCTCTGGCACCGTCGGCTCCGCGGTCAGTGAACTGCTTGCCAAAGATCATCAGGTGATCCGGGTCGGCCACAGCCGTGGCGATGCCACGGTCGACATGCGCGATCCCGCCTCCATCAAGGCGCTGTTTGCCCAGGTGGGCCAGTTTGATGCGCTGGTGGTGGCCAGCGGCAGCGTTGCCTTCAACGGTCTGACCGAGATGACCGACGAGCAGTGGCAGGTGGGACTGGAAAGCAAGCTGATGGGCCAGATCAACCTGACCCGCACCGCCATCCCCTATCTGAATGACACGGGCTCCATCACCCTGATCAGCGGCATCCTGAGCGAGGAGCCGATCAACTGGGGCGTGAGTGCCAGCACCGTCAACGGCGCCATCGATCACTTTGTGAAAGCCGCCGCCTGCGAGCTGCCCCGCGGCCTGCGCATCAACGTGGTGAGCCCCACCGTGCTGGAGGAGTCGATGGACAAATACGCCGACTTCTTCCCGGGCTTCGTGCCGGTGCCCGCCGCCAAGGTGGCGCAGGCTTACAAGAAGTCGGTGCTGGGCATCCAGACCGGTCAGGTATTCAGGGTCAACGGCTGATCGCTGATCGCCGCCCGCTTGCCGCCAGACCAGCAATAAAAACGGGCCCCGCAATGGGACCCGCCTGTTTCTCTGCCTATCTCCCTCGTCACCAGCAAACGTTTGTTTTTCGATGACAAAAAAAGAGGGCAACCCTTAGTCGATCAAACCGTACTGATCGCGCAGCACTTCGATGATCTCCTGCTTGGGATTGGCAGAGCGCTCCAGCTGGTGGCCGATGATCTTCTCGGCGATCCCGACGTAGGTGTTGGAGATATCCATCATCACTTCGGTCGGCAGCTTGTTGTCGCGGGCCAGGGCGAAACGTTCCGGCATGCGGTTCTTGTTGAGCAGGATGTCCGGATCCGGGAAGTGGTTGAGCAGCCACTGACGGAAACCCTCTTTCGACTTCTCGACAATCTGACCGTCGCGCAGGGCAGCGCCGTCCCAGATACGGGAGCTGTCGGGGGTACCCACTTCGTCCATGTAGATCAGCTTCTCGTTGCCCGCCGCATCGTGGACGTAACCAAACTCGAACTTGGTATCGACGAAGATCTGATCCAGCGCGGTCAGCGCGTCGCTGATGACGTTGAAGCCCTCTTTGAGCAGCACTTCGTAGCGGTCGATGTCGGCCGGTTTGCTGAAATTGAAGCCTTTATAGTGGCGCTCGATATCGGCACGGGAGACGTTGACGTCATCGGCTTCCGGCACGCCATCCAGCCCTGTCAGTACGCCCTTGGTGGAGGGGGTGATGAGGATCTCCGGCAGCTTCTGATCTTTTTTGAGCCCTTCTGGCAGGGTGATGCCGCAGAATTCGCGCTCACCATCCTTGTAGGCACGCCACATGGAGCCAGTAATGTACTGGCGGGCAATGGCCTCGATCATCACCGGACGGGCTTTTTGCACGATCCAGACGAAGGGGTGCGGAATATCCAGAATGTGGCTGTCAGCCAGTCCCTTCTCCTTGAACAGCTTGAACCAGTGGCTGGAGATGGCGTTGAGCGCAGCCCCTTTGCCCGGTACACCGTTCAGGCCATCCACACCTTGCCAGATACAATCAAAGGCCGAGATACGATCGCTGATCACCATGAGGGCGAGGGGCGCATCGGCCGGCACATCATAGCCTTTCTCTTTGATGAGCCGGGCACTGTCTGCCGGGGTCAACCAGTAGACGCTGCGCACTTTGCCGGAATGGACAGGTTTATCGGTACGGATCGGCAAATCGTCATTCACCGCCAATACTTGATCTGCAAGACTCATGGCTGATAACTCTTCCTGTTTGTGGGGGGTAAACATCGCAAGCCACGCTTGCCATCAACGGATTACCACTTGATGGCAAGGGGGCTCACATCATTGAAAACATGCACCATTCGCCCTCGTTTGCAGAGGGATCCCGATATAAAAACAGGGGCACAAGGCCCCTGTATTTATTCTGCTTTTGCTGCTGCCTGATCGGCCAGCCCTTTGGCGAACGCCTCGGACAGGCTGATATACATCTGGGAGATGACCCCGGACGAAACCGGCTTCTTATCCTTGTCGAACAAGGTAATGGAGGTCTTGCCTCCCGCCATCTCGCCCAGCTGGAAGCGGAACTTCTCCTCCTCCAGTTTGAACGGTTCACTACCCTTCTCTTTCCAGAACTTGGCGCCCGGCTCTTCGTACTCGACGTCGATCCAGCCCAGTGACTGCTGGGTGTCCTTGATAATAAAGCCGTAAGCGGGCAGTACCTGATTAAGGCGACGCCACACCTGATCAAAGGAGCCTTCAGCAATCCAGGCGCTCAGCTCGTTGTTGTCCAGCCCCAGTTGCAGAGCCATGCCATCGTTGGATTTGTGCTGTTCGCGCGCTTTCAACTGCTGGTCGTAATAGAGGGAGAACTGGTTCAGCACCCGGGCGGCATAGCGCTGGGCATCGGCAGGGGTCAGCTTGTTGCTGGTCTCGCCATCAATGGTCTCTTCATGATCCAGCACCCGTACCGACATGTTGACGGCATGGCGCTGCACATCGTTGCGCAAAGTGAACTGGTAACGCTGACGGATTTTGAAATCTTCGTCATCTTCACCCCAGCCATCGAGGGCAACCGTGTTGTCAAACCAACCGGTTTGCAATACGCCATCTTGCTGATCCAGCTTCTCGGTGGTCACCTTGTATTTGGCCAGGAAGTTCATCAGGAACGACCAGGTATCACGCTCCACACTCTGGCTGGTGCTCAGGGCATAGAAGGCCACGGTTGGCTCGCTGGCGGTTTGCACCACCTGACTGCCCGGTACCACGGTCAGCAGTTGGGCTGGCGGACGCACGTCAATCTTGGCGCCGAGGGCACCTTCACGGCTGCTCTCGGGCAACGGCGGAATGTCGTACTGGCTATTGAAAGTGGGGGCGCTCAATCCTGCGGGGATCAAGAACGCACGGCCCTCGAGGCGAGCATCTTCATATTCGAAGCCCCGGTTGGCCATTTTGCGATCCTGGGGGGTGCTGCAACCAGCCAATACGGCTACGGTCGCAACGCTCAGCACCAGACGGGCTCTATTTCCCTTTCCATTTGATTTAAACACTCGCCATCAACTCCGCAGTGGTCAGTGCTCGCGCCATCGCTTGTTCGCCCTCGGCAGTGAGGTCAACCAGCGGCAAACGCAAGGTTGCTGTTGCAATCAACCCCAGCTGGGCACAGGCCCATTTCACCGGGGTAGGACTCGGTTCGCAGAACAGAGTCTGATGCAACGGCATCAAGAGATTGTTGATGTCATGGGCCTGTCCGGCATTACCGGTCAGCGCAGCACGACACATGTCGGCCATCTGGGCCGCTGCAATATTGGTGGTAACCGAAATAACACCATCGCCACCTTGCAGCATAAAATCACAACCAGTGGCATCGTCGCCACTGTAAAGGGCAAACTCCGGCCCGCACAGCTCACGCAATAACGGGGTGCGGCTCAAATCACCGGTCGCCTCTTTCAAACCGATAATGCCGGGAACCTTGGCCAGACGGGCTACGGTCTCCGGTTTGAGATCGCAGCAGGTGCGACCGGGCACATTATAAAGAATTTGGGGCAGACCACTAGCCTCGGCGATCGCACAATAGTGGCGATAGAGGCCCTCTTGGGTAGGTTTGTTGTAGTAAGGGGTAACCGAAAGCCCTGCCACTACACCGGTTTTGGCCAGCCGTTTGGTCAATTCAATGGCATGGGCGGTATTGTTGGAGCCGCAACCGGCGATGACGGGAATGCGTCCAGCGGCATACTCAACGGTCTTTTCAACGACGGCGATATGCTCCTGCTCGCTCAGGGTCACCGATTCCCCTGTGGTACCCACCGCAACAATGGCGCAGGTCCCGGCGCTGACATGATAGTCGACCAAGCTGGCCAGACTGGCCCAATCGACTTCACCTGAAGCAAGCATGGGGGTAACGAGCGCAACAATACTACCGCGTAACATGGATATTTCTCCCGATTTTCAGGGGCGTAATGGTAAAGCTGCCCCCTTTTAAAAACAAGGGAGAGAGGGGATAAGCCGTGATACCATCCGCCACAAAAAGTAATGAACGAAAGTCGGCAGCGCCCATCAGGGAGTGGTCTTCACGGCCGGAGGGTTGGCTTGCGGCTTTCGCAACAAAATAATGGACGAGAGAAGATTTATGACTCATTACCTGGTCGTAACGGCCATCGGCACGGACAGGCCTGGCATCGTCAATGAAGTGACTCGCCACGTCAGTGGTTGTGGTTGCAACATCGTCGACAGCCGCCTTGGCATCTTCGGCAATGAATTTACCTTTATCATGCTGCTCTCTGGCGACTGGAACAGCATGATGCAACTCGAGATCAGCCTGCCCCTGCGCAGCCAGGAGTGGGACCTCATCACCATGATGAAGCGCACCGAGCGCCACCACTCCCTGCAGTATGATATCGGCGCCAGTGCCGAACTGTTGATCCGCGACCAGCCCGGCATCGTAAGCCAGTGCACCCAGTTCTTCAGCGAACATGGCTGGAACATCCAGGCGATGCAATCCATGACTCTGGAGCAGCAGCCGTTCAACCTGCTCAAGATCAGTTTTCAGCTCAATCTGGCCCGAGCAGGGGAAGTCGAAGGTTCACAAACCGCCTTCGCCGCATTCTGTGGTGCTCTGGGTGCCGAATCATTCGAGTTTATCGTCAATCGCAAACACGCCTGAGGGCGTTTTACCCGAGGAGACCCCATGCAACCACTACAAGCTGGCAGCCCCGCCCCCGATTTCTCCCTGCCCGACCAGAATGGCAATCAGGTCAGCCTCGCTGGCTTGCGCGGCAAGAAGGTGCTGGTCTATTTCTATCCCAAGGCGATGACCCCGGGCTGTACCACCCAGGCCTGCAGCCTGCGCGATGTGAACGCCGAGCTGGCCGCCCTCAATGTGGTGGTACTCGGCATCAGTCCGGATCCGGCCAAGCGGCTGAAGAAGTTCGAAGAGCGCGATCAGCTCAACTTCACCCTGCTGGCTGATGAGGATCATGCTGTGGCCGATGCTTTTGGCGTCTGGGGCCCGAAGAAGTTCATGGGCAAGGAGTATGACGGTATTCACCGCCAGAGCTTCCTGATCGACGAAGAGGGCAAGATCGCCCATCACTTCGACAAGTTCAAAACCAGCGATCACCATCAGGTGGTGTTGAATTTCCTCAAGGGCTAACCCTCCCCTGCGTGATTGAAAGGCCTGCCACGCAGGCCTTTGTTGTCTGGCGAATAGCCTCTTGCCCGCTGATTTTTCTCACCAATCCCCGCCCAGATCAAAAAATTCATTTTATATATGGGTTAACGTGACCCCAGAATCATCTTCCAGCGAGATACCCCATGAACATGAGCAACACCGAGCGTTTGATCCTGAGCAACCAGTACGAAATCCTGGCGAAACTCAATCCTGAAAAAGCGGCTTTCTATCAACGTGCCAGCACCATCATCGAGCGCGGCTACTGCCTGCAGATCCTCGAGCTGGAGAAGAGCTTCAGCCATCTGGATCTGGCGACCTGCCAAGAGGTAATCGATACCCTGGAGCTGCACCACGCGCTGGCTATCTCATGGGGTAATCTGGATGGGGCCGATCAGGGCGAAATCAACGCCAGCCGTCTGGAGTTCAATGGCTACAGCCGCAGCCAGGAGCGTGAGCTGGCCGACTATGTCTGCTTCCTGCTGGAGGTAGACAAGCGCTTCCCGGAGCTCAAGTGCCCATGCGACGAACTCTCCAGCGACATCGCCATGCGCGACAAATACCAGCGGATGCTGCAGGTATGGCGTCAGTGCCCCCGTCAGTACAAACTCTCCATTCAAGAGATCCGCAAGGTACTGGCGGCCTGATCCGCACACCAACCACAACAAAAAAGGCGCCACTGGCGCCTTTTTGCATCTGAATCGGGTTATTCGTAGAGAAAGGATTTATCGAGTTGCTGGAAGGCGGCCTTGAGGGTATCGGCCAGCTCCTCATAGCGCGGCTGGGAGACCAGCGGACGGCGCCCCCCCTGCTCGTTCATCTTGCCGTTGATCTCCCGATACCAGCTGGCAAGAGAAGGTGACAAACGAGTATCTGCTCGATGCCCGAGCCAGTAGTAGCCCTGCAGCGGCAAGCTGAGCAGAAACAGTACCGAGGTAATGACGGAAGGCCAGTAGTGCAGCTCGCCAAACTGGAACTGCAGCATCACGCTGAGCACTGCCAAGGCAGGAATAACCTTGAGGGAAAATTCGGTTGCCTTGATTACCCGATTTTCAGGAAACATCGAATTGAGCTCGGGACGGCGCGGCCAAAGCGTCATATAATGACGTCCTTGCTGTAACTTGGTTCCAAAAATGTTCATGCTCATACTACCTCCGAGCGCTTTTTGAACGTAACAACGGCAAAACCGCGACAAAATTTGATGCAAAATAACAAAGGTTGAGGATGACTTTGTTATTTTTCAACAATCGGGTTATCCTTTGTACGCCCATTTTTGCGTCAAAAGCATCTCGCTATTGACCTGTCAGGGACGTCTGGATTTCGGATCTTGTATCACTATACAAGGGGCAAGCAATAGATTGCCAACCCTCATAAGGATTAGTTGAAATTTTTTGGACGCACAACGTCCAACGCATCCGCCTACACCCCCCAATCTGCGATAGGATTTATTCATGAGTAAGCTGGTTCTTGTTCTTAACTGTGGCAGCTCTTCCCTGAAGTTTGCTGTCATTGACGCAACCACCGGTGATGACCTGCTGTCCGGCCTGGCTGAGTGCTTCGGCCTCGACGACGCCCGCATCAAGTGGAAACTGAATGGCGAGAAAGGCAGTGCCGATCTGGGCGCTGGTGCCGCTCACCAGGAAGCGCTGGACTTCATCGTCAACAAGATCCTGCCGCTCAATCCGGAACTGGCCAAAAACCTGATCGCTATCGGTCACCGTGTAGTACACGGCGGTGAGCGCTTCACCTCTTCCGTTGTCATCTGCGAAGACGTCATCGCTGGCATCGAAGCCGCCGTGCCGTACGCACCGCTGCACAACCCGGCTCACCTGATCGGTATCCGTGAAGCTCGCCGTGTATTCCCGGCGCTGGCTGACAAGAACGTGGCCGTATTCGACACCGCGTTCCACCAGACCATGCCGCAAGAGGCCTTCCTGTACGCTCTGCCGTACAAGCTCTACAAAGAGAACGGCATCCGTCGCTACGGCGCCCACGGCACCAGCCACTACTACATCAGCCTGGAAGCTGCCAAGCAGCTGAACAAGCCGGTTTCCGAGCTGAACATCATCAACTGCCACCTGGGCAACGGCGGTTCCGTCTGCGCCATCAAGAATGGTCAGTCTGTTGATACCTCCATGGGTCTGACCCCGCTGGAAGGCCTGGTGATGGGTACCCGCTCCGGCGATCTGGACCCGGCCATCATCTTCTTCCTGCACGACAAACTGGGCATGAGCGTTGCTGATATCAACACCATGCTGACCAAAGAGTCCGGCCTGCTGGGTCTGACCGAAGTGACCTCTGACTGCCGTTTCGTTGAAGACAACTACGACAGCAAAGAAGAAGCCAAGCGTGCCATGGATGTTTACTGCTACCGCCTGGCCAAGTACATCGGTGCTTACGCCGCCGCCATGGACGGTCGTCTGGATGCCGTAGTCTTCACCGGTGGTATCGGTGAAAACTCCGCACCGATCCGTGCAATCACCCTGAACAAGCTGGGTCTGCTGGGCTTTGACGTTGATCACGACGCCAACCTGGCTGCCCGCTTCGGCAAGGGTGGCGAGATCACCAAGGCTGGTTCCACCAAGGCCCTGGTTATCCCGACCAATGAAGAGTGGGTCATTGCCCACGATGCGCTGGAACTGATTGGCGCTTAATTGATGCAGTAACTCGAGGCCGCCCCAGGGCGGCCTTTTCCTGATCCCAAAAAATGAACAAGGGGTATAAAGTGGCACGCACTATTATGCTTATCCCGGTCGGCACTGGTGTCGGCGTAACTTCCGTGAGTCTTGGCGTGGTTCGCGCTATGGAACGTCACGGTGTCAATGTCAGCTTCTTCAAACCGGTCGCTCAGCCGCGTCCGGGTGAAACCGGTACCGAGCGCTCCACCGCCGTTATCCGTGCAGCTGCCAACATCAACCCGCCCGAGCCGTTCACTCTCTCCTATGCCGAGAACATGATCAGCTCCAGCAATACCGATATCCTGCTGGAAGAGATAGTTGCTCGCTTCGAAGAGCACGTAAAATCCAGTGGTGCCGAAGTGCTGGTTGTCGAAGGTATGGTGCCGACCGACAAGCAGCCCTTTGCCAACAAGCTGAACTACGACGTTGCCAAGGCGCTGGACGCTGACATGGTATTCGTGACCCACCCGGGCCATGACTCCAGCCAGAAGCTGAAAGAGCGTATCGAGCTGGCCTGCTCCAACTTCGGTGGTGTCAACAACCCCCGTATCGTCGGTTGCGTCATCAACAAAGTCGGCGCCCCGGTTGACGAGCATGGCGTTACCCGCCCTGATCTGACCGAGATGTTCGAAGCCCATCACCACATGTCTGAAGCTGCCCACAACCTGGAAGTGCTGCAGGTATTTGGCAAGAGCCCGCTGCGCATTCTGGGTTGCATCCCCTGGAACACCCAGCTGATCGCCCCCCGTGCCAAGGATCTCGCCAAGCATCTGGCGGCCAAGATCCTGCACAAGGGTGAACTGGACAGCCGTCGTCTGCAGACCGTGACCTTCTGTGCCCGCTCCATCCACAACATGGTTGAGCACTTCCGTCCGGGTAGCCTGCTGGTGACCTCTGGCGACCGCTCTGATGTCATCGTCTCTGCCTGCCTCTCCGCCATGAACGGCGTCAAGCTGGGTGCCCTGCTGCTGACCGGTAACTACCATCCGGAACCGCAAGTGATGGCCCTGTGCCAACAGGCCATGGCCACCGGCCTGCCGATCATGATCACCGGCACCAACACCTGGCAAACCGCGGTCAGCCTGCAGAACTTCAACGTCGATATTCCGGAAGATGACCGCGAGCGTATCGAGCTGGTGCAGGATTATGTGGCTGGCCACATCGACAAGCACTGGATCGAGTCGCTGACTGTCAGCTCTACCCGCTCCCGTCGTCTGAGCCCGCCGGCATTCCGTTATCAACTGACCGAGCTGGCCCGTCAGGCCAACAAGCGCGTTGTGCTGCCGGAAGGTGAAGAGCCACGTACCATCAAGGCTGCCGCCATCTGTGCTGAACGTGGCATCGCCCGTCCGGTGCTGCTGGGCAACCCGGAAGAGATCCGTCGCGTTGCCGAACAGCAAGGCGTGGTGCTGAGCAGCAGTGTCGAGATCATCGATCCGGCCATGGTGCGCGAGCGCTATGTGCCGCGTCTGGTCGAGCTGCGCAAGAGCAAGGGCATGACCGAAGTGGTTGCCCGCGAACAGCTGGAAGACAACGTGGTACTGGGTACCATGATGCTGGAGCGCAACGAAGTTGACGGCCTGGTTTCTGGCGCGGTGCACACCACTGCCAACACCATCCGTCCGCCGATGCAGATCATCAAGACCGCTCCGGGCGCCTCACTGATCTCCTCCATCTTCTTCATGCTGCTGCCTGACCAGGTGCTGGTCTACGGTGACTGCGCGATCAACCCGGATCCGACTGCCGAGCAGTTGGCCGAGATCGCCATCCAGTCTGCTGACTCCGCTGCCGCCTTCGGCATCGAGCCGCGCGTAGCCATGATCTCCTACTCTACCGGTACCTCTGGCGCCGGTGCTGATGTAGAGAAAGTGCGTGCCGCGACCGAGCTGGCCAAAGCCAAGCGCCCGGACCTCATCATCGACGGCCCGCTGCAGTACGACGCGGCCATCATGGAGAACGTGGCCAAGTCCAAGGCGCCGAACTCACCGGTTGCTGGTAAAGCGACCGTGTTTGTGTTCCCTGACTTGAACACCGGTAACACCACCTACAAGGCGGTACAGCGCTCTGCTGACCTGGTCTCCATCGGCCCGATGCTGCAAGGCATGCGCAAGCCGGTCAACGACCTCTCCCGTGGCGCACTGGTTGACGACATCGTCTACACCATCGCCCTGACCGGTATTCAGGCTGCCCAGGCTGAGTAATCAGCCCGTTACCTGAAAAAACCGATCTCGAAGGCTGCTCACCGTTGGTGAGCAGCCTTTTTTATTAATGATCCCTTAAACACCAGCGAAACATGCCATCAGCGCAATGTTGCGCAGAATAATCTCATCCGGCGCACCAGCAACGACTTGAGCAAAGCATCTCGGGGAAGCGTGCTCGCCACATTAAAGATGCATATTAAATACATTCAAGATCATAAGGTTGAACGTATGAGGGCATTCATACCGGAGCGCTTATAGCAAATCTTCCACCATCGGCATGGCGATCTGACCTGTCAGAAATTGCAGTAAAAAAGACCCGTTCGATACGCTATTTCTCAATGTGCCCACTCGGCAAAATCCAACATCATGGAGGAATGGAAATGCTGATGAAGAAGCTCTCTGCAGTCATGCTGCTGGCCTGCTTGCCCCTGTTCAGCCAACCCGTGCTGGCAGCGGAGAAAACTGCGCCCAAGCAGACCACCACAACCGCTGCCGCCAAGGAGGACGGCAAACTGAATATCAATACGGCCACCCTTGCCGAACTCACCAGCCTCAAAGGCATTGGTGACAAAAAGGCACAAGCCATCATCGATTACCGTGATAAACAGGGAAAATTCACCTCGGTCGATCAGCTGGCAGATGTCAATGGCATAGGTCCGGCCACGCTAGATGCAAACAGGGAGATGATTGTCGTCAAATAATGTCGACTGGAACAGTTGCAAATGGGGCAGCCGGTGGCTGCCCCATTTTTCTTGGAGTATCATGGCCGCACTTTCATCTCTCTGGATAGTTTTCCATGAAAAAGACTCCTCTGATCGTTCGCAAGGCCGTGCTCCCGGTAGCCGGTCTGGGTACCCGCATGTTGCCAGCCACCAAAGCCATCCCGAAAGAGATGCTGCCGGTAGTCGACAAACCGCTGATCCAGTATGTGGTGCGCGAAGCGATCGCGGCCGGGATCAAGGAGATCATTCTGGTCACCCACTCAAGCAAGAACTCCATCGAAAACCACTTCGACAAGAGCTTCGAGCTGGAAGCGACCCTCGAGAAGCGGGTCAAGCGCCAGCTGCTGGAAGAGGTGCAACAGATCTGCCCGAAAGACGTCACCATCATGCACGTCCGCCAGGGCGAGGCCAAAGGCCTAGGCCACGCGGTGCTGTGCGCCCGTCCACTGATCGGTGACAACCCCTTCGCCGTGCTGCTGCCGGATGTACTGATCGACGAGGTTGCCAGCAACCTCAAGCAGGACAATCTGGCCGAGATGGTACATATGTTCGAAGAGAACCAGATCAGCCAGATCATGGTGGAAGCGGTGCCCGCGAGCGAAGTGGACAAGTACGGCATTGCCGACATCAGAGGTGAAGCCCTGAGCGAGGGTATGTCACTGCCGATGCAAGCCATTGTCGAGAAGCCGCCCCGGGACGAAGCCCCTTCCAATCTGGCGGTCGTGGGCCGCTATGTGCTCTCTTCCAATATCTGGCCACTGCTGGAGAAAACCCCGGCCGGTGCTGGCGACGAGATCCAGTTAACTGACGCCATCGCCATGTTGATGGAGCAAGAGCAGGTCAACGCCTACTTCATGAAAGGCAAGAGCCACGATTGCGGCAGCAAGCTCGGCTATATGAAAGCCAATGTGCAGTATGCGGTACGCCATGCTGAACTGAATGGTGAATTTACCGATTGGCTGAAGCAGTTCGTCAAACAGTTGTAATAGCTGAAAAATCTGTTTTTTATAGAGGTATTCAAGGGGCATCATTCGATGCTCTTTTTTCATTTATGCAACATCTTATCAATCTATGACAAATAAATTCTCAGCAAATCATAATGTTGTAATTTATTCACACATGTTCTATAAGGATTGAGGCGTGTTTCTCGCCCTTGCATAAAAAACTCAAAAAAATATAAGACACAGGTGGAAGTTCCAATGAATAACCCGTCAAAAGGGACCTTTTTAGGTCACCCTAAAGGGCTTTTTTTGCTCTTTAGTACCGAACTGTGGGAGAGATTCTCCTATTACGGCATGCGTGCCGTGCTGGTGCTCTATCTGACCGACCTGACTGCCAACGGCGGTCTGGGCTGGAGTCAGGCAGATGCCCTCAAACTCTACGGTATCTATACCGGTCTGGTTTATATCACTCCGCTGATTGGCGGCTGGCTGGCTGACACCTTCCTGGGTCAACGTCGCGCCATCCTGATCGGTGCCGTGCTGATGGCGGCGGGTCAATTCACTCTGGCACTGCCCCATGCCATGTTCCCGGATATGGTCAACACCATGTTCTACGCTGGCCTCGCGCTGCTAATCGTGGGTAATGGCCTGTTCAAGCCGAACATCTCCACCATGGTGGGTGACCTCTATGAAGAGGGCGATCACCGCCGTGATGGTGCCTTCACCATCTTCTACATGGGCATCAACCTGGGTTCCCTGCTGGCAGGCGTGATCTGTGGTGCTGCCGCCACTGCCTACGGCTGGCAAGCGGCCTTCGTCGGCGCCGGTATCGGTATGCTGCTCTCTCTGGTGATCCAGGCCACCATGGCCCAGCGTTTCCTCGGCAACATCGGTCGCGTCACCGCAGCCCAGCGTGCTGCAGCCCTGCGCACCCATGAGCAGAAAGCCCCACTGACCAAGCAGGAAGTGGATCGCATCAAGGTTATTCTGGTTCTGGGCCTGTTTACCATCATCTTCTGGGCTGGTTTCGAGCAGGCCGGTGGTCTGATGAACCTCTACACCCAGGAGTATACCGACCGGATGATCGGTAACTTCGAAGTGCCAACCGCCTGGTTCCAGTCCCTGAACCCGTTCTTTATCATCACCTTGGCCCCGATCGTGGCAGCCATCTGGATCAAGCTCGGCAAGAAAGAGCCGAACTCTCCGGTCAAGTTTGCCATGGGTCTGCTGTTCCTGGCTGTCGGCTTCCTGTTCATGATCGGCGCTGTGCTGCAGCAAGGTGGCGATCAAGCAGTCAAGACCTCCATGTTCTGGCTGGTAGGTGCTTATCTGTTCCACACCCTGGGCGAGCTCTGCCTCTCCCCGATCGGTCTGTCTATGGTGACCAAGCTGGCTCCGCTGCGTCTGGCCTCCCTGATGATGGGTGCCTGGTTCGGCTTCGTTGCTCTGGCCAACTATGCAGCCGGCTTTATCGGCTCCTTCGTTGGTGAAGCGGGTCCGATCGCCATCTTCGGTGGCATCGCCCTGGCTGCGGTACTGAGCGCCCTGATCCTGCTGACCATGGCTAACCGTCTGGTCTACTGGATGCACGGTGCCGAAGGCCCGGCCAAAGAGCCGCAAGCTCAAGACAAGAAACTGCAGTCCGCCGCCGTCTAAACGGTCAGGATTGTAAATAACAAACAGGGCGCCCATCGGGCGCCCTGTTTGTTTTAGCCTGTGGTCAGGTGGCATCAGTGATGGCGTACCTGCACATCCAGCGATCCACCGCTGTCGCTACGAAACTGCAGAGCAAAGGGTTCATGCCAGCTGCGCTTGTGCAGGGCGTAGTGGCAACTGCGCATCAAGCCAAGGGGCAAGCCGCCGGAGCGCATCAACCAATGGGGAGAGGTGAGCCCGGCATTGGCGAACACCAGCCCATCGTGCTGATCAAATAGCAGCGCCGCCATGGCAAAGGAGTGACGCAGGCCGGACTCCATCAGCTGATGGTTGAGGTAGTCGAGTAACCGGTGTGGCTGGCTTAGCAGACGACTCTCGTGTTGCTGAAACTGGCGGTAGGACACGTTCATCAGGGATCGCACCAGCGCCCCGCAAAATGCCGCATCCGTGCCCATGATGGGCAGCTCCATCACCAGCACCAGCAGCTTGTCCTCCACCTTGAAAGTATCGGGAATAAACAGCTGCCCCAACCCCTTGAACGTGACCTGCCAGGGGCCCCACTCCTGCAAACCTGGCGGTTTCAGCCCCGCCAGCAAGCGGCTGGCCGCCTTGTCATGGGCACTGAAGTAGTCGATGTGATCCATCAGCTCCAATTGCTGCGCCCGGTTGGCGCTGCCGTTAAGGGATTGCTCGATACTGCGCTCGACCAGCGCGAAATTCTCAAGCGGCTTGAGCAGATAGTCCCGGGCACCGGCGCGCAGGGCGCTGGCGACCGCCTCCATGGTGCTCTGGGCAGAAATGACAATGACCGGAATATGGGGATAGCGAGCAGCGAGACAGGCTATCACCTCATGGCCATCCATATTGGGCATATTGAGATCGCACAGCACCACGTCGGGATGGTAGAGCGCCGCCGCCGATAGCCCTTCAATGCCATCTTCGGCCTGAAACACTGTGGCCCCGTCCCGTGCGAGGTAACTCACTAACGAGTGGCGAAAAACGGCCTCGTCCTCCACCACCAGGATCCGTAGCCCGGCTTTTGGCATCTTGATAAAAACCTTATTAGTCAATTGGTTATTCAGGTATAAAGACTAGCTCAAAAGTGCGCTCAGCGCGGAAACCCTGCGTCAAAAATAGACCTCGATCGCGAGGTGGCTTCAAGAGAGCCCCATCCAACCGTGCCAATATCTTCGCTCGGGGAGTCGTCGGCTGCGACCGCCATCTGAATTGTGCAAGTGGGCGCCTTAAGGGATAATGCCCCCACGTAGGATCACAAAGAACACCATGACCCCAGCCGAATACAGCGCCCTTGCCCACCCCAGATTGTCCCATCCGGCGCGCAGTCTCTATACCCTGCAACTGCGCAGACTGGTGCTGGAAAATCAGCTGGCCCGGCTCAACTACCCCGAGCTTGGCCGCGCATTGGCAGTGGTCGACCCGGGCGATCCCAGCGGTTTCTCGTTTCAGGTCAATGCCCGCCAGCTGACCGAACTGTTCGACGAACTGATGGAGGCCGGGCTGTTGCAGGTCGAAGCACAGGCAGAGAGTGAGCACTACCATCAGTGCCCATTTCTGCTGCCACTACTGGTCCAGAAACAGCGCAGTCCGCTGCCGGAGCGCCCCTTCCAGATGCACCTGCAGTGGCGACCGGATGAGGAGCTGCCCGCCCTCGCCCGCCTGTGCGGGGTGATCGATGCCAGCTACAACGAAGAGGATCTGGGGGAGTTTATCGCCTACTGGTTAGGGCGCCCCGAGGTGTTCGACTCCCAGCATCAATGGATGCTCAAATTCATTCGCGCCCTCAAGACCCGCCGCTATACCCGCCGCAAGCCGATGGAGGAGCAGGGTTACCAGCAGGTGACGCCGGCCCCTGCCGAGGCTGGCCCGAGCAAACGGGCCCAGCAGATGATCGAAGAGGCCAAGCGGCTGGCCCAACAGCAAACGCAGGAACAAGCGCCGCAACAGGAGCCGGATAATGATTGATAGCGGCCCCTGCCTGCAGGCAAAATCAACCCCCTGTCTACCCATCCCTGACCGAGCAGAAGGAGCATTCCATGACTGACCCGCAAGATCCCCTGCGCCAGGAGCTGGAAGAGATCGAAGCCAAGCGCAAGAGAATCGCCAAGGCCAAGCAGGATCATCGCATTCACGATCCCGAGCTGAGCCAGCACGTTGGCGGTCTGCTGGAGCGCATTCGTCGCCTGCAGGCCGAGACCGGCGGCGGCCAATATGATTACGAGACCCTGCGCAAGGAGTACGACGCCAAGGCCAACGCCGAGGTGCGCGAGCTGCAGAAGGCAGCCCGTCAGGAGCGGATCCAGAAGCTGATTGCCCAGGCTGACCTTAACCCTGACTGGGTGTTTGCCAAGATGGATGCCAACGATCCCGCGCTACAATATCCCGTCGAAACCGCCCGTTACTTTATCAGCGGTTTCGAGCACTGGGAGAAGAGCGGCGGCGGCTGCATGCTGATCTACGGCGACTATGGCACCGGCAAGTCGACCCTGGCGGGTGCCGTGGCGCACGAGCTGATCGCTCTTCACCAGAAATCGGTGATCTTCCAGCAGTGGGCCTCCATCGTCGATCGGCTGTTCTTCAACGTGATCCCCGATCAGGATGAGCGCAACCAGTATCGCCGAGCGCTGGAAGAGGTGGATCTGCTGATCATCGACGAGGTATCGGCCAACCGTGCCAAGATGGCGGAGAGCCAGTCCAGCTTCCTCGGCCACCTGCTGCGCCGCCGTCGCAACCTGTCAAAGAGCGTCATCATTATCACCAACCACACGCCCCAGAGCCTGCATCTGGCGATCGGTGATTTCAGCTATGAAGCGATCAAGGCGTTCAATCCGGTGGATATCCACCTGAGCGGCCCCAGCCGTCGCCCCAGCATCGGCAACTACAACGGCTGATCCCCTCTCAGTGGGTGCGAGTCGCTGGCGGCTCGCACCCTCTCCTCCCTGCTAGCTCACAAATAGAAACAACTCTCATTTACAGCAGGCGAACAAGCCACTAGGCTAGTCCCTTTTGCCAAGGGAGCCCATCTATGCCAACCACACTGATTTTCGGAGCCAGCCGCGGGCTGGGCCGCGCCTTTACCCACCACGCCCTGAGTGCGGGTCACCGGGTAGTCGCGCTGGTACGCAGCCCCGAGATGGCCGCCGAACTGCGCGCGCTGGGAGCCCTGGTGATCGAAGGGGATGCGCTGGATCCGGCTGCGGTGCAGCAGGCCTGCATTGCGGCAGGGCAAGATGCCTGCGTCGTCTCCACCCTCGGCAGCTTCCGTCAGGCAGCGCCGGTGGACTATCAGGGCAACCGACATGTGATCGATGCCATGGAGCAGGCTGGCCTCAAGCGACTGCTGCTGGTCACCTCCCTTGGCTGCGGCGACAGCTGGCAATATCTGCCACAGCGGGCCCGCGCCGCCTTCGGCCACGAGGTGCGCCTCAAGAGTCTGGCGGAGAGCTGGCTGCAGACCAGCCCCCTCGCCTGGACCATTCTGCGCCCGGCGGGCCTGCAGGATGGCGACGCCACCGGCCGCGCCGAGCTGAGTCAGGGCAAGGAGGTACACGGACTGGTGCGCCGCGCCGATGTGGCCGCCCAAGGCCTGCGTCTGCTGGCGGATCAGACGGCGGTGGGGCAGATCTACGCCATCGCCGACCCCGAGCTCCAGCACGGCTAAACCTGCTCCATCTCCATCACCTTCACCGATCCAGCGCATAACAAAACGGTCAGCCTTTCGGCTGACCGTTTCTCGTTTTATTGCACACGCCATGTCACGCGCGCTTGCACCATGGCGCTTAACCGGCGGTCGTTTCCACCGGAATGACCTGCTGGCTGGCCACCGGCAGCGACCGCTGCCGCCAGCGCAGCAGCAGGCAGGCCAGCACGCCGTAGAGCAGCGCCAGTCCCCACAGCTGCCACCAGTAGCGTGCCACCTGCTCAAAGCCCGCGCCCATCTGGTTGAGGCGCAGAAAACCCTCGATGGCCGGGATAGTGGGCACCCACTGAGCCAGCCAGTTGAGGGGCGCCGGGATCAGCTCCAGCGGCCAGATAAAGCCCGCCAGAAAGACCAGCGGCAGGGAGGAGAGCAGTACCACCTGGGTTGGCAGATCCCGCCGGGTAAAGATCGCCCCCAGTACAATCCCGAACCAGCAGGTCGCCAGCAGGAACGGCAGGGCGAATAGCCACAACTCCAGTGGGTCAGCATGGCGGGCGATGTTGTAGTGATCGAAGCAGAAACCGAGGAAGTAGCTCACCGGCAGCAGGAACAGCCCCGCCAGCACCAGGGTTCTGGCCAGCAGCAGCGGCAGTACCGGCGCGCTTTGCCAGTAACCGTGCTCGCCGCGGCCACTGCGCTGGTTCTGGGTCGACCCCAGGATCCCCGCCCCCATCAGCAACACCTGATGCAGGATCAGCACGAACACCGCCGGCACCACGTAGTTCACGTAACCCATGGTGGGATTGAACACCGGCACCACATTGAGGGCCACCGCATTCCAACCCATGGTTGCTTGCGGCAGCGCCTGGCCATGACTCAGCAAGCGCGCCACCTTCACCTGTGCCGCCAAGGTGCCACCGGCCTGCGCCAGTCCTTCGGCAATAGTGCCGTAGACCAGAAAGTAGGAGGCATCACCGGCATAGCTCAGGGTGACGCTCTTGCCCTGCATCAGATCCCGATAGAAGTGGTTGGGAATGTGCAGGATCCCGCTAGCCTCCCCGGCCATCATCAGCTGGCGCGCTTCGGCCAGCGAATGGGCTCGCGCCACCAGCTTCACCTGCGGCGTGGCATCGGCCATAAATTCCAGCTGACGGGACAACTGGCTGCCATCCTCGTTGACCACCACCACCGCCTCTTCCCGCGGCAACTGATGCAGATAGGGCTGGGGATAGAGGAACGAGTAGAAAAACACACCGCCAAACAGGGTCAGCATGATGGCGCGATCCGCCAGCAGGGTCCGCAGCTCTAAACGCAACAGATCAACAAATCCAAGCATCACTGCGGCTCCTTCTCTGCCACTGGCACTACGGCTGATTGACGGGCCAGTTCTGCCTGCTGTTTATAACGGCGCACCACCAGCAGCAGGGGGAGCAGGAACAGCAATAACGCCCCCAGTTGCGGCAGGGCGGATGCGAGGGGCAAGCCGTAGTTGCTCTGGCCAATCTGCAGTTCAACATAATGGGAAACCGGCAACAGGCTGCGCCAGAACTGGGCAAAATCCCCCATGGCGCTCACCGGAAAGGTGACCCCCATGAAAGCGAAACCGGGCGCAGTGTAAGCCCCCGCCAACGACAGGGCGCGCGCCGGATCCCGAATGATGCCGTAGAAAAAGGCACCCATGGTGACGCAGGCGGCCGAGGCCAGCCCCAGCCCCACCGTCAGCACCAACCAGCTACCGTGCATGGGATAGGAGAAGCCCTTGAACAGCAGCAGCGTCCAGGCCACCCCCCAGCCCCAGCCAATCAGCACATGGGGCAACAGGGTGCGCCACAGGCCGAACCAGACACCGCGGGTGGTCCAGTCCAGTCCCAGCCGGTCGGTGCGGGCCAGCGCATTGAGGCCAAACAGCACCACCAGGATCTGCCACACCGCGGGCAGAATGGCACTCAGCAGAAACTGGGCATAGCTGGAGTTGAGGTTGTAAAGCGCCGTTATCTGACTGCTGATGGGCACCGACTGCCCGAGCGCACCGGGCAATGCTTTGCCGTCGGCCATCGCCTCCAGCACCCCCACCTGACCGTTGAGGGTTCCCACCACCTGTGCCAGCGCCGAGCTGACCAGCTTGGCGATCAGGATAAACTGGCCGTTGTTGAATACCGTCACCTGCGGCTGGGTGCCCTGACGGGCATCCCGCTCCAGATGGTTGGGGATCACCACCAGTGCATAGATGTCGCCGCCGCGCAGGGCGTGCGCCCCCGCATCGATGGAGTCAAACTGGTTGGCCACCTTGAGCCCGGCCGAGCCATCCAGCGAGAAGGCGAGCTGGCGCGACAGCACGCTTCGATCCAGATCCACCAGCCCCACTTTGAGGTCGCGGGCCAGCCCTGCCGAGAAGATCCAGCAGAGGATCCCCATCAGCAGCAGCGGCACCCAGCTCATCAGGGCGCGGCTGAACGGGTCCTGCCACAGCAGCCGAAATTCACGTCCCATCAGAGTTCGACCAGCACACTCATGCCAACCCGCAACCCGTCAACCGGTTGCAGCAGGCGGGCCTCCACCTGAAAGCTCTTCATGTCAAAGCCCTGACGGGTATCAGTGGCACGCCAGGTCGCGAAATCCCCCATCACGGCCACATGGGTCACCTTGAAGCGCACCATCTGGTCGCCAAGGCCCGGGATGCGGGCATCAAACTCGGTATCAACGGTGAAACGCGGCAACAGATCTTCGCGAATATGGAACTGGGCCCAGGCATCGTTCATGTCAAGCAGGGTCACCACCGGAAAACCTTGTGGCGCCAACTCACCGCTGCGCAGCAGCACCTGGCTCACTTCGCCGCCATGGGGACTATTGATGCGGGTATCGGCCAGATAAGCCTCCACCTCGGCCACCGAGCCTGCCGCCATATTGGCTTTCTCACGGGCGGCGACCTTGGTCTCTTCCCGCGCCCCTTCCAGCGCCATCTGATATTGCTGCCACGCCATCCCTTCGCTGTACTTGGCGGCTTGCCAGGCAGTCCAGGCCTCATCACGCTTTTGCAGCGGCATCACGCCATCGCGATGCAGGCTGGCGATCCGTTCATAGGTCTTGCCACGCAGCTGGGCGGCAGCCTTGGCCTTCTGCCACTGATCCTTGGCAGCCGCAATCTGCTGGGAACGCGCCCCTTTTTCAGCCTCTTGTGCCATGGCGCCAGCGGCCGCTTCACCGGCTTTGGCCTGGCTCAGCTTGGCCTCGATTTCCGGACTGGCCAGGGTAAAGACCAGCTGGTCCTTACTCAGCTGATCGCCCTTTTTCACCAGCACCTCGTCAATACGCCCCGGCACCTTGGAGGAGACCGAATATTGCTGCGCTTCGATCTGCCCTTGCAGATGCACCGGCTCAGGCTGATAGGCCAGCCAGAAACGCCAGCCCAGCCACACCACCAGGATCACCAGCGCCAATGGCAACAACAGCGGTTTACCCTGGCTCATCTTCTTTTTGATGGGGGGATGGCTCATCACTTCACCTCGACAAACTGGCGACCCTTGACGGTCGAAACAGACATGAAAAAAGAAACAGACAGGGCGGCGATCACGAGTTCACCTCGATCACCTGACCATGCTGATATTGATTGAAACTGTTCATCTGGCCGGAGAGGGCCAGCAGACGGGCCAGCGACACCACATATTGATAAGCCGCCGCCGCGCGCTGGGTCTTGACCCCCGCCAGCTGGTTACGGGCATCCACCACATCAAGGGAGGTAGAAAGCCCCTGCCCGAAGGCTTTATCCCGCAGCAGCACGTTCTCCTCTGCCAGCGCCTGGGTAGACGAGAGTGACTGATACTCCTCCAGCCCTTGTGCCGCTTCGCGCCAGGTCTTCTCTACCAGCAACTCCAGATCCTGACGGGTCTTGGCTTGCAGCAGATTGACCTGCAATTCGGCGCTCTTGGCCGCCTGTACCGTCTCGGAGCGGCCATCGCGGCTGATCAGCGGCATGCTGACGCCCACCCCCACCAGCCAGTCCGGAGCAGTCTTGGAAGCCAGCGAATCATCTTCATAGAGGTTGTAGTTGCCGAACATGAACACTTCGGGGGCATATTTGCCCTTCTCCATCCGGATCACCCCCTTGGCTTGCTCTTGCTTGGCGCTGAGCAGCTTGAGACCGGGGTGCACCTCCAACGTCTGACTTACCAGCCCATCGAGTCCGGGCAACTCTTTATTGACGAACAGGCCACTGCCCGGCTCCGCACTCGGCAATTTGAGCATATGGCCGAGGGCCAACTCGGCGATCTCGAGACCACGACGTGACTTCTGGGTATCGATACGGGCCCGGTCATAAGCCGATTGAGCCGAGAGCCGCTCCACCTTGGCGATCTGGCCCTGAGCCTCGAGCTTTTTGGCATGATCCAGATGGTGGGCCAACCCGTCCTCGATCTCCTGCTTGGTCATCACCACTTGAGCGGCCAGCACCACCCCGAAATAGGTCTGGGAGAGGCTTTCAAAGGTGGCTTGCTGCTTGAGCACCAGCAACTGCTGCGCCTCGCTCACCTGCGCCTGGCGGATATCCTGCGCCGCATCGATACGACCACCGGTAAAGAGCGGCCAGAGCATTTTGACCGAGCTGGTCACCACATTCTGCTTGGTCAGCGGGGTGACGAAATCATCCGGACTGAGGTGGAACTTCTGCATGAGTGGCGCCAGCACCTGACCCAACTCCGGATGGCTGGCAATGGGGTTGAGATCCATCATGTCCAGCTCCACCGCCTGATCGAGGCGGGTATAGCTGGCCCCCAAATCCACCTTGGGCAGATACATATCCTTGGCGGCCTCGCGCAGTTGCTTGGCCCGGTCCACCCCTGCCTGCTCGGCGGCCAACCCTTCATCCTGCTGGATGACCCGGGTCCAGGCTTCGCCGAAGCTGATGGTCTGTGCCTGCGCCGATCCCAGCACGGCCCCCATCAGACACGGCCAGAGTGATTTAATGAACCTTGACGTCATAGTTCCCCAATCCGCTTTTGTTGCATACGCGCACATGTTACATAAATGTTTGGAGCATTTGCTCGACTTTAGCCGGCTATCATAACGCAAAGCAGGCCCACAAGTGGACTGTCAATTATGCAGACAACCGACATAGCTAGTACAGCCATCCCGCATGTGCAATCTGGCCGTTTTTCAATAACTCCTGAATTTGCAAGCCTTGGCGCGACGTTTTTTTCAGAAAAAAATGGCTGACGCTCAAATACTAACCTTTTCTCCTGCCTAAAAAATGCGTAATATACGCCGCCCTAAGCCGATGGTAACCGTGGAATGCAGATAGGTCCCCACACGCTTGAAACACCCTTGATTGTGGCTCCCATGGCCGGTGTAACAGACCGACCGTTTCGTGAACTTTGTTTGCGATTGGGGGCTGGCATGGCCGTTTCCGAGATGCTGCTGGCCAACCCGGATGTCTGGGATACCCAGAAAACCAGGATGAGGATGGATCACTCTGCAGAAGGCGGTTTGCGATCGGTCCAGATTGCCGGGGCCGACCCCGAGATGATGGCGTTTGCTGCCCGCTACAACGTGGAGCAGGGCGCACAGATCGTCGACATCAACATGGGGTGTCCGGCAAAAAAAGTGAATAAGAAGCTGGCAGGCTCAGCCCTGCTGCGTGTACCCGATCAGGTCAAAGCAATTTGCCGGGCCGTGGTGGATGCAGTAGAGGTCCCTGTCACCTTGAAGATCCGCACAGGATGGGATCCGGATAACCGCAATGGCGTGGAGATCGCCCGAATCGCCGAAGATTGTGGTATCGCGGCCCTCGCCGTGCATGGTCGTACCCGTGCCTGCCTTTATCGGGGTGAAGCGGAGTACGACACAATCAGGGCGATTAAGCAGGCCGTATCGATTCCTGTTGTCGCCAATGGCGACATAGACAGCCCGGAGAAAGCCCGGTATGTCCTCGACTATACCGGTGTCGACGCCGTGATGATCGGCCGCGCAGCGCAAGGACGACCCTGGATTTTCCGGGAAATCCGTCATTTTCTTGAGACGGGCACCAAGCTGCCGCCTCCCGAAAGGGAAGAGGTTCGCACCCTGATGAACGAGCATGTAACCAACCTGCACCAGTTTTATGGTGCATATCTGGGAGCGCGCATTGCCCGTAAACACGTGGGCTGGTATCTGGATGAAGAAGAGACGGGCCGAGAATTCCGCAAGCACTTCAATGCCCTGGATTGTGCAGACGCACAACTCGAGGCACTCGAAGCGTATTTCGATGGATTAGGTTAACAAGATAACTAAAGAGCCGACCGAATATGTTCGAACAAACCCTGACTTCTGATGCATTGGTAACAACTACTCACAATCACGCTGCCGAGCCAACCCAGCGCCCCCTGCGTGACTCTGTGCAACAGGCCCTGCGTAACTACCTGGCCCAGTTGAACGGTCAGGAAGTGATTGAACTGTACGATATGGTTCTCTCCGAAGTTGAAGCGCCGATGCTGGACGTGATCATGCAGTACACCCGTGGTAACCAGACTCGCGCTGCCGTGATGATGGGGATCAACCGTGGCACTCTGCGCAAGAAGCTCAAGCGTTACGGCATGAACTGATTGTTGGCTGTCAGCCATTGATATGAAAGGCGCCCGGTAGCAATACTTGGCGCCTTTCCTTTATGCTCTCCCCTCCATTTCACTACTATGCCCCCAATGAACCGCACACCCCTGCTGCTGATGGTACTGGTCACCCTGCTGGCCGCCGCTGGCTGGATATTCTCCAAAGAGGCGATCCACGAACTGCCCCCCGCCGCCTTTATCGGCAGCCGCTTCCTGCTGGCTGCCTTATTGCTGCTGCCGCTAGCCTGGTTACGCGAACCGCCGCCAACCCGCGCCCAACTGCTGCGTGCCGCTGGTTGCGGCACTCTGCTTGGCACCAGCCTGTTGCTGTGGGTCACCGCCATCAGCCAGAGCGATGCGCTCGGCAGCGGCGCCTTTATCATGAGTGTCGCCACCCTGATGGCGCCGCTGGCAGCCTGGGCCGCCTTCAAGAGCAAACCCGGTCGCCACTACTGGCTCACCCTGCCCATCGCCATCGCAGGTCTGCTGTTACTCTCCAGCAGTACCCACTGGGGCGTCTCGCTCTCGCTGTTCTGGTTTCTCGCTGCCGCGACGTCGTTGGGTATCCAGCTCGCCGTCCACCGCCACTTTGCCCAATCCATTCCCCCCACCTGGCTTACCTGCATCCAGCTGGCGATGACCGGCCTGCTCGGCACCCTGCTCTCCCTGCTGACCGAACAGTGGCCCGAGACCGGGGTCAGCCACAGCATCTGGTGCTGGTTTGCAGCGAGCGTGCTCATTGCCACCACCCTGCGCTACTGGCTGCTTACCCACGCATTGAGCAAGATGACGACCGCCCACGCCGCCCTGATGATGCTGCTGGAACCGGTCTGGACCCTGATGCTGAGCACCCTTGTATATAACGAACCCCTCGGCGGCGCCAAACTGGCCGGTGCGGGACTGGTGCTCGGCGCCCTGGTGCTCTACCAGCTCCCCCTGCTGCTGCGCAGTGCCAAGCTAAAAGCACCGGCCTGATGAGAAGTACCGCCCCGAGGGGCGGTGCCATCCATCCCCACCATTCCTCCTTTGACTCCTTCTGCCGCCGTCCTCGCCCTTCAACGCCTGCTAATGCTGACGTTCTGTTAACGGCATTTAACCCTTGGTATCCACAGGGTTAAAGGGCATACCCCATGAAAAAATGCCATATGGCCAGCTTGATGGAGGTCACATTCCTCCCCCGCAACCCTCCCTATCATGCCCCCATCATCCGCCAGCCCGTCAAGTTGGCGATGGCACTTAAGTGGAACACTCACGAATAACAAGAGAACACACCATGCAGCAAACCAGCACCCTCAAGACGGTCATGGTCAGCATATTGGCAACCTCCATGCTGATCTTTGTGGCCCAGTACCTGATAGGCAAGCAGGAGATCAAGATAGGCATCGCCATCATTCCGATCCTGCCGATGCTCTTTGCCGTCATCATCGGCATGATTGTCTCCGCCAAGCCGGTCAAGGATCGCATCCCCGGTTGGAAGCAGCTCTTCACCGAAAAAGAAGAGGGCTTCTGCGGCAAGATGGTGGGCTTCAGCCTGCTGATCCTGGGTACCCAGTACGCGGGGATGATCATCCCCAACCTGAAGATGATCCTGAGCGTCGGCGTACCGCTGTTCCTGCAGGAGATTGGCAACCTGCTGCCGATCCTGATCGCTATTCCACTGGCGGTGAAGTTCGGCTTTGGCCGTCGCGCCATCGGGGCCTGCTCCTCCATCAGTCGTGAGCCATCCGTCGCGGTCATTCAGGGCAAGTTCGGCACCGGCTCCCAGGAGTACATCGGCGTGCTGGCCATCTACCTGTGCGGCTCCGTCATCGGCACCCTCTGGTTCAGCGTGCTGGGCAGTATCGCCCCGCTCACCGGCCTGCATCCGCTGGCGCTGGCCGCCGGTTCCGGCGTGGGCTCAGGCTCCATGCTGAGTGCTGCCTCCGGTGCCCTGATCAACGGTCTCGATGAAGCGCTGGCCCAGCAGGTCCTGAGTATCGCGGCTGCCTCGAACCTGCTCTCGTCTGCCCTCGGCGCCCTCTCCCTCACCTATCTGGGTCTGCCGCTCGCTGAAAAAATCTATGCCCTGACTGCCAAAGGAGAGAAAGCATGAAAAGCATCGTAATGGATATGCGGTTCGTCTTTCTGGCGATCTTGCTGGCCATGTTTACCCAGACCCTGACTACCGGCACCCCGCTCTGGCTGATGGGTGACAGCTTCATCGCCATGTCACTGGTGGTGTTCGCCTCGCTGATTGCCAAGCGCTACCTGCCCTCCTCCCTGCCGGCATTTGCCTATGCCACCATCATCGGCATTCTCATCTGCCTGCCGGAGACCCCGGTGCGCGGCCTCTTCATTGATGCCGTTGCCAAGATCTCCTTCCTCTCCTGCTGCGTACCGCTGCTGGCCTTTGCCGGTCTCTCGGTGGGCGGTCAGCTGGAAGAGCTGAAGAAGATGTCCTGGAAAGTGATCCTGATCTTCATGATCGTCTCCACCTGCTGCTTCTTCGGCGCCTCGCTGGTTGCCCAGATCGGCTTCACCATGCAAGGGATCATCTGATGAGCAACATCCACATTGAACCGGCCCTGCTGACCCTGCGCGACTTCAGCCACGAAGTGCGCCACCACCTGCATACCATTCCGGAGGCCTCCGGCGTCGAGTTCAAGACCTCGGCCTACTGCCGCGAGCTGATGACGGGCTTCGGCTATCGCCTCACCGACTACCCGGGCTTCACCGGTTTTCACGGGGATCTGGTGGTTGACCCGGTACTGCCGACCATCGCCTTCCGTGCCGATATGGATGGCCTTGAGATGCACGACATGAGCGAAGTGGCGTTCAAATCGAGCCACGAGGGGATGGCCCACAACTGCGGTCACGACTCCCATATGGCGATTGCCCTGACTGCTGCCAAGTTTCTGGCCGCCAACAAAGCGCGCCTGCAGTACAACGTCCGCTTTATTTTCCAGATGGCGGAAGAGGATATGCGGGTGCCGGGCGCCGAGAAAATGGTCGAACTGGGTTGCATGAAGGGGGTGGACGAGGTCTATGCCCTCCATAACGACGGCGCCATGGAAACCGGCACCATCAAGTTCAACAACGGTGTCATGTCCTCCTGGGGCTCCGCCTGGACGCTGGATGTGCACGGCATCTCCGCCCACGGCTCCACCCCCCACAAAGGGCTGGATGCCATCCGCGAAGCGGTGCGGATCATCGAAGATATGGACTACATCGTCGCCAAACGCACCAGTCCGTTCAGCCCGGCTGTATTTGGCTGCGGCATGATCAACGGCGGCACCATCCCCAACGCCATCGCCGACCACGTGCAGGCCCGCGGCACCATCCGTGCCATGGATGCCGAGACCGACCAGATCCTGAAGAACAGCTTCAAGGAGATCGTGGCCCAGAGCGAACTGCGCGGCTTCAAGACCAAGATGGTCTATGCCGGTTATCCGGCAGTGGAGAACCACGCCGATGCCTGCGCCCGCCTGTTGCAAGCGGCCGCCGACGTATTGCCCGGCGAGGGGATCAACGCCCAGGGTCAGCCGATGACCGGCAGCGAGGATTTCAGCTACATGGTCAACGCCTGCCGTGGCCGCAAGGGGGCCATGTTCTTCCTCGGCAGCGGCTGTCAGGCCAAGGGGATCTGCAACTACCTGCACGCAAATCCCTACTATCTCGATGACGACTGCCTGTTAGTGGGAGCCCAGATCTTTATCAATCTGGCGACCCGCAGCGATTAATCCCGCATCCCGATAAAACCAGAAGAGAGGCCAAGGCCTCTCTTTTTTTGTCTCTGCACTTTTTATCCCCGCGTATTATCTTTGCACTGCAAGCAACCGACTCCTACAACCACGGCAGCTCCGCCATATTGGCGGCCGGCGGCTGGTTGATAAGGTGCAGCTGCACCGTCTCCCGACTGATATGGGGGGCGTAGAGGTGAATAAAGTCGTACATGTAGTCGCGCAAGTGGGCATGTTTGCGCAGACAGATGTGGGTGGCGCTCGAGGCGATCAGGTGGTCGATATTGAGGCTCACCAGATCTTCCCTGTCCCCCTCGTCAAAGGCCACGCTGGCGATCACCCCGACCCCCATCCCGAGCCGGACGTAGTGCTTGATCACGTCGGTGTCGGTGGCGGTCAGCACAGTTTTTGGCGAGAGGCCGTGGCGGCTGAAGGCCTTATCCATCTTGGAACGGCCGGTAAAGCCGAACACATAGGTGATGAGGGGGTAGCGAGCCAGATCCGCCATCGACAGCGGCTGGCAGTCGATCAGCGGATGGCCGTGGGGCACCACCACGCTGCGACCCCAGCGATGGCAGGGGACGGCGGCCAGCTCGTCGAACAGATACATGGATTCGGTGGCGATCGCCATATCCACATCGCCACTTTGCACCATCTGGGCCAACTGGGCGGGTGCCCCCTGATGGAGCTGGATCGCCACATCGGGATAACGACGGCTGAACTCGGTGATCACCGCAGGCAGCTTGTAGCGGGCCTGGGTGTGGGTGGTGGCGATGCGCAGCACCCCGCTGGTGGCCAGCGGCTCCCCCAGCGACAGCTGGTTGATCTGCTCCACCTGTGCCACCACCCCCTTGGCCAGCTCCATCACCTTTTCGCCTGCACTGGTCAAGCCGACCAGATTCTTCCCCTTGCGGGTAAAGAGGGCGAGCCCCAGCTCATCTTCCAGCATCTTCATCTGCTTGCTGAGGGTGGGCTGGGAGGTGTAGAGCTTCTCCGCCGTCGCCGAGATATTGAAGCTGTTCTTCACGATCTCGGTAAAGTTCTTGAGCCGGGCGATGTTCATCTGGGCAAGGGATCTCGCTGCTGCGGCCAGTGGGGCTGGCCTGAAAAAGAGAGAACGGGGCTGGCCCCGCACCTGACCGCCGACCATACCACAGCGCAGGACACGATAACCTGCCCCAGGTCAGAAAGCGGCGCGCTAGTCGCTGGCAAGCTTGATCCCGAGTCCGACAAACAGGGTGCCGATGCCCCGGTTGAGCCAGCGGCCAATCCGGGCTGGCAACTTCACCTTGTTGCGGGCATAGGCCGTGCTGAAGACCAGCAAGTGGCACCAGATCATCCCGTTCAGGTTGAAGATGCAGCCGAGCAGGATAAAGGCGAGCGCCTTATCAGGGGCATCCGGCGCGATGAACTGGGGCACGAAGGCGAGGAAAAAGAGCGCCACCTTGGGGTTGAGCACATTGGTCAGCACCCCTTGCCGGTAGATCCGGCCATAGGAGAGCGCGGGCAGCGTCACCGCAGCCCCTGCAGTGCTGTTCGCCGCCGGCTGGCGAAACAGCGAGACGCCAAGATAGACAAGGTAGAGGGCGCCAGCCAGCTTGATGACCGTAAACAGCTCGGCCGAGGCGCTGAGCAGGGCCGACAGACCGAGAGCAGCAGCCAACACATGGATCATGGTGCCGGTTCCTATCCCCAGCGCGGCCGCCGAACCGGCACGCCATCCCTGCGACCCGCCGCGCAACATGATGAGCAGGGTGTCCGGCCCCGGCATGATATTGAGCAGCAGGCCCGAGACCACAAACAGCGCCAGATCATGAATACCGAACATAGACTCCATCCTCGTATAGACAAACCAAATAAAGAGGGCTCCGCAGAGCCCCCTTCCATCTTATTTTCAACCCGTCTGACCGAGCCGCAGTGACAACTATGCCTTAAGGGCGCAGCGCCTTGTCAGCCCGGGAGATGCCGCAGACGCCGGAGCGCACCACTTCGATGATCTCGTTGGTCTGGGCGGCGGTTTTGATAAAGGCATCCAGCTTCTCGCTGGTGCCCACCAGCTGCACCGTGTACTGCTCGGGGGTGACGTCGACGATCTGGCCGCGGAAGATATCCGCCAGCCGTTTCAGCTCGTCACGGGCACCACCGGCGGCGCGTGCCTTGACCAGTGCGATCTCCCGCTCGATATGCTCCCCTTCGCTTAGATCACACACCTTGAGCACATCCACCAGCTTGTGAAGTTGCTTCTGGATCTGCTCCAGCACCCGCTCGTCACCCATGGTGACTATGGTCATGCGCGACAGGGTAGGATCCTCGGTGGGAGCCACCGTCAGGGTCTCGATGTTGTAGCCACGCTGGGAGAAGAGACCCACCACGCGGCTCAGGGCGCCGGATTCGTTTTCCAGCAGAACGGAAATAATATGTCTCATGATATTTCCCCCGCCTTGTTCAGCGACATCTCTTCAACGGCGGATTCCACCAGTACGACCGAAATAATATGTTCCATCGTCAGGTCCTCTCCGTCTTGCTCAGCCACATCTCGTCCATGGCACCAAACTTGATCTGCATCGGATAGACATGCTCATCCGGGTCGACCGAGATATCCATGAACACCAGCCGATCCTTCATGGCGAAGGCCTTCTCCATGGCGCTCTCCAGTTCGGCCGGATCGCTCACTGCGATACCGACGTGGCCGTAGGCTTCCGCCAGTTTGACGAAGTCCGGCAGGGACTCCATGTAGGAGTGGCTGTGACGGCCGCCGTAGAACATCTTCTGCCACTGCTTGACCATGCCCAACGCACGGTTGTTGATGGAGATGATCTTGATGGGTACCCCATACTGCAAGCAGGTAGAGAGCTCCTGAATGTTCATCTGCACCGATCCATCACCGGTGACGCAGCAGACCACCGCATCCGGGTTGGCAAACTGGGCTCCCATGGCGGCCGGAATACCAAAGCCCATGGTGCCAAGACCGCCAGAGTTGATCCACTGACGCGGTTTGGCAAACGGGTAGTAGAGAGCCGCAAACATCTGGTGCTGGCCCACGTCGGAGGCGACGAACGCCTGACCCTGAGTCACCTTGTAGAGGGTCTCGATCACCTGCTGCGGCTTGATCTGGGTAGCCGACTTTTCGTAGGCCAGACAGTGACGGGAGCGCCACTGGTTGATCTGGCTCCACCAATCCGTCATCGCCTGATGATCGTTAGCAAAGCCACACTCGCGGATCACCTCCAGCATCTGCTCCAGCACGGTTTCTACCGAGCCAACGATGGGCACATGAGCCTGCACCGTCTTGGAGATGGATGTCGGATCGATATCGATATGCACTATGGTGGCATTGGGGCAGAACTTGGCCACGTTGTTGGTGACGCGGTCATCGAAGCGGGCACCCACGGCAAAAATCAGATCCGCATTGTGCATGGTCTTGTTGGCTTCGAAGGTTCCGTGCATCCCCAGCATGCCGATAAATTGCGGATGAATGCCGGAGAAGGCCCCCAACCCCATCAGAGTGGTGGTCACTGGCAGGTTCAGCAGCTCCGCCAGCTTGGTCACCAGATGATCCGCGTTGGCGTTGATGGCACCACCGCCCACGTACATCACCGGGCGCTGGGCATCCACCAGCAGCTTGGCTGCCCGCTTGATCTGGCCCTTGTGGCCGGACTTGGTCGGGTTGTAGGAGCGCATGCTCACCGACTCGGGATACTGGTAGGGAAATTTCTCTTTCGGGTTCTGCACATCTTTGGGCAGATCCACCACCACAGGCCCCGGGCGGCCGCTGGCGGCAATGTAATAGGCCTTCTTGATGGCCTCGGGAATATCGCTCGCCTTCTTGCACAGGAAGCTGTGCTTCACCACCGGGCGGGAGATACCGATCATGTCGGTCTCCTGGAATGCATCCTCACCGATCATGCTGGTCGGCACCTGGCCGGAGAGGATCACCAGCGGAATGGAATCCATATAGGCGGTGGCAATACCGGTAATGCAGTTGGTCGCCCCGGGGCCGGAGGTCACCAGCACAGTCCCCACCTTGCCGGTGGAGCGGGCGTAGCCGTCAGCCATGTGAACCGCGGCTTGCTCGTGGCGCACCAGCACATGCTCCATCTTGCCGTTTTCGAAGAGTGCGTCATAGATGTCGAGCACCGAGCCACCAGGGTAGCCAAAGACGTGCTCCACCCCCTGATCTTCCAGCGCTCTAACCACCATCTGGGCGCCTGATAACATCTCCATGATAAAGCCCTCCAGGCTTTGCTCCGTTTTGCGAATCCTGTCAACGGCGCAGTGCTTCCCGGCACAACCCGACCCGTTTCTTGTTGTTATCTGAATGCAGATCGGGCTAATTCCGCCCCGTTGACCGGTGAAAAAAAGGATTTTTCAATCATTCACCCGAAAATCGGGTGAAAAACCAACTTAACCCGCTTCATAACGCTTGTCCACGGCTTTTCCTGACCAGAACAGTCATACATTTCAACCCACTATTAACATTCAAGGAGTTGGCATCGCAGCCATGAGATAAAAGGGAAGCAACTCGGGTAATGGCCAGCAAATCATCCCGCCGAGGGGAACAACGGCCACAAAAAAGCCCACCAGTCAGCGGTGGGCTTGATGCCGGATGATCGACTCAGTTGTCCTGATCCGGCTCAGCCAGCCAGATCTGCTGATCCGGATCTGTCTCTTCACTGACCGAGATACTGACACCCATATCCAGCAATTCATGCAGGGTCAGATTATCTGCCAGCGTCATGGTTTCGCCATTCTCATTGGTAAAGCGCATTTGCTCCGTCCTCTCCTTGGTGGGCTCGCCTTTCAGTCTAGTCAACAACGCTCACTTGCGATAACCAGCAACTGGATAAACAGTCCCCGCCATCCAGCTCGCTCAAACGATCACTCACCTCTTCCGGAAACAAGGTGCGAGCCCAGAGCCGACGTGACAGCGACGCCACGCTCTCATCGGCACCGGCCGCCAGCCAGCGGGCCAGTTCCCCCGCCACATCGGGGTAACAGACCGCCCCCGGCGAAGGGCTGTCGAGCCAGCTGCGCACCAGATTGGCATCGAGGCAGTCCATCAGGGTCGCCAGCCCCATCATCTCGAGGGTCTTGCCGTTGGTCAGCTGCTCGAACTGACCGCCAAGGGGTTTGACCAGCATCTTCTTGCCGAGGGTGAGTGCCTCGGAGGCCAGCTCGAAGCCCGCGTTGGAGATGACGCCGCGACAACCGGCCAGCACGGCGATAAACCCGTGCCGCGACGGCGGCTCGAAGCGCAGGTTGCGCCACTGGCTGGGGGTGCGGATGGCGGGGTGAAAGCAGACGAAGCGCTGCTGACCAAAGCGCGACAGCAGGGCGGCGATCGCCTCGGTCTGCTCGAACGGCAGATAGACCAGGATCTCGCCGTTATCAGGCGCAGCGGCAATGGGGTCGATCACCGGCGGCAACAAGGGGTGGCCGAAGTGAAACCAGTGCAGCCCGAGCGGTTGATCCACCGGGGCAAAGTGGCGCATCAGCTGACGGCTGACCCCATCCTCCCCCCAGCGCGGGATGGGCCAGTTGAAACTGGCCTGATGGCTGATGGTGAGGCTCGGCTTGCCATAACGGCGGGCGGCGTGGGCGGTCAACGGCTCAAAATCGCTCACCACCAGATCGTATTCGCTGCAATCGAGGGCCCGCAGATCCCGCCAGAAGGTGAGCGGCGAGGCGGCCTGCAGGGTACGCCACGGCGAGACCCGCCCCTCGTGACTGATAAAGGTGAGCCCGGCAAAAGTGCGGTAGGCGCCAAACTCCTCCATGTCGAAATAGCTGTCGGCAGGGCGACCGCTGAAGAGATAGTCCACCTCGACTCCGGCCGTGCGTAACGCCCGTGCAAGGGTGCGACTGCGGCTGATATGGCCGTTGCCGGTACCTTGCACACCAAACAGTATCCTCATGAATGGCTCCAGCCGAGCGCCAACACGGCGCAACCGCCACCCAGCAAAGCACCGGCCACCAGATCGCTCAGGTAGTGAACCCCGAGCAGCAGCCGGGATGCCCCCACCAGCGCCGCCCAACCAAACAGCAGGGGCGCCCAGAGCGGAAAGCCGCTGGCCAGTATGGTGGCCATCAGAAAGGCGGCGGCGGTGTGGCCGGAGGGGAGACTGTAACGATCGGAGGGGGTGATAAAGACCGGCAAGCCGACCGGTCGCTGCCGTTTCAGGCTGTTTTTCAGCAGCAGATAGAGGGGCAGCTCGATGGCGAAGGCGAGCAGTGCCAGTCGCACCAGTTCCCGCTCTGCCTCCCCTTGCCACCAGAGCAGGGCGGCCAGCACGGCGTAAAGCGGACCATCACCGGTGCGGGAGACAAGGCGGCTGACCCTCGCCTGCGGCCGGTTGTAAGCGTGAAGCAGGCAAACCCTGCATACCTGCTGGTCCCATTGCTGGATCTTGTTCATAACCCCTCCGTCCCTGAAATCTCTTGGCAGCATGAAGCCGAGGGATGACGTTACGTTGAACGGGGGATAACAGATTTATGAAAAAAGGGCCGAATGGCCCTTTTTAATCTCGACTGACAGCGGGATTCAGTGGCTGCCGCGCAGACCAGTCTCCATCATACGGCAGTTGTGATCCGCCAGACGGGTCATGAAATTCTCATCAACCTTGAGGCCGAACACCTGCTCGTAGAGATCTTTCATCACGAACGGCTGCCACATCATGCTGAGGAAGGAGATCTTCAGCATCTCGGGATCCAGGTTATCACCCAGCTCGCCGTTGGACTTCATGGTTTCCAGCAGGGCGTCGAACTGCGGCAGCTGGCGTTCCAGCAGGCGATTCAGCACAAAATCCCGACCAGGACTCTTCTCACTAGACAATGCGCTGGAGATAGCTGAAGTCAGCTCGCTGTTGGGCGCCATCACCTGATAGTAGGTATTGAGCATCTCATTGATGCTGTGATTGCTCTGCTCATCTTGCCAGGCGTGATCAAGAGGCTCGGCCACATCGCCCAGCACAGCTTTGTAAAGGCCCTCTTTACTGCCGAAGTAGTAGTGGATCATGGCCAGATTCGAGCCAGCCAGCTCCGCGATTTCGCGGGTAGTCACCTTGCTATAGGGAGTATTGAGAAAACGCTCACGGGCAGCAGCAAGCAACTTGTCACGAATGTCAGAACGTCCGACCGGACGACCAGGTCTACGTTTTTCCATGAAACACCTCAGATAATGCAGTCAATGCTGATAAGTCGATCTGGTTGTGCAAATAATCGAGCACAGCAGGAATGACCAGATAATCGGTCATAGGCCGAATATGGGACAAGGAAATTTGCAGTCCTTTACAATCCGATTAAATATCTCAGCAGATTGCTCCTGACAATCCAGGTTGACACAGCATAAAAATCTCGATATTGGTAAAAGCGTTATCGACTGGATGGAACAACAACGTCATGCATATCGCCACCCCGCTACTACTACTTTCCCTAATCGCGTTAACTCGCGCGGGATCCTTGTAGCCGGGCTAAGGCATAGCCGGAATTTACAAAAACCCGTGCACCCTGCACGGGTTTTTTTATGCCGCAGCAGGATGCACGTTACCGAACTTAGGAAGAGGGAAGTCACATGTCAGATAGGGTCATCATATTCGACACCACCTTGCGCGATGGTGAGCAGGCCCTGGCGGCCAGTTTGACAGTCAAGGAGAAGCTGCAGATCGCACTGGCACTGGAGCGGCTCGGGGTCGATGTCATGGAAGTGGGCTTCCCGGTCTCCTCTCCCGGCGATTTTCAATCGGTGCAGACCATAGCCCGCCACATCAAGCACAGCCGGGTCTGCGCCCTCGCCCGCGCCCTGCCCAAGGATATCGATGCCGCCGGCGAAGCCTTGCGGGTCGCCGACGCCTTTCGTATCCACACCTTTATCTCCACCTCCTCCATCCATGTGGAGAGCAAGCTGAAAAAGAGCTTCGAGGATGTGCTGGAGATGGGCACCAGCGCCATCAAGCACGCCCTGCGCTACACCGACGATGTAGAGTTCTCCTGCGAGGATGCGGGCCGCACGCCGATTGACAACCTCTGCCGCATGGTCGAGGCCGCTATCAAGGCGGGCGCCCGCACCATCAATATCCCCGATACCGTGGGCTATACGGTGCCAACCGAGTTCTCCGGCATCATCCACACCCTGTTCAACCGGGTACCCAACATCGACAAGGCCATCATCTCGGTGCACTGCCACGACGATCTGGGGCTCTCGGTCGCCAACTCCATCGGCGCGGTGCAGATGGGGGCTCGCCAGATCGAGTGCACCATCAACGGCATCGGCGAACGAGCAGGCAACTGCTCGCTGGAAGAGGTGGCGATGATCCTCAAAACCCGCGCCGATCTGCTCGGACTGCATACCAACATCCGCCACAACGAAATTCATCGTACCAGCACCCTGGTCAGCCAGTTGTGCAACATGCCGGTGCAGCCGAACAAGGCGATCGTCGGGGCCAATGCCTTCTCCCACAGCTCCGGCATCCATCAGGATGGGGTGCTTAAGGCAAAAAATACCTACGAAATCATCACCCCCGAAAGCATTGGCCTGACCCAGAACAACCTCAACATGACCTCCCGCTCCGGCCGCCACGTCATCAAGCACCGGATGGAGTCCATGGGTTATGCCGAGAGCAGCTACGACCTTGACCACCTCTACGGCAAGTTCCTGACCCTGGCCGACAAGAAGGGGCAGGTGTTCGACTACGACCTCGAAGCACTGGCCTTCTTCAGCCAGATCCACGAAGAGCCTGAGCACTTCAAGCTGGAGTACCTCGGGGTGCAGAGCGGCAGCTCGGTGCTGGCCACCGCCTCGGTCAAATTGAAGGTGGGGCAGGATCTGGTGTGCGAAGCAGCCACCGGCAACGGCCCGGTGGATGCGGTTTACCAGTGCATCAACCGCATTACCGGCTATGACATCCGCATCGACAAATATGCCCTCAAAGCCAAAGGTGAGGGGGAAGATGCCCTCGGTCAGGTGGATATTGTCGCCGAATACAAAGGGCGCAAATTTCACGGCATGGGGTTGGCCACCGACATCATCGAATCCTCGGCCCACGCCCTGCTCCATGTGATCAACAGCATCTGGCGCGCCGATCAGGTGGCAGAGCAGATGGAACGCAATAACAGCATCAAATCAGAAACCGTCTGAACAGGACTCGGAACCAAACAGATGGAATGGAATGACAGCATCAAATCGGAAACCGTTTGAGCAGGACTCGGCGCCACACAGACGGCATGGAATGACAACATCAGGACGGGGAACGTCTGAACCGGCATCCGCGCGCAGCGTCGGGGAAACCGGGCAGAGGGATCTCAAAGACAATATCAGGATGGAGAGTGTATGAGCAGTTATCGGATCGCAGTATTGCCGGGTGACGGTATTGGCCCGGAAGTGATGGCCGAGGCCGTCAAGGTGCTGGAGAAGGTGCAGGCCAGGTTCGGCCTCGCCTTCGAGTATGATCGCCATGACGTGGGCGGCATCGCCATCGACAACCACGGCACCCCGCTGCCGCAAAGCACCATCAAAGGCTGTGAAGCGGCCGATGCCGTGCTGTTTGGCTCGGTCGGCGGCCCGAAATGGGAACATTTGCCACCCAACGATCAGCCGGAACGCGGCGCCCTGCTGCCCTTGCGCGCCCACTTCAAGCTGTTCTGCAACCTGCGTCCGGCCCGCATCTACACCGGTCTGGAGCAGTTCTCCCCGCTGCGGGCCGACATCTCCGATCGCGGTTTTGACATCGCCTGCGTGCGTGAGCTGACCGGCGGCATCTACTTCGGCCAGCCCAAGGGGCGCGAGGGTGAAGGAGCGAACGAGAAGGCGTTCGACACCGAGGTATACCATCGCTTCGAGATTGAGCGCATCGCCAAGATTGCCTTTGAGTCGGCGCGGGTGCGCCGTGGCAAGGTCACCTCCATCGACAAAGCCAACGTGCTCGCCTCCTCCATCCTGTGGCGCGAGGTGGTGACGCAAGTGGCCAACTCCTATCCGGACGTGGCGCTGAATCATATGTATATTGACAACGCCACCATGCAGCTCATCAAGGATCCCTCCCAGTTCGACGTGCTGCTCTGCTCCAACCTGTTTGGTGACATTCTCTCCGACGAATGCGCCATGATCACCGGCTCCATGGGGCTGCTCCCCTCCGCCAGCCTCAACGAATCGGGTTTCGGCCTGTTCGAACCAGCCGGTGGCTCGGCCCCAGACATCGCAGGCAAAGGGATCGCCAACCCCATCGCCCAGATCCTCTCAGCCGCCCTGATGCTGCGCTACAGCCTGGGTCAAGAAGCCGCAGCTCAAGCCATCGAGCAAGCCGTGGCCCAGACCCTGGCCGAGGGTTACTTCACCGCCGACCTGCATCAGGCCAGCGCCTGCCATCCGGTGCAGAGCACGTCCGAGATGGGCAGCCAGATCGCCGCCCGGATCTGAGCTAAAGAACAGATAACAAGGAAGAGAGAAGCAATGGCCAAGACCCTCTATCAGAAAGTATTCGACGCCCATGTGGTACGGGAAGTGGAAGGGGAAACGCCCCTCATCTACATCGACCGCCATCTGGTGCATGAAGTGACCAGCCCTCAGGCATTCGACGGCCTGCGGGCCATGAACCGCAAGCTGCGCCGCCCGGATCTGACCTGGGCCACCATGGATCATAACGTCTCCACCACCAGCAAGGACATCGCCGCCTCCGGCGAGATGGCCCGCATCCAGATGGAGACGCTCGCCGACAACTGCAAGGAGTTCGGGGTTCGCCTCTACGATCTCAACCACAAATATCAGGGGATCGTCCATGTGATGGGGCCCGAGCTCGGCATTACCCTGCCCGGCACCACCATCGTCTGCGGCGATTCCCACACCGCCACCCACGGCGCCTTCGGTTCGCTGGCGTTCGGTATCGGCACCTCCGAGGTGGAGCATGTGATGGCGACCCAGACCCTGAAACAGGGCCGCGCCAACACCATGCGCATTTCAGTCAACGGCAAGCTGGCCGAGGGCATCAGCGCCAAGGACGTGGTGCTGGCCATCATAGGCCGGGTCGGCCATGCCGGTGGTACCGGCTACGTGGTGGAGTTCGCTGGCGAGGCCATTGCAGGCCTCTCCATGGAAGGGCGGATGACGGTGTGCAACATGGCCATCGAGCTCGGCGCCAAGGCGGGGATGATTGCACCAGACCAGACCACCATCGACTACATCCGTGGCAAGGAGTTTGCCCCCAAGGGCGAGGCACTGGAGCAGGCCATCGCCTACTGGCAGAGCCTCAAGAGCGATGACGGTGCCCACTTCGATGCCGAGGTTATGCTGGACGCCGCCGATATCGCCCCGCAGGTCACCTGGGGTACCAACCCGGGGCAGGTGATTGCCGTCAATGAGCCGATTCCGGCACCGGAATCCTTCAGCGATCTGATGGAGCAGCAGTCCGCCCGCAAGGCGCTCGCCTACATGGACTTGCAGCCGGGCCAGAAGCTCTGTGATGTCGCCATCGACAAGGTGTTTATCGGTTCATGCACCAACAGCCGCATCGAGGATCTGCGTGCCGCCGCCGCCATCGCCCGTGGCCGCAAGGTGGCCGCCGGGGTGCAAGCGCTGGTGGTGCCGGGCTCCGAGCAGGTGAAAGCCCAGGCCGAGGCCGAGGGGCTGGACAAGATCTTCCTCGAGGCGGGCTTTGAGTGGCGCCTGCCCGGCTGCTCCATGTGTCTGGCCATGAACAACGACCGGCTGCAACCGGGGGAGCGCTGCGCCTCCACCAGCAACCGCAACTTTGAAGGGCGTCAGGGCCGCGCCGGCCGCACCCATCTGGTGAGCCCGGCCATGGCCGCCGCCGCCGCCGTCACCGGCCGCTTCGCCGACATTCGCGTGCTGTAATTACGAGGAGAACAAGATGACAGGCTTCAAGCAACACAAAGGGATCGTCGCCCCCCTCGACAGCGCCAACGTCGACACCGACGCCATCATTCCCAAGCAGTTTTTGCAGAAGGTAAACCGCATCGGTTTTGGCAAGCACCTGTTCCACGACTGGCGCTTTCTGGACGATGCCGGTCAGCAGCCCAACCCCGAGTTTGTGCTCAACCAGCCACAATTCGACGGTGCCAGTATCCTGCTGGCCCGTGAGAACTTCGGCTGTGGGTCGAGTCGCGAGCACGCCCCCTGGGCGCTGGCCGACTACGGTTTCAAGACCGTCATTGCCCCGAGCTTTGCCGACATCTTCTACGGCAACGCCATCAACAACGGCATGGTGCCGGTACGCCTGAAAGAGGAAGAGGTAGAGGCGCTGTTCCAGCTGGTCGCCGCCAAGCCGGGCATCGAGATTGAAGTGGACCTGGAAGCCAATCAGGTGCGAGCAGATGAGCTCAGCTTCAGTTTCGAGATCGACGAGTTCCGCCGCTACTGCCTGCTCAACGGGCTGGATGCCATCGGCCTGACCCTGCAACACGAAGCCGCCATCAGTGCCTTTGAGGCTAAGCAGCCAAACTGGATTTAACGCGCCAGTTGCAAAAAAACGAGTAGAATCAACAGGGAGCTTCGGCTCCCTGTTTTACTGTTCGCTATGCTTCCCACTTTGGGCCACCGGAACTGGCCCGTGCAACAGGAAAGGATGATGAAGAGACCGACGGCAATCCCTCTGCTCTGTGCCCTGCTGCTAACCCTGCCTGTGGGCGCCAGCCAAACCAGCTTCAACAACAGCCTCGGCCAGATAAACGTCGGCTGGCGGGATAGCGAAGGCAAGCCCCAGCAGCTCACCTACCGGCTGGAACAGGGCAAGCTGCCGCCCCTTATCGCCTATCGCCCGGCCAGAATGCAGGAGGAGGTTCTGCAGGTATTGCTACGGGAGGTGCGCCAGAACTACCCCGAGGTGCAGTTCACCCTCACCCGCCCCACGCTGGAGCTGCATCTGAAAAGTCGCAATCAGGATAAAGCGCGTGAAGCGATGGCCTGGCTGGAATCACAGCGCAGCAAAGAGGAGCTGGCGTGGCTGACCGAGCACTACTTCCAGTACTTCACAACCCCTGACGGACAACTGGCGGTCAAGCAAGATCATCCGCGCATTGCGCTAGAGAGTCGCAGCACCTTGGCACCGCTGGCGGGTCAACTCAAGCAGCAGGGGAGCACCGAAACGGAAGCGCGCCAGAAAACCGTGGCTCATATGCTGACCTTTATCCAGAGCATCCCCTACCAGCAGTTGGATAATCTCAATGGACGGCAAGGCAAGGGGTTTCTCGCTCCTCGCCAGGTGTTGGAACAGAATCGGGGCGATTGCGACAGCAAGGTGGCCCTGATGGCCGCTATGCTGGCCCAACTCTTTCCCGAGCTGAAACAGGCCATGGTGTTCGTCCCCGGCCATGCCCTGCTGGCCGTTGACCTGCCAGCCAAACCGGGGGATGCCACCATCAGCTGGCAAGGGCAATCCTATCTGCTGCTCGAGCCCACAGGCCCCGCCACCTTGCCCGCCGGCCAAATAGCATCGACCAGCAAAACGCTGGTCGATAGTAAACAAATCAGTGTGCAACCGCTTCAGGCCAACAAGTGAGCCTATCAATCTCAGGCTCACACAGTGACCAATGACGACGATTGATTAGCGCGCTGACTCAAGCCACGGGTAAAAACTCTATCGCCAACAGCAAGCCATCATCCTCGTCCAGCACCCGAATGATGCGGGCCTGCGCTTCGAAAGGGGGCAGCAGGTTGTTGTGCGTGGCCAGGCTAACCCGGATCGGCAGATTGATGTCGAGCTGGTGTTCAGATACCGCAATCCCCATGCCGTTGGCACTGAGATCCCGGCAGACTCCCTCCAGCACCTGCTGTTGCTGATAAACAGTGACCGGAGCATTGATGACCATGCGCGCAAAGGCACGCCTTTCCTTGGTATTGGTAAGCACGCGAACATCCTCTGTTGGGTGGGCGTCATCTCATGGGTATTGCACAATTGTGCTGGTCTACCCAAAAGAACGTTAATACAATGCGGTTCGTTTCTCAAACGGGGTGCGGTTTACCGCTGAGATTATACCCGTATACCTGATCCAGATAATGCTGGCGGAGGAATTTGAGGCATGGCGCTCACTTTTTGCGCTCTCACCCGCTGGCACCTCATTATTAACAAGTAATAGGGAGTGCCATCAATGAAAACCCTGCTGCTGGTCACCACCGGCCTGCTGTCGGCCAATGCGTTCGCCGCCGACACCCTCACCGTCTACACCTACAGCTCCTTCACTGCCGAGTGGGGCCCGGGCCCCAAGATCAAGCAAGCCTTCGAGAAAGAGTGCGGCTGCGTCCTCAATCTGGTTCCCCTTGAAGATGGCGTTGCCATCCTCAACCGGTTGCGGCTGGAGGGCAACCACAGCAAGGCCGATCTGGTGCTGGGGCTCGATGATGCCCTCATCAGCGAAGCCAAGCAGAGCGGCCTGTTCGCACCCCATCCCACTAACCTCGACGGCATCAAGGTGCCGGGTGGCTGGCAGGATAAGACCTTCGTCCCCTACGACTACGGCTACTTCGCCTTTGTTTATGATAAGGAGAAGCTCAAGCAGCCACCCAAGAGTCTGAAAGAGCTGGTGGAGCGACCTGACCTCAAGGTGATCTATCAGGATCCCCGCACCTCTACCCCGGGACAGGGGCTGATGCTGTGGATGAAGTCCGTTTATGGCGACAAGGCGCCCGCAGCCTGGGCCGAACTGGCCAAGAAGACGGTCACCGTCACCAAGGGGTGGTCAGAGGCCTATGGCATGTTCCTCGATGGCGAAGCGGACATGGTGCTCTCCTACACCACCTCCCCCGCTTACCACCTGATTGGCGAGAACAAGCCCCAGTATCAGGCTGCCGCCTTCTCAGAGGGTCACTACCGTCAGGTGGAAGTGGCCGCCAAGCTGAACAGTGCCACTCAGGGCAAGCTGGCCGATCAGTTCCTGCAATTTATGGTGAGCCCCGCCTTCCAGAACGAGATCCCTACCGGCAACTGGATGTATCCGGTGATCGACACCCAACTGCCCAAGGGCTTCGAGCAGATGATCACCGTCAGCAAACCGCTGGCCTTCAGCGCCGATGAGGTGGCCGCCAATCGCAAAGGGTGGATCCGCGAGTGGCTGCAAGCCGTCACCCAGTGAGCCGTAACGCCCTGAAACCACAGGCTCGTCCCCTCTGGTGGCTGCCGGGCAGCGCAGCCACCCTGTTGATCCTGCTGTTGTCCCTCGGGCCGCTCGTGGCCCTGTTGTGGCAAGCCGGTTCGCTGGCGCCACGCACCCTGCTCGCAGATCCTTATCTGCGCCATGTGCTGGGCTTCAGTCTGGGGCAGGCACTGCTCTCCACTCTGCTCAGTCTCGGGCTGGCCATTCCGGTGGCCCGCGCGCTGGCGCGGCGCCGCTTCATTGGCCGCACCCTGCTGATCAAGCTGTTTGGCCTCTCGTTGGTGCTGCCAGTGATCATCGCCATCTTCGGTATCGTGGCGGTACACGGCAAACAGGGGTGGCTGCCGCAGCTACTGCGATCACTGGGGCTGGATCCCGGCAACTACCTCTACGGCCTGTTCGGCATCCTGCTGGCCCACGTCTTCTTCAACATGCCGCTGGCGGCCCGCCTGATGCTGCAGAGCATAGAGAGCATTCCCGAATCGAGCTGGCGCCTAGCCAGCCAACTCGGCATGCGCTCATCTCACATCTTCCGGCTGCTTGAGTGGCCGCTTATTCGCGGCATATTGCCGGGACTGGCCAGCCTCATCTTCATGCTCTGCTTCACCAGCTTCACCACCGTGCTGGCGCTGGGGGGCGGGCCGAAATCCACCACGCTGGAGGTGGCCGTCTATCAGGCACTGCGCTTTGACTTCGATCTCGCCACCGCGGGCGGACTGGCGCTGGTGCAGCTGATCCTGACCGCTGCCCTGCTCGCCCTGCAACACAAGCTGCAGAGCACCCCAGCCAGTCGGGTAACACCGCGCCGCCCCTGCTTGCGCCCGGATCGCCATCAACCGGGCACAGCCGTGGTGGATCTGCTTTCGCTCTGCATCGGGCTCGCCATCTTTCTGCCGCCCCTGCTGGCGATTGTGGTGGCCGGTCTCCACCCCGGCCTGCTGACGGCGCTCACCTCAAGCAAGCTATGGCAGGCGAGCGGCCAGTCGCTGCTGATTGCGCTGGCGGCAGGCACCCTTGCAACCCTGCTTGGCAGCGGCCTGTTGCTCACCAGCCGTCACCTCAAGGTGCGCACCCGCCAGCGGCGCGCTGCGGCCATGTGGGAGGCCAGCGGCTCGATGATCCTGATGATCCCGGCGGTGGTGCTCTCCACCGGTCTCTTCATCCTGTTTATGCCGTTCACCGATGTCTTCGCCCTCGGCCCCTGGCTGGTGGTGCTGGTAAACGCTCTGATGGCGCTGCCCTATGTGCTGCGCACCCTCTCAGCCCCCATGCAGCTGGTGGTACGCCAGTACGACCGGCTGGCCGACAGTCTGGGGGTACGCGGCCTGCATCGCCTGCGACTGGTGGAGTGGCCACTGCTGCGCCGCCCGCTGGCACTGGCGATGGCGCTGTCGATGATCCTCTCGCTGGGGGATCTCGGTGCCATCGCCATGTTTGGCAGTCAAGAGCTTACCACCCTACCCTGGCTGCTCTATCAACAGCTCGGCAGCTACCGGCTGACCGACGCGGCCGCCACCGCCCTGCTGCTGCTCACACTCTGCTTCTCCCTGTTCTGGCTGGTTGAACGTGGTCTTGGAGGAAAAAATGGCGAGCATCATTGAGATACAAAACGCCTTGTGGCCCTGCGCTAGCGTTTCTGCGGCAGTTCTCGCTAGTCGAACGGACCCTTTGAGGAGGAAAACATGCTGAACATTGATACGCTTGCTACCAGCTACCCCGACTGGCGCGTCAGCTTCAGCGCGACCCTGCCCAAGGGAGAGATCACCGCGCTGATCGGCCCAAGTGGCGCAGGCAAATCGACCCTGCTCGGGATGATCGCCGGCTTCGTGCCGGTGGAATCAGGTCACCTCAGTTTCGATGGTGAAGATCTGCTGCCGCTGGGCCCCGCCGAGCGACCAGTCACTACCCTGTTTCAGGATCACAACCTGTTCCTCCACCTGTCGGTGTTCGACAATATCGCCATCGGCCTGCATCCGGGTCTGCGCCTGAGTGACGCCCAGCGGGCACAGGTGATCGATGCTGCCGGGCGGGTCGGTCTTGGCGATATGCTAAGCCGCCAGCCTGAGCAGCTCTCCGGCGGCCAGCAACAGCGAGTCGGGCTGGCCCGCGCACTGGTACGGGGCAAGCCGCTGCTACTGCTGGATGAGCCCTTCTCGGCCCTCGATCCCGCCCTGCGCAGGGAGATGCTGGCGGAAGTGGCCCGCCTCGCCTGCGAGCAGGGCATTACCGTGTTGATGGTTTCCCACAATCCAGAAGATGCCCAGCTTATCGCCGATCAAGTGCTGTTCGTTGACGAGGGGCGCATCGCCCTGCAAGGCAAACCCGACATCCTGCAAACCAGCGATCATCCCGGGCTGCTGCGCTACCTTGGTCGCGCTCTCGCGCCATAGTGGATGGCCAACAAGCTGATGGTCTCCCCCTATCATGCCGGAAGATGCCCAGCTCATCGCCGATCAGGTGCTGTTCGTCGATGAGGGGCGCATCGCCTTGCAAGGCAAACCCGACATTCTGCAAGGCAGTGATCATCCCGGGTTGTTGCGCCACCTTGGTCGTGCGCATATCTCATAACGGGACACCCGCATCAAAAAAGGGGAAGCCGGATGGCTTCCCCTTTCTCATGCACAGATCCCGTTAAATCAGAGATTTTCCTCGGCGAACGAGGCCAGTCGGCTGCGCACCACGCCGTTGAGGAAGATGTTGGCGCTGCCGTCGAAATCCTTGAAACGCTCGACGATGTAGGTGAGACCCGAGGTCACCGGGCTCAGGTAGTTGGAATCGATCTGGGCCAGGTTACCGGAGCAGACGATCTTGGTTCCCTCGCCACAGCGGGTGATGATGGTCTTGATCTGGGACGCGGTCAGGTTCTGGCACTCATCCAGCAGCACAAAGGTGTTCTGGATGCTGCGCCCGCGCATGAAGTTGACCGATTTGAACTGGATGTTGGCCTTCTCCATGATGTAGCTGAGCGAGCCACTCATGTTCTCGTCCTGCTTGTGCAGCACCTCCAGGGTGTCGGTCACCGCCGCCAGCCAGGGCATCATCTTCTCTTCTTCGGTGCCGGGCAGGAAGCCGATGCTCTCGGCAATTTCCGGGGTATTCCGGGTGACGATCACTTTCTCGTAAATGCCCTTCTCAATCACCAGCTCCAGTGCTGCAGCCATTGCCAGCAGGGTCTTGCCGCAACCAGCCGGGCCAGTCAGGATCACCAGATCGATGTGTGGATCGAGCAGGGCATCCAGCGCCATCCCCTGATAGACGTTCTTGGGATGAACACCCCACGCCTTGCGGGACATCAGCCGCTCGCGCCCCAGATCCTTGATGCGGATCTTGCTGCCATCGTGGCTGAGCACACGGGCGGCGAAGAAGTTCTCCTCGTCGATCAAGTACTGGTTGACGTGAATTCCTTCGAGCAGGTTGTCGTCGATCACATGAATGGTATCGCGGCCATGGGTCTCGCTCTCGCACTCGCCGACCCGCTCCCAGAAGCTGCCGGGCACCACCTGAAAGCCTTTGGCCAGCAGGCGGATATCGTCGATCAGTTGGTCACTGCGATAATCTTCAACACGGGCGAGCCCTGCACCTTTTGCTTTGAGACGCATGTTGATGTCTTTGGTGACCAGCACCACCTGACGCTTCAACTCATGCTTTTGCAGATAGAGGGCCGCGTTGATGATGCGGTTGTCGGCTTCCTTGTCGGTAAAGACTTCGGCATCCTGCGGCAGGTGGTGATCGCTGAAGATGCAAATATTGCCGCTCGCTTCGCCAGCCAGCGGAACGCCCTGGGTGATCTGCTCCGGCGTTGCGTCACGGAACACATCTTCCAACGCACGAATGGCCACCCGCGCGTCGCGGCTGACATCCTTGTTGCGATCCTTGATGTTATCGAGCTCTTCCAGCACCGTCATGGGGATGAGCACGTCGTGCTCTTTGAAGGAGTAGATCGCGAGGGGTTCGTGAAGCAGAACGTTGGTATCCAGGATAAACAGCTTTCGGTCCGTATTGTCCATAAGCATTCTCCTTGGCACTGAAGGGCCACGTGTGTGAATCTCAGATGTCATTGAAACCACACGGCCGTGACAGTTTTATTACCCTCAACGCTACGCCCGATTTTACTATCACGCAACAAATCACTTGGCCGAGCGTTTTGATTGCCCATAAAAACAGCAATAAAAAGACCGGTACACAGACCGGTCTTTTTGCTTTCGCTCAATGAGTTAAACACATCGGTCAGCCACGCTGGGAGGCGCTGCTGAGGCTGTTAAGTAACCATCCTTGAGCACCAGCCCCCTTGCTTTAGCACTGATAGCAGAGCCCAGCATTGGTCGCAAAGCCACGATCAGCAGATCTCCGAACCAGGGCACTCAACTGATTAAGTAACTGAACGAATGAATACTCAGAGATAGATTAGGGCTTCTTAACGTAGACGGTCGGTGTTTCACCCGCCATATTCAGATAGAACTCGTAGACACCATCGCTATCCGGCGAGAACTTCATATCCTCATACTTGGAGCAGGGATTGACCGGCACCGCCTCACCACCCAATACGGCGACACCATCACTCGGGCTCTTGTAGCCAAAGTTACTACCGCAGCTCCAGCTCGAGTCAGCAAACTTGAACTTGTAGGGTGCCCACTCCTTCTTGAGCGTCCCTTTGGCCATGTAAAGCTTGTCGGCCACCTTGACCACCTTGCTTTCATCGGTCGCCATCCAGTCGTTCATCTCCCCACGCAGGTAGATGGACTTGCCACCGAAGTCACTGTTGTCTGCCCCAGCCTGCTCAGCACCACCATTGGATGCACAACCGCCTAATACCAGGGTTCCCGCCGCCAGCATCATCGTTACTGTTTTTTTGAACATGTGTCCATTCCTCAAATTATTGTGATTCCTTGGTCCATCGACGTGGACTGAAGTATTAAACCAGAGCAGGTATCACAAGAAAGGTAGAGGCATCACACTCTGTGCTTTTTATGTGCAACCGATTAAACGGTTGAATAAAAATAGAACGACAAGTGAATGAAATTTAGGCGACAGGGAAGATAGTCTATACAAAACAGACGTGAAACGATCGATAATTAGCCAGATAACTGATTTTCAGCCAATAAAAAAACCCCGCTCATCGAGCGGGGTTTCTTGTATTGGGTGCCTGGCAGTGTCCTACTCTCGCATGGCGAATGCCACACTACCATCGGCGCTACCGCGTTTCACTTCTGAGTTCGGCATGGGATCAGGTGGTTCCACGGCGCTATGGCCGCCAGGCAAATTAATTCAATCTGAGAAAGCTGATGTGAATAACGACTGGGTCATTATCACTGAATTAGTTAAGTAGTTCGTTCACTTGCTACAAGGCCCAGAACACTTCTTGGGTGTTGTATGGTTAAGCCTCACGGGTAATTAGTATGGGTTAGCTCAACACGTCGCCGCGCTTACACACCCCACCTATCAACGTTGTGGTCTCCAACGGCCCTTTAGGACCCT
>NZ_FKKY02000011.1:0-167943 GCF_900079845.1 Aeromonas sp. EERV15 | reverse complement strand
TCTTGGTCACTTCACCAGACATTGAAAATCAAAAATTAATTTTGATGCTCGATGCTGTGAGTGCCCACACAGATTGCTTGATTCAAATTGTTAAAGAGCGACGCAACAGTTCGTTGCTGCGGGAGTGGAATTCTACTCAACCGCCTTCTCGAGTCAAGCCTTATTTTCAAGGGCTTTTCGAGGTTACCGACTGGGCTGTTTGCGTTGCCGCTTGCCCTGTCGATGGGGCGCATTATAGGGAGCAGAATCTTTCTGGCAAGCAGATAATTGCAAAAAGATGGCTTTCGTCGCTCGTTCGCTCGCAAAGCCACCAATTAGCACAGTTAATAACCGAAATCAGGCTGCGGCAGGCACTGCAATGGCGAAATCGTGGAGATTGTCATAGATCGCATCAGCCAAAACGATACCTTCATCTGTCAGCGGTTTACCCGTCCTGACCATCACTTTATGGCCAACGTTGGCATTAGTCGCAGCTTTGAGGTCAGAAGGCTTATCACCCACCATATAAGAACGGCCCATATCGATGTCGTGTTCCTGTTTAGCCAACAGCAGCATTCCGGGGGCTGGCTTACGACAATCACACGGTGCACTGTGATCCGGGTGGTGGGGACAGAAATAGATGCCATCGAGATCCACATCCCGATCGGCCAGTGACCAGTCCATCCACTCCGTCAGATTCATGAAGTCATCTTCGCTGAAGTAGCCACGGGCGATACCGGACTGGTTGGTAACGACAACCAGCAGGTACCCTTTCTTCTTTAACAGCTGCAGGGCTTCGATCACCCCGGGCAGAAAATGGAAATCATCTACCTGACTCACATAGCCAGTGTCTTCATTGATGACACCGTCACGATCCAGAAAAATGGCGGCTTTGCTCACGGAAACTACCTCTATCAATGGTTTCGTCCAGTATCTCACAGGCCATAAATAGCCCCAAAAATAAAGGCTCTGTCCCAATTATGTGTTGAAAGGCTAAGCTTAAAGTAGGCCATCACCTTGAGGTCTACCATCATGGATACCCCAGCCTTTCAACACCTGTTGTCTCTGTTTCCACAACTTACCCTGCGCCAACGCCGTGTTGCCCAGCAGGAGCTCACTGCGCCCCACGCCATTACCTCCCTGAACTCCCAGTTACCTGCATGCAGTGGTTGCCCACATTGTCAGGCCGATGCCAATCAGCTGGCCCCCTGGGGATGGCGTCGGGGACTACGTCGCTACCGTTGCAAACTGTGTCTGCGCACCAGCTCCATCCTCACCAAGACCCCCTTGGCCAGATTACGTAAAGCGCAGTGCTGGGAAGACTATGCGCAAGCTCTCATTGAAGGACTCACTGTCCGCCAGGCAGCGCTGCGTTGCGGGGTCAGCAAGAACACCGCGTTCCTCTGGCGTCACCGCTTCTTGCGTGCGATGGCCGCCCATCAAGCCACACGGGAAGAGGGTATCGTTGAGGTCGATGAGACCTTCTTCCTCGAATCGTTCAAGGGGCAACGGGGACTGCCGCGTCCGGCACGACATCGTGGTGGCAAGGGGCGAACCGTGGTACCGGGCCAGATTACATCCCGGTGATGGTGGTGCAGGACCGCGCAGGCCATCATGCAGATTTTCAGCTGGAGCATATGAATGCCGAGACTGTCATCGCGGTGTTGAAGCCGCAGGTGTCACCGGATGCGGTGCTGTGTAGCGATGGCGCGGGCGTGTATGCCAGTTTCAGTAAAGTGCAGGGCGTGACTCATCAAGTCGTGCGCAATCGTCAGGGTGAGCGAGTGGCCGGCGCGTATCACATTCAGCATGTGAACGGCTATCACCGTCGGTTGAAAGAGTGGATGGAGCGCTTCCATGGCGTGGCGACGCACTACCTGAGGAATTATCTGGGTTGGCGCAGGATGCTGGAGCGTTATGGGAAGGGTGTGAATATCAAAGCGTGTTTACATGAGGCGCTGGGGCAACCCATGCAACACGTAATTGGGACATAGCCAAAATAAAAGGGGTGGCCGAAGCCACCCCTTTTCATGTTTGTATATAACGAATCGATTAAGCGATTACGCTAGCTACAACACCAGCACCTACGGTACGGCCACCTTCACGGATAGCGAAACGCAGGCCGTCGTCCATCGCGATCGGCGCAATCAGGGTAACAACCATTTTGATGTTGTCGCCTGGCATTACCATCTCTACGCCTTCCGGCAGTTCGATGGTACCGGTCACGTCGGTTGTACGGAAGTAGAACTGCGGACGGTAGCCCTTGAAGAACGGAGTATGACGACCACCTTCTTCTTTGGACAGTACGTACACTTCAGATTCAAACTTGGTGTGCGGCTTGATTGAGCCCGGCTTGGCCAGTACCTGACCACGCTCTACGTCTTCACGCTTCACGCCACGCAGCAGTGCACCAACGTTCTCGCCTGCACGACCTTCGTCCAGCAGCTTACGGAACATTTCTACACCGGTACAGGTAGTAGTCACGGTATCTTTGATACCAACGATTTCTACAGACTCACCTACTTTAACGATACCGCGCTCTACACGACCGGTAACTACAGTACCGCGGCCAGCGATAGAGAATACGTCTTCGATAGGCATCAGGAACGGCAGGTCAATTGCACGCTCCGGCTCTGGGATGTAGGTATCCAGGTGGCCAGCCAGCTCGATGATCTTCTCTTCCCACTGCGCTTCGCCTTCCAGCGCTTTCAGCGCGGAACCACGTACTACCGGCAGGTCATCACCCGGGAAGTCATATTCGGTCAGCAGTTCACGAACTTCCATCTCGACCAGTTCGAGCAGCTCTTCGTCATCTACCATGTCGCACTTGTTCATGAACACGATCATGTACGGGATACCAACCTGGCGACCCAGCAGGATGTGCTCACGAGTCTGCGGCATCGGGCCGTCAGTCGCTGCTACTACCAGAATTGCGCCGTCCATCTGGGCAGCACCGGTGATCATGTTCTTAACGTAGTCGGCGTGGCCCGGGCAATCTACGTGTGCGTAGTGGCGGATCGGGGTGTCGTATTCTACGTGGGAGGTGTTGATGGTGATACCACGCTCACGCTCTTCCGGTGCCTTGTCGATCTGGTCGAAGGCGAAAGCTTTACCACCGTAGGCCTTGGCCAGTACGCTGGTGATAGCTGCAGTCAGGGTGGTTTTACCGTGGTCAACGTGGCCGATGGTGCCCACGTTTACGTGCGGTTTGTTACGCTCAAATTTTTCTTTAGACACGACGTAGTCCTTCTAGGTTAAACCCGCCTACCGTCGTAAGCGGGGAATCATAAATTACTTGGATTTGCGCTCTTCGATTACTGCTTGAGCCACGTTAGTCGGGGCATCAGAGTACTTAGCGAATTCCATTGCGTAGGAAGCACGACCTTGGGTAGCGGAACGCAGTGCAGTTGCATAACCGAACATTTCGGCCAGCGGCACCAGAGCACGTACGATCTTGCCGGACGGGCCATCTTCCATACCTTCGATCAGGCCACGACGACGGTTCAGGTCACCGATAACGTCGCCCATGTAATCTTCCGGAGTCTCGACTTCAACCTGCATAACCGGCTCAAGCAGCACTGGCTTGGCTTTCATGTAGCCAGCTTTAAATGCCAGAGATGCAGCGATCTTGAACGCCAGCTCGGAAGAGTCGACATCGTGGTAAGAACCGTAGTGCAGACGAACACCGACATCCATAACCGGATAGCCAGCCAGCGGGCCAGATTTGAGCTGCTCACGCAGACCCTTATCAACACCCGGGATGTATTCGCCTGGGATCACGCCGCCTTTGATGTCGTTAACGAACTCGTAGGCTTTACCGGCTTCCAGCGGGTACATGTCGATCACAACGTGACCGTACTGACCGCGACCACCAGACTGCTTGGCGTGCTTACCTTCGATATCCTTGACGGTTTCACGAATGGTTTCACGGTAGGCAACCTGCGGCTTACCAACGTTAGCTTCAACCTTGAACTCGCGACGCATACGGTCAACGATGATGTCCAGGTGCAGCTCGCCCATACCGGCGATGATGGTTTGGCCAGATTCTTCGTCAGTCCATACACGGAAAGACGGATCTTCTTGCGCCAGACGGCCCAGTGCCAGACCCATCTTCTCTTGGTCAGCCTTGGTTTTCGGCTCAACCGCGATAGAAATTACCGGCTCCGGGAATTCCATACGCTCGAGGATGATCGGTGATTTTTCATCACACAGGGTATCACCGGTGGTCACATCTTTCAGACCGATAGCAGCAGCGATGTCGCCAGCGCGTACTTCTTTGATCTCTTCACGCTTGTTGGCGTGCATCTGAACGATACGGCCAAAGCGCTCGCGCTTGTCCTTAACGGAGTTCAGCACGGTGTCACCAGAGTTAACAACACCGGAGTAGACGCGGAAGAAGGTCAGGTTACCAACGAACGGGTCGGTAGCAATTTTGAACGCCAGAGCAGAGAACGGCTCGTCATCAGAAGCATGACGCTCGTCTTTGGTCTCGCCGTCCATTTTCAGGCCGTCGATAGCTGCTACGTCGGTCGGTGCCGGCAGATAGTCAACTACGGCATCCAGCATAGCCTGAACGCCTTTGTTCTTGAACGCAGAGCCACAGGTAACCAGGATGATCTCGTTGTTCAGAACGCGCAAACGAAGAGCTTTCTTGATTTCTTCTTCGGTCAGTTCTTCACCGCCGAGGTACTTTTCCATCAAGTCTTCAGATGCTTCAGCAGCTGCTTCAACCAGGTTCATGCGCATTTCTTGCGCCTGCTCCAGCAGTTCAGCCGGGATCTCTTCGTAATCGAAGGATACGCCCTGATCAGCTTCGCTCCAGTTGATGGCTTTCATCTTGACCAGGTCAACAACGCCCTTGAAGTTCTCTTCTGCACCGATGTTCAGTTGCAGGGGAACCGGAACGCCTTTCAGACGGGTCTTGATGTGCTCAACGCAGCGCAAATAGTTAGCACCGGTACGGTCCATCTTGTTGACGAACGCGATACGGGGAACTTTGTACTTGTTAGCCTGACGCCATACGGTTTCAGACTGTGGCTGTACGCCACCTACGGCACAGTACACCATCACGGCACCGTCCAGAACACGCATTGAACGCTCTACTTCGATAGTAAAGTCAACGTGGCCCGGGGTGTCGATGATGTTGATACGGTGCGGTTGATACTGTTTACCCATACCGGACCAGAATGCGGTGGTCGCGGCGGAGGTGATGGTAATACCACGCTCCTGTTCCTGTTCCATCCAGTCCATGGTGGCTGCGCCATCGTGAACTTCACCGATCTTGTGACTTACACCGGTGTAAAACAGAACGCGTTCGGTAGTAGTAGTTTTACCGGCGTCAATGTGAGCGGAGATACCGATGTTACGATAACGCTCAATAGGAGTTGTACGAGCCATTGTCATCCTCTTACTAAGGCGCTTCGCCCTAGGTAATGAAAGGCACGCAGAGCCATGAGGCTCTGCGTAAGCGGATTACCAGCGGAAGTGAGCGAAGGCTTTGTTCGCTTCAGCCATACGGTGAACGTCTTCACGTTTCTTGACAGACGAACCCTTGTTATCAGAGGCATCCAGCAGCTCGCCAGCCAAACGCTGAGCCATTGATTTTTCACCACGTTTACGAGCGGCGTCAACCAACCAGCGCATTGCCAGGGCATTGCGACGGACCGGACGAACTTCTACCGGTACCTGATAGGTTGCACCACCGACACGACGAGATTTAACCTCGACGGACGGACGAATGTTATCCAGAGCTTCTTCGAAGACGGCCAGGTGATCTTTGCCGCTCTTGGTGGCAATGATGTCCAGGGCGCCATATACGATGGCTTCGGAAACAGATTTCTTACCGTCAACCATTACTACGTTGACGAATTTAGCCAGCAGCTCTGATCCGAACTTGGGATCTGGCAGGATTTTACGCTGACCAACAACACGACGTCTTGGCATTTCAAATTCTCCGTAACTTCAGGGATTACCCAAAACTAGAAAGTTATCTAACTAGAAACGAATTAACGTTTGGCCTTACTTAACGGAGAACCATTAAGCTTTAGGACGCTTCACGCCATACTTGGAGCGAGCCTGCTTACGGTCTTTAACACCGGCACAGTCCAACGCACCACGAACGGTGTGATAACGAACACCTGGCAAGTCTTTTACACGACCGCCACGGATCAGAACAACAGAGTGCTCTTGCAGGTTGTGACCTTCACCACCGATATAGGAGGTGACTTCGAAGCCGTTGGTCAGACGTACACGGCACACTTTACGCAGTGCAGAGTTAGGCTTCTTCGGGGTGGTGGTATATACACGGGTGCATACGCCACGCTTCTGAGGGCACGCTTCCAGCGCCGGCACGTTGCTCTTAACAACGAGCTTGATGCGTGGCTTGCGAACCAACTGGTTAATAGTTGCCATCAAGAGGCTCCTGATAATGACTTCATAAACGTGTGGAAAATCCTCCCCGCAGATACGGGGACGCGAAATTTTATGCCCTGTTGTCTGGGGAGTCAAGATTTATACAATTTGCGTCACAAAAGGACAATCTGGATCCGATCACAGCAAAGCTAACATGCTGAATTTCAATAAAAATAATATGATCACCCTCCCCAGGTGCGAGGTGATCCATTTTTCGCGATCAGCGCCACCAGACCCGCCATATCCAGCGCAATGCCGACGCCATGGTGCAGACCACGGGCCTGCAGGTCATCTTGCATCACATAAAGCGGAATACCCGCCAGTCGTTCACACCACTTGGGGGCCGCGGCAGCAATCACCGCATCCTGCATCAGCACCAGCTCATCTTCCGGCTGAAGATAGGAGAGTGCCTCTGCCAGCGCCTGACTTTGGAAGGGAGAATTCAATATCAGATGCAACATGGAGACCTCAAAAACTGATGTGAGTCGAACATTGCGACCAGCACCGAGCCAATTCATGGCGTGGCAAACTGTCGACGGGGATCAGAAGATCATCCACGGTCACACCACGCTCTGCCAACGAGTCAGCACAAACATAGACCTCTTCGATGTCGTAGAGTTCCAGCATTTTGAAGGTGGGAGCGTAGTGGCGCTGCAAAATAGTGGCCGGTTGCTGCTCTTTGAGCAGTTGCAGCACGCCATCCCCAATCAGGAACAGCGCCAGTGAATCAGTCATGGCCGAAGTGGCCAACAGGGCATCCAGCCCTTCCCGACCGGCAGCATGGCCATGGGGGCCACGACTGCAGATAAAGGCAATTTTCTTGCTCATGGCTATCCCCTAGAACTGAACCAACCGATCGGCGGTGAGCGCCGCCTCGGCCAACTGGCCCAGACCGCTCAGGCAAAATGGCGCTTGCAGATTGAAGTGCGCCTGCCCTGCCCCCTTGGCCTCTTGCTCATCGAGCACACCGCGCCGCATAGCGGCGGCGACACAGACGTCGATACGGATCCCCTGCTCTTCTGCCAGCTCTCGCCACAGACGCACCAGGTCGGTCTCATCGGACGCGGGCTGATGCAAACCGTTACCGTTATGGACGCCATCCTGATAGAAAAACAGGTGAGACAAGGTATGTCCTTGCGCCAACAGCGTGCGGGCAAAGCGATAGGCAGTACTGGCCGACTGGGTGCCATAGGCAGGCCCCGTTACCAGGATGGCAAAACTCAAACTCATAGCAGGGCTCCTGTACTGACCCGATCCATTTTACGCCAAAAATAAAAAAGCCCCTGCCAGGAGGGGCTTGATTCGATGCGTTAATCAGAGATGGGCGATGGCCTCGACCTCGACCAGCACATCTTTCGGCAGGCGGGCTACCTCAACACAGGAGCGGGCAGGTGCCGCATCGCCAAAGTAACGGGCATAGACCTGATTGAAGGCAACGAAGTTGTTCATGTCGCTCAGGAAGCAGGTGGTTTTAACCACGTTGCTGGCATCGGCACCGGCAGCGTGCAACACGGCAACCAGATTCTTCATTACCCGTTCGGCTTGCTCTTCGATACCGCCAGCCACGATCTCCATGGTGGCAGGATCGAGCGGGATCTGCCCGGAGGTGAAGATCATCTCGCCAACCTTGGTAGCCTGAACATAGGGACCAATCGCAGCAGGCGCCTTGTCGGTTGCAATCACTTCTTTAGCCATTCATCTATCCCCTTCTGGAATAAGTTACTCGTTCTCGTCTTCACCCTGCTTGCGCTGTCGGATGTAAAGATAAACGGTATGTTTTGAAATATTGAGTTTATCCGCCACCAGATTGATCGAATCCTTGATGTCGAAAATTCCCTTCTCGAACAGTTGGGTCACGATGAAACGGTTCTTGGCATTGTTGGCCACAGTCGGATCGCGGTTGATCTCGTCGATGGTGTTATCCACCGTCTGGGCAACCAGCTCTTCTACGCTGTTGGCAAAGGTCTCTGGTGACTGGCGCGCCGCCTGCTGGGGCGTCGGAAAAAATTCGGCCACAAATTCATGGAAAGGTGCATTGATGTGCAGGTTGATGCAGATCAGACCGATTACCTGCCGCTCACTGTTTCTGATAGAAATAGTGCTCGATTTCATCAAGGCGCCAGTGCGGCTACGGGCAAAATAACTCTGGGTATAATCCTGGCCCGTGCTCTCGATATCCTTGAGCATCCGCAATGCCAGATCGGTAATGGGCGCCCCCAGGGTGCGTCCGGTATTAAATCCGTTGGCGATCTTGATCACCGACTCATGCAGATTTTCCAGGGAGTGGAGGACCACTTCACAATGCTTGCCGAACAATTCGGCCAAGCCATCGATGAGCCCATCGTATGAGCGCAACAATTCCCTGTCTTCATCTGTAAAAGTGCGGCTGATCAGCTGTTCTTCGGGAAACATCGTTTCCTCGATACCGACAGTCATGTTCTACCCCTGTAATAACCATTCAACTTGCCCGAGTTTTAAATTGCGGGGCAGTAAAGTCAACTTTTTTTGATTTTTTACTCTACAACTTTGCTCTGGATCATCTTGTAAACCGCGCAGTGCCTGCCTTTGCCGAGGAATTGGCCCACCGCAGAAGAGCTCTATTATGCAAACAGTCAATTGAATGAATTGCATCAAGGTATGTCGCACCATCATCTCTCAGGATGACTCTCTGGACATGGAAGACGAAAAGCGAGCAAAAAAAATCCCCAAGCGATGCTTGGGGATTTTTGTATAAGAGACGCCCCAGGAGGCGCTCTTTAAATCGCGGATGACGATTTACTCTTCGTCGAAGCTACCGGCTGCGTTCAGCAGATCCGCCAGGTTCTGTTGAGCTTCATCGGCAGTCACCTGCGGGGTACCAACAGCACGCGCTGCGGCGGCACGCTGGTTGATCCGGCTATGGTGGTAGGCAAAGCCGGTACCAGCCGGGATCAAACGACCCACGATGACGTTCTCTTTCAGGCCACGCAGTTCATCACGCTTGCCACCAACGGCAGCTTCGGTCAGAACACGGGTGGTTTCCTGGAAGGAAGCCGCAGAGATGAAGGACTCAGTGCTCAGAGATGCCTTGGTAATACCCATCAGGATATGACGGAAGGTAGCGGGGGCCTTGCCCTCGGCAACCAGTTTACGGTTGGCAATCTTCACACGAGCAACTTCAACTTGCTCACCTTCGATCAGGTCGGTATCACCAGCGCTCAAGATTTCGCACTTACGCAGCATCTGACGAACGATGACTTCGATGTGCTTGTCGTTGATCTTAACGCCTTGCAGACGGTAAACGTCCTGCACTTCGTTGGCGATGTAGTTGGCGACCGGGCTGATACCGCGCAGACGCAAGATATCGTGAGCAGACTCAGGACCATCCGCCAGCACTTCACCCTTCTCAACTTTTTCACCTTCGAACACGTTCAGGTTACGCCACTTCGGAATCATCTCCTCGTAGACGCTGCCACCATCAGTCGGGGTGATGACCAGACGGCGCTTGCCTTTGGTCTCTTTCCCGAAGGAGATGGTACCGGAGACCTCGGCCAGAATAGCCGGTTCCTTCGGAATACGTGCTTCGAACAGATCCGCAACGCGCGGCAGACCACCGGTGATGTCCTTGGTACCACTGGATTCTTGCGGGATACGCGCTACCGCGTCACCCACACCCACATTGGCACCATCTTCCAGGTTGACGATCGCCTTGCCCGGCAGGAAGTACTGGGCGGCTACATCGGTACCCGGAATCATCACATCTTTGCCGTTCAGGTCGACCAGTTTAACGGTCGGACGCATCTCTTTACCGGCACTCGGACGCTCGTTGACATCCAGTACGACGATAGAAGAGAGACCGGTCAGCTCGTCGGTCTGACGAGTGATGGTCACGCCATCGATCATGTGTTCGAACTGCAGACGACCTGCTACTTCGGTGATGATCGGGTGGGTGTGCGGATCCCAGTTGGCAACGGTCTCGCCAGCGTTCACAGCCTGGTTGTCCTTCACTTCCAGCACGGAACCGTAAGGCAGCTTGTGGCTTTCCTTGGTACGGCCCATGTCATCCATGATGGTCAGTTCGGTAGAACGAGAGGTGATAACCAGCTTGTCATCGCTGTTGAGAACGAACTTGGCGTTCTGCAGCTTGATGCTACCGGTGTTCTTGACCTGAATGCTGTTCTCGGCAGCAGCTCGGGATGCGGCACCACCGATGTGGAAGGTACGCATCGTCAGCTGGGTACCCGGCTCACCGATGGACTGAGCGGCGATAACACCGACTGCCTCACCTTTGTTCACCAGGTGACCACGAGCCAGATCGCGGCCGTAGCAGCGAGCACAGTTACCGAAGTCAGTTTCACAAGTGATGGCAGAACGCACCTTCACACGGTCAACAGAGTTCTGTTCCAGCAGATCACACAGCTGCTCATCGAGCAGAGTATTGCGCGCTACCAGTACTTCATCTTCAGTACCCGGCTTGATCACGTCGTCGGCAAGCACACGGCCCAGCACGCGCTCACGCAGCGGCTCGACTACGTCGCCACCTTCGATCAGCGGAGTCATCCACAGACCTTCAACGGTGCCGCAATCGTCCTCGGTGATCACCATGTCCTGTGCCACGTCAACCAGACGACGGGTCAGATAACCGGAGTTCGCGGTCTTCAGTGCGGTATCCGCCAGACCCTTACGAGCACCGTGAGTGGAGATAAAGTACTGCAGTACGTTCAGACCTTCGCGGAAGTTCGCGACGATTGGCGTCTCGATGATGGAGCCATCCGGCTTGGCCATCAGGCCACGCATACCGGCCAGCTGACGGATCTGGGCGGCGGAACCACGCGCACCAGAGTCGGCCATCATAAAGATGCTGTTGAACGAGGCTTGCTCTTCTTCTTCACCCAGCGAGTTAACATCACGCTCTTTGGACAAGTTCTCCATCATGGCCTTGGAGACGCGCTCGTTGGCGCTGGCCCAGATATCGATAACCTTGTTGTAGCGTTCGCCAGCGGTCACCAGACCAGACAGGAACTGGTCCTGGATCTCGGCAACTTCAGCTTCGGCAGCGGCGATGATGTCTTTCTTGGCATCCGGGATGACCATGTCATCGATACCAACAGAAGCACCAGACAGGGCCGCATAATGGAAACCGGTATACATCAGCTGGTCAGCGAAGATGACGGTGTCCTTCAGCCCCTGCTTGCGATAGCAGGTGTTCAGCAGACGGGAGATGAGCTTTTTGCCCAGCGCCTTGTTGGATACAGATTTGATCCAGTTCTGCGGATTGGCATCGAGATCAGCCTGCTCAGCTGCAGTCAGCACCTTCGGCTCGTCGATCAGCGCATATTCCATGCCTTTTGGCAGGATCAGGCTCAGGATCGCACGACCAACGGTGGTGTTCTTCATCTCGGTACGCTCAACCAGTGAATCATCTTCCTGACGGAGATATTCGGTGATACGCACTTTGACGCGAGCGTGCAGATCGGCCAAACCGGCGCGATACACTTTCTCGGCTTCTTTCGGGCCGGCCAGCACCATACCTTCGCCCTTGGCGTTGATACGGGCACGGGTCATGTAGTACAGACCCAAGACCACGTCCTGAGAAGGAACGATGATTGGCTCACCAGAAGCAGGCGACAGGATGTTGTTGGTAGACATCATCAGCGCACGCGCTTCAAGCTGAGCTTCGATCGTCAGCGGCACGTGGACCGCCATCTGGTCACCGTCGAAGTCCGCGTTATAGGCGGCACAAACCAGCGGATGCAGCTGGATCGCTTTACCTTCGATCAGGGTCGGTTCGAATGCCTGGATACCCAGACGGTGCAGAGTCGGTGCACGGTTCAGCAGGACCGGGTGCTCGCGGATCACTTCGTCCAGGATATCCCAAACGACAGCTTCTTCGCGCTCAACCATCTTCTTGGCAGCCTTGATCGTGGTCGCCAGACCGCGAGTTTCCAGCTTGCCATAGATGAACGGCTTGAACAGTTCCAGCGCCATCTTCTTCGGCAGACCGCACTGATGCAGACGCAGAGTCGGGCCTACGGTGATAACGGAACGACCAGAGTAGTCGACGCGCTTACCCAGCAGGTTTTGACGGAAACGACCTTGCTTACCCTTGATCATATCGGCCAAGGATTTCAGCGGACGCTTGTTGGAACCGGTGATGGCACGACCACGACGGCCGTTATCCAGCAGCGCATCGACGGACTCTTGCAGCATACGCTTTTCGTTGCGCACGATGATGTCCGGAGCAGCCAGGTCCAGCAGACGCTTCAAGCGGTTGTTACGGTTGATCACGCGACGGTACAGATCGTTCAGATCGGAAGTCGCGAAACGGCCGCCGTCCAGCGGTACCAGCGGACGCAGGTCCGGCGGCAGCACAGGCAGCACTGTCATGATCATCCACTCCGGCTTGTTGCCGGACTGCAGGAATGCTTCCATCAACTTCAGACGCTTGGTGGTCTTCTTGCGCTTGGTCTCGGAGTTGGTCTGATCCAGCTCCTCACGCATAGTCTTGACTTCACCTTCCAGATCGATGGCGCGCAGCAATGCCAGGATTGCTTCGGCACCCATCTTGGCGTCAAATTCGTCGCCCCACTCTTCCAGCGCATCCAGGTACTGCTCTTCAGAGAGCATCTGGCTGCGTTCGAGGTTGGTCATGCCCGGCTCGATTACTACGAAAGATTCGAAGTAGAGCACGCGTTCGATGTCGCGCAGGGTCATGTCCAGCAGCAGGCCGATACGAGACGGCAGCGACTTCAGGAACCAAATGTGGGCAGTCGGGCTGGCCAGCTCGATATGGCCCATACGCTCGCGACGGACCTTGGTCTGAGTCACTTCAACGCCGCACTTCTCACAGATCACACCACGGTGTTTCAGGCGCTTGTACTTGCCGCACAGACACTCGTAGTCCTTCACCGGTCCGAAGATACGGGCACAGAACAGACCATCACGTTCCGGCTTAAAAGTCCGGTAGTTGATGGTCTCAGGCTTTTTGACCTCACCGAATGACCAGGAGCGGATCATGTCAGGAGAGGCCAGACCGATCTTGATACTGTCAAACTCTTCGGTCTTGGTCTGAGCCTTCAAAAACTTGAGTAAGTCTTTCACGTGTTTCCCCTGTCAGGAGTCTAACCTCGGCGCCCCTACTGCCAAAGCAGCGGGGCGCCCACGTCAATTCTCGAACAATAAGAGCGAGCTCTTACTCTTCGTCCAGCTCGATGTTGATACCCAGAGAGCGGATTTCCTTCAACAATACGTTGAAAGATTCGGGCATGCCCGGCTCCATACGGTGGTCGCCATCCACGATGTTCTTATACATCTTGGTACGGCCATTCACATCGTCAGACTTGACGGTCAGCATTTCCTGCAGGGTATATGCCGCACCGTAAGCCTCCAGGGCCCACACTTCCATCTCACCGAAACGCTGACCACCGAACTGTGCCTTACCACCCAGCGGCTGCTGGGTAACCAGGCTGTAAGAACCGGTAGAACGCGCGTGCATCTTGTCGTCAACCAAGTGGTTCAACTTGAGCATGTACATGTAACCAACGGTTACTTTACGCTCGAAGCGGTTACCAGTACGGCCATCAAACAGGTCAATCTGACCGGATTCCGGCAGATCAGCCAACTTCAGCAGTGCTTTGATTTCGCGCTCTTTGGCACCATCAAACACCGGTGTAGCAACTGGCAGACCATTACGCAGGTTACCCATCAACACACGTACGTCGTGATCAGACAGTTCAGCGATATCGACTTGCTTGGTGTCCTTCTCGCCCAGGTCATAGACCTGCTGCAGGAAGTTGCGCATCTCGTGCAGCTCGCGCTGCTCTTTGATCATGCGGTCAATCTTCTCGCCGATACCCTTGGCCGCAAGGCCTAGGTGCACTTCGAGGATCTGACCGATGTTCATACGGGATGGTACACCCAGCGGGTTCAGTACGATGTCGACCGGACGGCCAAACTCGTCATGGGGCATATCTTCGACCGGGCAGATCTTGGAGATAACACCCTTGTTACCGTGACGGCCTGCCATCTTGTCACCCGGCTGGATGCGACGCTTGACTGCCAGATAAACTTTGACGATTTTCAGTACGCCCGGCGCCAGATCATCACCCTGGATAATCTTGCGACGCTTGTTCTCGAACTTCTTGTCGAAATCAGCTTTCAGCTCGATGTGCTGTTCAGCGATCTGTTCCAGTTCGGTCTGCTTGCCTTCATCTTCGATGGCCAGTTCAAACCACTTGGAGCGATCAAGCTTGTTCAGACGATCTTCGCTGTAACCGGCGGCCAGCAGCAGGTTGCGGGAGCGGCCGAAAATGCCGTCTTCCAGGATCTTGAACTCTTCGGTCAAGTCCTTCTTCGCTTCCTTCAGCTGCATCTCTTCGATTTCTTTGGCGCGCTTGTCTTTTTCCACGCCATCGCGGGTAAAGACTTGCACGTCAACCACGGTACCGTACACACCGTTCGGCACACGCAGGGAGGAGTCCTTCACATCGGAGGCCTTCTCACCGAAGATGGCGCGCAGCAGCTTCTCTTCCGGCGTCAGCTGGGTTTCACCTTTCGGTGTAACCTTACCAACCAGAATGTCGCCGCCCTTCACTTCGGCACCCACGTAGACGATACCGGACTCGTCCAGCTTGGACAGTGCGGCTTCACCCACGTTCGGGATGTCGGCAGTGATCTCTTCCGGACCCAGCTTGGTGTCACGGGAGATACAGGCCAGCTCCTGGATATGGATGGTGGTCAGGCGATCTTCCTGAACAACACGCTCATTCACCAGGATCGAGTCTTCGAAGTTGTAACCATTCCACGGCATGAACGCGACGCGCATGTTCTGGCCCAGCGCCAGTTCACCCAGGTCGGTGGACGGACCGTCAGCCAGCACGTCACCAGCCATCACCGGCTCACCCAACATCACGCAAGGACGCTGGTTGATACAGGTGTTCTGGTTAGAACGGGTATATTTGGTCAGGCTGTAGATGTCGATACCGGCTTCGCCAGGCATCAGCTCATCTTCATTAACCTTCAGGACGATACGGGAGGCATCGACATAGTCGATTACGCCGCCACGCTTGGCTACTACGGTTACCCCGGAGTCAACGGCCACAGCGCGTTCCATACCAGTACCTACCAGCGGCTTGTCAGCACGCAGAGTCGGTACAGCCTGACGTTGCATGTTTGAACCCATCAATGCGCGGTTGGCGTCATCGTGTTCCAGGAACGGGATCAGAGCAGCTGCCACAGATACGATCTGCTGCGGGCTCACGTCCATATACTGGATCTGGTCGGCATTCATAAAGGTGGATTCACCTTTGTGACGGCACGGGATCAATTCATCTTTCAGACGGCCATCTTCGGTGGTCGCGGCGTTAGCCTGGGCGATCACGTACTTGCCTTCTTCGATAGCAGACAGGTAGTCCACTTCGTCGGTGATCACACCGTCAATGACCTTACGGTACGGCGTCTCAAGGAAACCATACTCGTTGGTACGAGAGTACACGGACAGAGAGTTGATCAGACCGATGTTCGGACCTTCAGGAGTCTCGATAGGGCACAGACGACCGTAGTGGGTCGGGTGTACGTCTCGGACTTCAAAGCCGGCACGCTCACGAGTCAAACCGCCCGGGCCCAGCGCAGAAATACGGCGCTTGTGGGTCACTTCGGAGAGCGGGTTGTTCTGGTCCATAAACTGGGACAGCTGGCTGGAACCAAAGAACTCTTTGACTGCGGCGGAGATCGGCTTGGCGTTGATCAGATCCTGCGGCATCAGGGTGTCCAGGTCGCCCAGGGAGAGACGCTCCTTGACCGCACGCTCGACACGCACCAAACCGACACGGAACTGGTTTTCAGCCATTTCACCGACAGAACGGATACGACGGTTACCCAAGTGGTCGATATCGTCCACTTCATCGTTACCGTTACGGATGTCGATCAGACGCTTCATGACTTCGACGATGTCGTCTTTGGTCAGAACGCCAACGCCAGTCTCGACTTCACGACCCAGACGGCGGTTGAACTTCATCCGACCTACGGTAGACAGGTCGTAACGCTCAGGAGAGAAGAACAGGTTTTCGAACAGCTGTTCTGCTGCTTCACGCGTCGGCGGCTCACCTGGACGCATCATGCGATAGATTTCGACCAGCGCTTCCAAACGGTTGGAGCTGGAGTCGACACGCAGGGTCTCGGAGATATAAGCACCGTGATCCAGTTCGTTGGTGAACAGAACCTCGAAGTGCTTGAAGCCGGCTTGGGAAAGGTTAGCAATTGCTTCCAGGCTCAACGCCTGGTTAGCGGTCGCGACCACATCACCAGTTTGCGGATGTGCGTAGTCCTTGGCTGCAACTTTGCCAACAACATACTCAACCGGTACCTCAATCTGGGTAACGGCATCTTTTTCCAACTGACGAATGTGGCGCGCAGTGACACGACGACCGGTCTCAACCACCACGGCGCCATTGGCCACGATGTCAAAGGTCGCTGTTTCGCCACGCAAACGCTCAGGCACCAAATCCATCATCAACTTGCCATCTTTTACTTCAAAACCGATGGTCTCGAAGAAGGTGGCCAGGATCTGTTCGGAAGTGAAATCCAGGGCGCGCAACATAATGGATGCTGGCAATTTACGACGACGGTCGATACGGACAAACAGGTTGTCTTTTGCATCGAACTCGAAGTCCAGCCAGGAACCACGGTAGGGAATAACGCGGGCGTTATACAGTACCTTACCGGATGAATGAGTTTTGCCTTTATCGTGGTCGAAGAAGACGCCCGGGCTGCGGTGCAGCTGGGAGACGATTACCCGTTCGGTACCATTGATAACAAAGGTGCCGTTCTCGGTCATGAGCGGAATTTCGCCCATGTACACTTCTTGTTCCTTGATGTCTTTGACGGTGCCGGCAGCTGCTTCTCGGTCGTATAGAACCATACGAAGCTTGACACGCAGCGGCGCGGAGTAGGTCACTCCACGGATCTGGCATTCTTTTACGTCAAATACCGGCTCACCCAGGCGATAGCTGACGTATTGAAGCTCAGCACTACCGGAGTAACTGGTGATCGGGAAAACGCTTCGGAAAGCGGCCTCTAGGCCATATTCACCTTCCGGGTCGGCCTCGATGAACTGCTTGAAGGAGTCCAGCTGGATGGACAACAGATAAGGCGTGTCCAGTACCTGGTCTCGCTTACCGAAGTCCTTACGAATGCGTTTTTTTTCGGTATAAGAGTAAACCATAGGGTTCCTCAGCTCGCTGATAAGTGACCCACTCTGTCCCGCGGGACAGCTCTGTCTCAACACCGTTTTGTGTTGACCCGGACGAATGGAAACGGTCCGGATTGCTGGTGCACCGAGAGTCGTAAACGGTGTGAAATGCTCTCAGTCTACAGCGCAAAAAGGCTGGTGAACAAATATTCACCAGCCCTAGCCTGTTTTATCAGGCTAATCTACATAAATGCAGATTATTTGATCTCAACAGAAGCACCAGCTTCTTCAAGCTGCTTCTTCAGAGCTTCAGCTTCATCTTTGGAGATGGCTTCTTTCAGGTTGGTCGGTGCAGCTTCTACCAGGTCCTTGGCTTCTTTCAGGCCCAGGCCGGTGGCAGCACGTACAGCTTTGATAACGGCAACTTTGTTGGCGCCAGCAGCGGTCAGTACTACGTCGAACTCGGTCTTCTCTTCTACTGCTTCAGCAGCCGGACCGGCAGCAACAGCAACAGCGGCAGAAACACCGAACTTCTCTTCCATAGCTTCGATCAGCTCAACAACTTCCATTACAGACATGGAAGCAACGGCTTCGATGATTTGGTCTTTAGTGATAGACATGACAAAAATTCCTGATGTTGAATAAACTCAAACAGCCTAAATAGGCGAGAATCAAGCAGCAGCTTGTTTCTGATCACGCACAGCAGCGATGGTACGAACCAGCTTGCCAGCAGAGGCTTCTTTCATAGTCGCCATCAACTTCGCAATTGCTTCGTTGTAGGTCGGCAGCGTGGCCAGACGATCAATTTGTGCTGCGGCGATAAACTCACCGTTAAAAGCGCCAGCCTTGATTTCGAACTTAGGGTTCGCTTTGGCAAAATCTTTGAACAGACGAGCAGCAGCGCCCGGGTGTTCGTTAGAGAATGCAATCAAGGTAGGACCAGTCAATACGTCGTTCAGGCACGCGTAATCGGTGCCTTCAACTGCACGACGCAGCAGGGTGTTACGCACTACGCGCATGTACACACCGGCTTCGCGAGCGGTTTTACGCAGGACGGTCATCTTATCAACAGTAACACCGCGAGTATCGGCGATTACTGCAGACAGAGCGCCTTTGGCAGCTTCGTTGACTTCAGCAACAATTGCCTTTTTGTCTTCGAGTCCCAATGCCATTGGCATAACTCCTGGATTGAATCTGAGTCTCATGACTCAGTACTGACACATCCCCCCTACCTTTACAACAGAGGGGAACGATGCGGTAGCAGGATTCCAGAAGAGAAAGAATCTTTCTCGCTGGGTTTCCGGCACCGTCTACGCAGGAAAAATTAAGGCGTTTAACGCCACCTGCGGTCTTGGACGGAGGTCGAAACCCCCAACCAATCAAGGCGCAAAATTATAGATTAAATTTTGCGCCTTGTAAAATCCATCAATTAGATCTTAGCTTCCAGAGTCGCTTGATCTACAGCAACACCGGCACCCATGGTGGTGGAGATGCTGACTTTCTTGATGAATACACCTTTGGCGGAAGAAGGTTTGCCTTTTTTCAGGGCAACCAGCAGAGCTTCCAAGTTTTCTTTCAGCTGACTTTCGTTGAAAGAAACCTTACCCAGAGTGGTATGGATGATACCATTCTTGTCATTACGGTAACGAACCTGACCAGCTTTAGCGTTCTTGACCGCTTCAGCAACGTTAGGAGTTACAGTACCAACTTTCGGGTTCGGCATCAGGCCGCGCGGGCCCAGGATCTGACCCAGTTGACCAACAACACGCATGGCATCCGGGGATGCGATAACGACGTCGAAGTTCATCTCGCCTTTCTTAACCAGATCGGCCAGGTCTTCCATACCTACCAGCTCAGCACCGGCTGCTTTAGCAGCTTCGGCGTTTGCGCCTTGGGTAAATACGGCAACGCGTACATCACGACCGGTACCGTGCGGCAGTACAGTAGCACCACGTACGTTCTGGTCAGATTTACGAGCGTCGATACCCAGGTTGACAGCAACGTCAACGCTTTCAACGAACTTAGCAGTAGCCAGTTCTTTCAGCAGGGCAATGGCTTCGTTGATGGAGTACTCTTTGGTACCGTCAACTTTTTCGCGAATAACGCGCATACGCTTGGAAAGTTTTGCCATTGTCTTAATCCTCCACTACCAGACCCATGGAACGAGCGGAGCCTGCGATGCAACGTACTTTTGCATCCAGATCGGCACCGGTCATATCCGGCTCTTTGGTCTTGGCGATTTCTTGCAGCTGGGCTACGGTCACCTTACCAACCTTGTCTTTGTTCGGCTTGGCAGAACCAGACTTGATACCGGCAACTTTCTTCAGCAGGAAGGAAGCTGGCGGAGTCTTGGTTTCGAAGGTGAAGGAACGGTCGCTGTAAACGGTGATCACGACCGGAGTCGGTGAACCTTTTTCCAGCTTCTCTGTACGAGCGTTAAACGCCTTACAGAATTCCATGATGTTCACACCGTGCTGACCCAGAGCAGGACCAACGGGAGGGCTGGGGTTAGCACTGCCAGCCTTAACTTGCAGCTTGATATAAGCTGTGACTTTCTTAGCCATTAGAAAAATACCTCAGATATGGGTTCTAGCGCCTCGGAGACATGCTCCTGCAAACGGCTCCCCAACTAAATAAAGGGGCATCGAATTATAGAGATATTCGCTGCCCCTGACAACAGTTGAACGTACGAAATTCAATCAGCCCTTTTCGACCTGACCAAAATCCAGCTCAACAGGAGTAGAACGACCGAAGATCAGTACAGAGACCTTCACTCGGCTCTTCTCATAATCCACCTCTTCAACGGTACCGTTGAAGTCAGCAAACGGACCATCGGCAACCCGCACCATTTCACCCGGTTCAAACAGGGTTTTCGGACGCGGCTTGTCTTGGGCATCCTGCAGACGGTTGAGGATAGCATCGGCCTCTTTATCAGAGATCGGCGCCGGACGGTCAGAAGTACCGCCAATGAAGCCCATTACACGGGGTACATTACGTACCAGGTGCCATGTGGTTTCATCCATCAACATCTGGACCAGGACATAACCCGGGAAAAATTTGCGCTCACTCTTGCGCTTCTGGCCAGCACGCATCTCGACCACTTCTTCAGTCGGGACCAGTACTTCACCGAACATGTCTTCCATGCCATGCATCTTGATATGCTCACGCAGGGATTTAGCTACACGGCCTTCATAGCCGGAGAATGCCTGCACGACATACCATCTCATACGTTGTTCACGTTGTTCAGTCATGGCTTATCCTTACACACCGGTAATCAGGTTGACCAACCATACCAAGGCACCGTCCAGTACGAACAGCAACAAACCCATCACGGCAGTCACCGCCAGCACAATCAGGGTTGTCTGAATGGCTTCCTGACGGGTTGGCCATACGACCTTGCGGACTTCCAGGCGAGACTCACGGGCAAATGCCAGTGTGTTCTTTCCCTTGGTGGTTTGCAGGGCTACTGCACCAGCAGCAGCAATGACAACGACCACACCCAGGGCGCGGACGGCAGCGATGACATCGTTGAGCAGGTAATTACCCACTACAGCGGCCGCCAGGATAATGAAAACCAGGCCCCACAGCAGGGTATCCTTGCTTCCGCCCTGGCTCTCAGAACTAACACTCATACAACCCACCTGTATCTGACGTAACCTAAGACACAAAAGCCCCGTACGAGACGAGGTATATGGCAGGGGTGGCAGGACTCGAACCCGCAACCATCGGTTTTGGAGACCGCTGTTCTACCAATTCGAACTACACCCCTACATAAGAAAGCCCCTATTATAGGGGCTTTGCTTTATTTATGTAAGCCAAAGATTAGGCGATTACGCTAGCTACAACACCAGCACCTACGGTACGGCCACCTTCACGGATAGCGAAACGCAGGCCGTCGTCCATCGCGATCGGCGCAATCAGGGTAACAACCATTTTGATGTTGTCGCCTGGCATTACCATCTCTACGCCTTCCGGCAGTTCGATGGTACCGGTCACGTCGGTTGTACGGAAGTAGAACTGCGGACGGTAGCCCTTGAAGAACGGAGTATGACGACCACCTTCTTCTTTGGACAGTACGTACACTTCAGATTCAAACTTGGTGTGCGGCTTGATTGAGCCCGGCTTGGCCAGTACCTGACCACGCTCTACGTCTTCACGCTTCACGCCACGCAGCAGTGCACCAACGTTCTCGCCTGCACGACCTTCGTCCAGCAGCTTACGGAACATTTCTACACCGGTACAGGTAGTAGTCACGGTATCTTTGATACCAACGATTTCTACAGACTCACCTACTTTAACGATACCGCGCTCTACACGACCGGTAACTACAGTACCGCGGCCAGCGATAGAGAATACGTCTTCGATAGGCATCAGGAACGGCAGGTCAATTGCACGCTCCGGCTCTGGGATGTAGGTATCCAGGTGGCCAGCCAGCTCGATGATCTTCTCTTCCCACTGCGCTTCGCCTTCCAGCGCTTTCAGCGCGGAACCACGTACTACCGGCAGGTCATCACCCGGGAAGTCATATTCGGTCAGCAGTTCACGAACTTCCATCTCGACCAGTTCGAGCAGCTCTTCGTCATCTACCATGTCGCACTTGTTCATGAACACGATCATGTACGGGATACCAACCTGGCGACCCAGCAGGATGTGCTCACGAGTCTGCGGCATCGGGCCGTCAGTCGCTGCTACTACCAGAATTGCGCCGTCCATCTGGGCAGCACCGGTGATCATGTTCTTAACGTAGTCGGCGTGGCCCGGGCAATCTACGTGTGCGTAGTGGCGGATCGGGGTGTCGTATTCTACGTGGGAGGTGTTGATGGTGATACCACGCTCACGCTCTTCCGGTGCCTTGTCGATCTGGTCGAAGGCGAAAGCTTTACCACCGTAGGCCTTGGCCAGTACGCTGGTGATAGCTGCAGTCAGGGTGGTTTTACCGTGGTCAACGTGGCCGATGGTACCCACGTTTACGTGCGGTTTGTTACGCTCAAATTTTTCTTTAGACATGATCGTCCCTCTAAACTAACGCTGAGTACGCGGTGGCAAGCTAACCACAGAACAGTTGATAAGATGGGTTTGAATCTGGTGGGGAAGAGAGACTGGAGCTGACAGGCAGATTCAACTGCCGACCTCACCCGCAGGCGTGGTCAATGATATCGTTTGAGCCATATCAGCATCTTGGAGCGGGCAGCGGGAATCGAACCCGCATCATCAGCTTGGAAGGCTGAGGTAATAGCCATTATACGATGCCCGCATTTCTCTAACCCAAAGAACTCAAACCGCAGAGAAATATGGTGGAGGGAGAAGGATTCGAACCTTCGAAGGCAGAGCCGTCAGATTTACAGTCTGATCCCTTTGGCCGCTCGGGAACCCCTCCAGATGCCAGATTGTCACAACGGTAATTCTGCTTGCACCCGTTGTTTTTATCGCTTTTGCAGGGCAAATAGACGACAGACATTCAAGCGTCGCGCATTTTATTGTAAGGATTTGGGGGATGCAACCACTGAGCTGGGCAAAATATGCTTTATTGCCGGGAAAATAACAAAAAAATGGCGGCAACCCCGCCAATCCTGCCACGTCCCTTGTCGCCCCCCCCCCCTTGGTGTATGGTCGCCGTGCCCAAGAAACAGTGATGACACCATGACGAAAGAGCATAACCCCTATCTGCAATTTACCCGTGAACAATGGGCGTTATTGCGCGATTCGGTTCCCCTGACCCTGACCGAACACGATCTGCAGACCCTGCGCGGGATCAACGAGAAGGTGTCATTGCGGGAAGTGGAAGAGATCTACCTGCCCCTCTCCCGCCTGCTCAATCTCTATGTCAAAGCCAAACAGCGCCGCAGTCGGGTGCTGGAGCAGTTCCTCGGCCAGTCCCGTGGCAAAGGCACCTATATCATCAGCATTGCCGGCAGCGTGGCGGGGGGCAAAAGCACCACAGCCCGCATCTTGCAGGCCCTGCTGGAGCGCTGGCCGGAGCATCCAAGGGTGGAACTGGTGACCACCGACGGCTTCCTCTACCCCAACAAGGTGCTGGAAGCGCGCGGCCTGATGCGCCGCAAGGGGTTCCCGGAGTCCTATGACATCCGTCATCTGGTGGAGTTTGTCACCGACCTGCGTGCCGGTCACGAGAAGGTCGAGGCGCCGGTTTACTCTCACCTGATCTACGACATCATTCCTGATGAGAAGAAGGTGGTGGAGCAGCCAGATATCCTGATCCTTGAGGGGCTGAACGTGCTGCAAAGTGGCATGGATTATCCACAAGAGCCCCATCGGGTCTTTGTGTCAGATTTTGTCGACTTCTCCATCTATGTCGATGCAGAAGCCGAACTGCTGCGCACCTGGTATATCGAGCGATTCCTCAAGTTCCGCAGCGGCGCCTTCTCGGATCCCGACTCTTACTTTCATCACTATGCCAAGCTGGCCGAAAGCGAGGCAACCCAGATCGCCAACAACCTCTGGAAAGATATCAACTATCTAAACTTGCAGGAAAATATCCTGCCAACCCGCGAGCGTGCCAACCTGATCCTGACCAAGGGACAAGAGCACGCCATCGAGCAGATCAAACTGCGCAAATGATGACAGTGTTTGCCGGATAACGAAGAGGGGGCCCACAGGCCCCCTCTTCGACATTTGCCATCATCAAACCGCCTCAATAACGGTCAGTCGCCCCGGCGCAGGGAAATCTCCCCCCCCAGATAGAACTTGATCCCCTCCTCTGTCTCCAGCCGCAGGGCACCGCGATCGTCGATGCCACGGGCGATGCCGCGGATCTCCTGATCCCCCATCAGCAAGCGCACCGGGCGACCGGCAAAGTGATCGAGCCGGTTCCAGTCCTCGACAAAGTGCGACAACCCGTGTTGCTCGAAGGCCACCAAGGCTTGCTGCAGGCAGCAGAGCATTCGGGCTGCAAGCTGATTGCGGTCCACCAGTTCCGACTGAATATGACGTAGCTCGGACCAGACCTGATCGATTTTCTCCCCCTCGCGGGCTGGCATCGCCAGATTGAGGCCAATCCCAATCACCAGATGACAGCTGGCACCAGCACTGCCGCTCATCTCCACCAATATACCGGCCAGCTTGCGCCCCTGGTAATAGAGGTCGTTCGGCCATTTGAGCTCGACACCTTGATAACCAAGGGATTCCAATGCCTGAACCACAGCCACCCCGACTGCCAGACTCAGCCCCATGGCCGCCGCCATTCCCTGCTCCAAGCGCCAGTACATGCTAAGGATCAGCTGGCAACCAAAGGGGGAGACCCATGGCTTGCCACGACGACCACGACCGGCGGTCTGACACTCGGCCAGGCAGCTCTCGCCGGATTGCAACCGGCTTACCCGTTCCAGCAAATACTGGTTGGTAGAGTCGATCACCGGGAAGCAGTGCACCGGCGCCATGGGGGCCAGCGCCTGTAATGTTCCCTGCTCATAGAGTGCCATCGGCACCGCCAGCCGGTAGCCCTTGCCGGTCAGACTGAACAGATCCAGCCCAAGCTCCTTGAGCGCCGCCATGTGCTTGCTCACTGCCGCCCGACTGATACCAAGTTGCTCGCCCAGCTGCTCACCGGAGTGAAACTGACCGTCGCTGAGCAAGGTAATCAGGGTCTGCCTGATGGGGGTCAAGGTCATGAGAGCACCTCATCGAGCCAGGTTTCGCCCTGTGGCCCCATGAAGCGCACTTCGTGCTCCAGCACCACGCCAAACTTCTGTTCCACACTATCGCGGACATGAGCCGCCAGCGCGATCAGCTCCATGGCACTGGCGCCCCCCAGATTGACCAGCACCAGTGCCTGCTCCTGATGAACAGCGGCGCGGCCGATGGCGAACCCTTTCAGACCACACTGATCGATGAGCCAGCCAGCGGCCAGCTTGGCCTGCCCTTCTTCGGCCGGATAGCAAGGCATCTGCGGATAGCGCGACTTGAGATTCTCCGCCAGCGCAGCGGACACCAGCGGATTTTTGAAGAAACTGCCAGCGTTGCCGAGCACGGCGGGATCCGGCAGCTTGGCCATGCGGGTGGTACAGACGGTATCGAAGATGACCTGGGCCGAAGGTGTGTCACCGAGTGCCGCCAGCGGGCCATAGCCCAGCACCGGCTGCCACGCCTTGGGCAGCGCGAGCCCGACGGCGGTGATCAGGTGGGAATCCTGATACTCGTGCTTGAAGATACTGTCGCGATAACCGAAACGGCACTGGGCAGCCTCAATCCGCTCGACCTCGCCACTGTGCCAGTTGAATGCCTCGACATAGGTGCAGAAGTCAGCCAGCTCGACCCCGTAGGCACCGATGTTCTGCACCGGCGCCGCACCGACCGTACCGGGAATAAGCGCCAGATTCTCCAGCCCATACCAGCCCTGCTGCAAGCTATGGCGCACCAGCTGATGCCAATCCTCACCCGCCGCCACATGAAGCAGCCAGTGATCGCCACCATCTTCAGCGGCAATGCCCTTGAGTCGGTTGAGCACCACCAGACCGAGAAAATCGCTGGTGAAGAGCACATTGCTGCCACCGCCAAGATTCAGACGGGGGAGCAGACTCAGCTCGGGATCGCTACGCAGGGTAACCAGATCGGTAACCTGCTCCACCTCGGCCAGCCAGAGGCAGTGCGCATCGAGGGCAAGGGTGTTGAGCTTCAACAAGGAGGCGTTGGCATTCAGTTTCATCTGTCTATCCCGGCTTGGTGCAAGGGCGCAGTCTACCTCAAGTTGGTCGGTGACGAAAAACCCGAGATCTTTTCTGGCGAATAACAGTGGGTTAGAGTAGACCGCTTCAACTATTGAGGATGAACTCATGAACAACCAGTTTGCCGTCATCGGCCTGGGTCTGTTTGGCAGTGCGCTATGCGAAGAGCTGCAGCGGCAGGATGCCGAAGTGTTGGCTATCGACATCGACGAGAGCAAAACCCGGCAAATCGCCGCCCTCTGCAACCATGTGATCGTGGCGGATGCCACCGACGAGGCAACAGTTGCCGAGCTGGGACTGGCTAATTTCGACATCGTCTTCGTCGCCATCGGTGACAACCTGGAGACCAGCATCCTCACCACGCTCGTTCTGAAGGAAGCGGGGGTGAAGAAGGTGTGGGTCAAGGCGCGCGACAAGTTCCACGCCAAAATTTTGCAGAAAGTCGGTGCCGACAAGGTGATCAATCCCGAGTGGGATATGGGGCGCCGGGTCGCCCAGAGCATGCTGGATAACCGGCTGTTCGACTATCTGGAGCTGGGTCACGACATGGTGCTGACCGAGTTCGTCATCGGCCTGCCGCAAAATGGCAAGGCGCTCGGTGACCTCCACCTGTTGCAGCAGAGCGACTTCCAACTGCTCGCCATCAAGCGCGGTGAGGTGCTGCACAACGTGCTGACCGGCAAGATGGCGCTGCAACTGGGTGACATCCTCATTCTGGCAGGCAACAAACACGCCATCGACCGCTGGCTCGAAACCCTATGATCAACTGGCGCAGCAGCTACGCCTTTGCCCTTCATCGGGAGCGCGACTCCCGCTGGAGCGAGGCTCGGCTGATCCTCGGCAGCTTTCTGATCATTCTGCTGGTTGGCACCATCTTTCTGGTGCAACCCTCCAGCCACAATGGCGAGGTCACCTTCGTCAACGCCCTGTTCACCGCCACCTCGGCCATCAGCGTGACCGGTCTTGGCGTGGTGGACACCGGCACCGCCTTCACCCTGCAGGGGCAGATTTTCCTGCTGATGCTGATGGAGATCGGCGGGCTGGGTCAGATGACCATGACCCTGTTGCTGATCGCCATCTTCAGCAAGCGGGTCGGCTTGCGCCAGCAGGTACTGGCCAAAGAGGCACTGGGACAGGAGGGCTCGGTCAATATTATCCAGCTGGTCAAACGCATAGTGCTGTTCGCCTTTATTGCCCAGCTGATCGGCACCGGCATCATGGCGATCCGCTGGGTGCCGGAGCTGGGCTGGGTGCACGGCCTCTATGTCAGCTTCTTCCATGCGGTCTCGGCCTTCAACAACGCCGGCTTCTCGCTGTTTGCCAACAATCTCATCGACTATCGAGACGACCCCATCATCAGTCTGACCATCGCCGGTCTGCTGATCCTGGGGGGGATTGGTTTCACCGTCATCGTCGATCTGGTGCGCAACCGCAGTTGGCGCAAGCTGAAGCTGCACAGCAAGCTGATGCTGCTGATGACCCCGGCCCTGCTGCTGGTCGGTACCCTGATGTTCTGGCTGCTGGAGCACAACAACCCGGGCACCCTCGGCAACGCCAGTATCGGTGGCCAGCTGCTGGCGGCCTTCTTCCAGTCTGCCAGCGCCCGTACCGCCGGTTTCAATACCATAGATATCGGGCTGATGACCCCGGCGGCCCTGTTGTTCCTGATGATGCTGATGTTTATCGGTGCCGGCGCCACCTCGACCGGTGGTGGTATCAAGGTGACCACCTTCGCGGTAGTGCTGCTGGCGACCAAGGCGTTTCTGACCAAGCGACCCCATGTCACCGCTTTTGGCCGCACCCTGTCGCCCCAGATCGTGACCCGCTCGCTGGCCATCATCATCGTCAGCACCATGGTGCTGATGCTGGCGATGTTCCTGCTGATGGTGACCGAGGATCTGCCGTTCGACAAAATCATGTTCGAGACCATCTCGGCATTTGCCACCGTCGGCCTCTCTACCGGCATCACCGCCTCCCTGAGCGAGCCGGGCAAGCTGATCTTGGTGCTGGTGATGATCTGCGGCCGTCTCGGCCCGCTGACCCTGGCCTTTATGCTGGCCCGCCCGGTCGAGACCCGCATCCGTTATCCGGAAGAGAACGTCTATACCGGCTAAGCGGAGCTAGGCCATTACAGCGATAAAAAAGAGAGAGGAGCACATGACTCCTTTTTCTTTTTCAGCTGACCGCTTTTGTGTATCAGCCTATCCGCCCCCTCATGCGGTCAGGCCGCCTTGCTTCTGGCTGTGCGCTTGCCCGTACTCTTGCGAGGCGCTGCACCGCTGGCCGCTGGACTCTTGCGCCTGGTAAAACGCCGCTTGCCGGCACCCGGCGCCTCTTTGGGCAGGGCGCTGAAGCTGGCACCGGAGTCCTGCCGCGCCCCCTCGATCAGGCCGTTAAGCTGCTCGGTGAGCGGTCCCATAAACTGCTGGTAACTGCCGTGGCGCTCGGCAATCTGGCCGAGGTGCTGCTCCCACAGCGCCGTCATATCCGGTGTGGTGGCGGTGGCGGGCAGCGCCTGTACCAGCGCCCGCCCGGTCGGGGTCGCCTTGATGCTCTTGCCCTGACGCACCAGAAAACAGCGCCTGAACAGCAGGTCGATAATGCCCGCCCGGGTCGCTTCGGTGCCAAGACCGTCGGTGTCACGCAGGGTCTTGCGGATCTCGGGATCCTGCACATAGCGGGCGATGCCGGTCATGGCCGCCAGCAGAGTCGCATCGGTGAACGACTTGGGCGGCTGGGTCATCTTCTCCAGCAACTCGCCTCGCTCGCAGAGCAGCTGCTCCCCCTCTTTCAGGGCAGGCAGGGTACCCGCCTTCTCTTCGTCGTCATCCTCCTCCACCCCGAGCAGCGCCTTCCAGCCCGCCTTGAGAATGCGCCGCGCCTTGGCCTGAAACAGACCACCGGCGATGCGCAGCAGCACCTTGCTGTCGTTATATTCGAACGGCGGATAGAACTGCAGCAGGTACTGGCGGGCTACCAGACTATAGATCTTCGCCTCGTCAGCCCCCAGCGTGGCGGGGTTGCCCTGCTTCTCGGTGGGGATGATGGCGTGGTGGGCATCCACCTTGCTGTCATTCCACGCCTTGCTGCGGATCTTGCCATCAGCCTCGGCCACCGCCTTGGCCAGCGTGGGCGCCGTGGCGGCAATAGCGCCGCGCACCTGCTCGGCCCGCTTGAAGTGGTCGGTCGGCAGATAGCGGCTGTCGGAGCGCGGATAGGTGATGAGCTTGTGGCGCTCGTAGAGGCTCTGGCAGATGTCGAGCACCCGCTTGGCATCCATGCCGAACCGCTTGGCGGCATCGATCTGCAGGCTAGAGAGGTTGTAAGGCAGCGGCGCCGCCTGCTTGCGGGCTTGCTCCTCCACCGATTCGACCTGAGCGGGTTGGCCGTTGATCCGGCTCACCACCTTGTCGGCCAGCGCCCGGTTGAGCACCCGCCCCTCCTCGTCCTGCCACGGCAGACAGGCTTCCGATGGCAGCCACTTGGCGGTGAAGCGCTCGTTGCTATCGGTCAGCAGATGGGCCAGCACCTCGTAGAAGGGTTTGGGGACGAAGGCCTCGATCTCGAGATCCCGCCGCACCACCAGCCCCAGCAGCGGGGTCTGCACCCGACCGACCGAGAGCAGCTCGCTGCAACCGGCCTTGCGCCCGAGCAGGGTATAGGCGCGGGTCATGTTGATGCCGTAGAGCCAGTCGGCCCGACTGCGGGCCAGTGCGGAAACCGCCAGCGGCACGAACTCCTTGTTATCCCTCAGTTTGTCGAGGGCGCGGCGCACCGCGGGCGGGTTGAGATCGCTAATGAGGCAGCGCTGCACCGGCTTGGTTTTCGGGTAGCCGAGAAAATCGATCACCTCGTCCACCAGCAGCTGCCCTTCCCTGTCCGGGTCACCGGCGTTGACCACACAGTCCGCCTGCTTGATCAGTCGCTTGATAACGGTGAGCTGGGTTTTGGTCTTGGGCTTGGCCACCAGCTGCCACTGGGCGGGGATGATGGGGAGATGCTCCATCCGCCACTGCTTGAAGGCGGCGTCATAGGCATCGGGCTCGGCCTGTTCCAGCAGATGGCCGATACACCAGGTGACCACATCGCCCTGGGCTGTTTCGATAAAACCGTCGCCCTTCTTGTGGGGCTTGGGCAGGGCATCGGCAATGGCGCGGCCCAGGGTGGGCTTCTCGGCGATAAAGAGTCGCATCGGTGGCTACCTGCAATACTGTATATGTAGACAGTATACAACTGCCGCCGCGAAAGCCCAACTGCCCCTATTGGTCAAACGGGTGATCGTGGATGGCGGCAAACAGCCGCACCTGATTGAGCAGCGGCGCATAGTGGAAGGCATTTTCGCCATCTTCCGTCAGCAGATAGTCGGTCAGCTGTTCGCGCACCGCCTCTTGCAGGGTCTCCAGCTTCCACGGTTTGGCCAGGTAGTAGTGCAAGCCGCCGCGATTGACCGCTTCGACGGTGGCCTCCAGCCCCGCTTGCCCGGTCAGCAGCAACTTGCGGCTGGCTCTGGTCGCGGCGCGCTGGTTCAGCTCCACTAGAAAATCGACCCCCAGGGTCCCCGGCATGATGTGGTCACAAAGGATCAGCGCCAGCTTGTTGCCGTCGCTCTCCCACTCCTCAACCACCGCCCGCGCCTCATCGACGCTCTCGGCGGCCTCCAGCTCGAAGTGGGAACGGAACGGTGCGAGATCGTGGATCACCGCATCCAACACCTCCCGCTCATCGTCCACACATAGGATCAGATAGTGTTTGTTCATTGCTCCTCCTTGGCGACATGGTTTGGCACGCCGCGCGATTGATGCTGGCGACGGCTCAGGCCGCATGCTCCTTGTGGCGGGGATCGCCCCCATAACTGGCCTGCCCCATGCCATCCAGCGGCAAACAGACCCGCATCCGGGTGTAGCAGCCCGGCTCGGAGGCCACCTCGATCCGGCCGTGGTACTGCTGCACAATCTGCAGCGAGACGCTCAAGCCAATGCCGAGACCAAAGTGCCCCTCCCGCTTGGTGGTGAAGTTGAGATCGAAGATCCGCTGCCACAGCTCGGGCTCGATGCCGCAACCGCTATCCTCGATCTCCACCATGGCCCACTCGGGATCCAGCAAGCCGGTACGGATGGTGAGCCGCCCCGGGCCGCTCATGGCATCCAGACTGTTGGCGATCAGGTTGGTCCACACCTGTTGCAAGGCGATGGGGTGGCAGCGTACCGGCGGCAGCGGCTGGTACTCCTTGCACAGCTCATGATGCTTGAGGCGGTTTTCGAAAATCATCAGGGTATCTTCCAGCCCCTCGTGCAGATCCACCAGCGAGGGTTCGGCCCGATCCTGCCGGGCGTACTGCTTGAGGCTCTTGACCAGATCGCCGATGCGACGGGCACACACCTCGATGTTGCGCAGGAAGCTGCCGGTCTGCTGGAACAGCTCCAGCCGGGAGAGCAGCACCTCCCGCTCGTCGGCAGTGCGGCTGGCAAACCAGCGCTGCCAGTTCAGCTCGTCATCCAGATTCATCTGCACCGCCAGCCGCGCCTGCTGGCGGTCACCAAAGCGCCCCTCCGCCTGCCGGGTCTTGTCACGGATCTCGCTGGTCGAGACCGGCTGGGCGGTCAGCGCCTGACAGAGGGTCTGGTTGCCCAGCCCCTTGATGGGAGCAGGCAGTTCGAGATTGACCAGATCGGGGATGGCAGCTCGCAGGGTCTCGCTGCCACGGATGATGGCCGCCACCGGGTTGTTCAGCTCGTGGGCGACACCGGCCACCAGCTGACCCAGCATCGCCATCTTCTCGCTCTCCACCAGCTGGGCGTGGGCGGCATCGAGGGAGTTGAGGGTCTGTTGCAGCCGCATCTCGGTACGGATGCTGTTTTGCAGGCGGCGGTTGAAGTGGCGCAGCAGCAGATTGGTAAAGGAGGGGAGCAGTTCGCTCCGCGCCTGCATCACCCGGGAGAATTGCAGCTTGTCGAGCTTGATCACCTCGGCACCGGTCAGGGTCACCCCGGTGGTGAAGGCGGGTTCGCCGGTGACGAAGGACATGCCCCCCACCAAGGAACCGGTGCGGTAGTGCACCACCTCCTGATCGATCCCCTGCTCGTCCCGCTTGCGCAGCACCACCTCCCCCTTGGCGATAAACCAGAGGAAGCTGTTGGGCTCCCCCTCGCGGGTCAGCACATGGCCCGGACTGTAGTGACGGCAGACCCGCCCCTCGTCGTTGCCATCGAAAAACTGATAGAGGCCGTCGATCACCACCCGCGACAGCTCTTCATCGCTGCAACGGGTGTAATCCATAAAGCCCTGCCGGTAGGCCGCCAGCTGGCGATCTACGTGGGCCCGCAGCAGCTTCTGGTTGTCGAGCACGGCGGCATAGCTCAGCAGGTCAGCCTCGGGCTGGAGCAGCACAAAGTAGCTGGCCTGCTCGATCACCGCCCGGCGCATGCTGCCATCGCGCCAGGGGCGTTGCAGGTAGTAGTCGAGACGGCCGAGGTTGACCGCCTCGATGATCGATTTCATCTCCGGCTGGCTGCCCAGCAGGATCTTGCGGCACGCCTCGTGACGGTTGCCGAGGCGGATCAGAAAATCGGCCCCTCGCCCATCCCCCAGATCGCTGTCACACACCACCACGGCGGGCGGTTGCCCCTTGCGGTCCAGCTCGTCGAGGGCCAGCTCCGCCGACTCCTGCCCGACCACCACCACCAGCGCAAAATGGCCGAGCAGCGGGGCCAGCTCCTGTTCGAATTCGGCCAGCAGTTGCACGTTGGCGGCGACACACAGCAGCGAGAAAGGGCTCATCAGCGATACTCCGTTGTGGCTCATTGCTCACTATATCAACAAATCTTGTGGGGTTTTGCGAGGAGGCTAACAGCTGGCGTGGAAAGTGTACAAATCGATCAATCGGCGATTTATTGAATTAAATTCGAGTTATTAGTCAATATTGAAATAAAAGACAAAGTGTGACGACAGTCAAAAATATAAACCATGATGGAGGTCAACGCCTTATCCCTGTCATTACTACTACTATTGGGCTAGTACTATGTTGGTAAAAATTGACCACAGGAAAACGCCGCCATGATTGGAAAACTGATAAGAAAAACCTGGTTCTGGCTCCTGCTGCTCGGGGCCCTGCTGGGTGTCGCGGCACTGGGTGTCACCGTGACAGTGCTGCACAAGACCAGCTCCACCGAATTCTGCGTCTCCTGCCACTCCATGCAGACTCCGCTCGCCGAGTATCAGGGCAGCATCCACTTCCAGAATCCCAAGGGGATCCGCGCCGAGTGCGCCGACTGCCACATCCCGGGCGACCCCACCTCCTACCTGTGGACCAAAGTCCGCGCCGTGAAGGATATCTATCACGAAGCGATCGGCACGCTCGACACGCCTGAGAAATACGAGGCCCACAAGCTGCGGATGGCCCAATCCGTCTGGGACGAGCTGAAAGCCAACGACTCCGCCACCTGCCGCAGCTGCCACAGCTATGCGGCGATGGACATTCTGGCCCAGCGCCCCAATGCCCGTGCCGAACACCCGGTCGCCATCAAGGAGGGTCAGACCTGTATCGACTGCCACCGCGGTGTCGCCCACATCATGCCAGACATGAGCGGCCTGGCTGCCGCCGGTGCCAGCGAGCTGGCGCAGGCTGCGGCCCAGACTCCGGCCAACGTCACCACCCGTTACGCCATCGCCACCACCCCGCTGTTCCTCGATGCCGCCGCCAAGACGGACGAAGGCACCCTGATGCCCTCCACCAGGGTGGAAGTGCTGGCCAACGAAAACGGCCGCGCCAAGGTGCAGATCGAAGGCTGGCAACAGGATGGTGTGAGCGAAGTGTTCTACGCCGCACCGGGCAAGCGGATCCTCAGCGTGCTGGTCGGCGATGCTGCCAAGAAAGCGCTGGTCACCGGCCAGAGCGAAACCGACAGCGCCACCAACCTCACCTGGCATCAGGTCAAGCTGACCGCCTGGGTCGACCAGAGCCAGCTCATCGGCGATCAGGGCAAGCTGTGGCAATACGCCTCCACCCTGATGTCCAACAACTGTACCGGCTGCCACGGCCTCACCGCGCTGGATCACTTCAATGCCAACCAGTGGATCGGCGTCATCAAGGGGATGGAATCTCGTACCTCCCTGACCCCGGAACAGGCTCGTATGTTGACCCAGTATGTCCAGAAACACGCCAGTGACATGAGCGCGGCCCACTAAGGCTGGCACAGAGGAAAACCGTTATGACTTTTTTCAACGACAACAAGACCAATCTGTCCCGCCGCAACCTGCTCAAGGGGCTCGGCGCCTGCGCAGCCCTGCCCCTGCTCGGCGGCATTTTTCCCAAGAGTGCGCTGGCGCAAGCCATCAGCACCGCATTGAGTCAGTTCCCGACCCTGGTGCCCGCCCAGAAGGGCATTCTGACCGGCGCCCACTGGGGTGCTTTCGAGGCGATCGTCGAAGATGGCCGCATGGTGCGCGTCCAGCCAGTAGCCGATGATCCGGCGCCGAACGATCTCATCGATATGGCGCCGTTCCAGGTGCACGCCAAGAACCGCATCAAATACCCCATGGTACGCAAAAGCTGGCTGGAGCATGGCCCGGGCGCCAAGCCCGAGCTGCGCGGTGCCGACGAGTGGGTGCGAGTGAGCTGGGACAAGGCGATCGAACTGGTGGCCGGTGAAATCCAGCGGGTGCAGAGTGACTTCGGTCCGCAGGCGATCCACGCCGGTTCCTATGGCTGGAAGAGCGTCGGCATGTTCCACAACAGCCGTACCCTGCTGCACCGCCTGATGAATCTCTCCGGCGGTTTCACCGGTTATGCCGGTGACTACTCCACCGGCGCGGCTCAGGTGATCATGTCCCACGTGATGGGTTCCATCGAGGTGTACGAGCAGCAGACCGCCTGGCCCAACGTGGTGGAGAACGCCGAACTGGTGGTACTGTGGGGGGTCAACGCCCAGGTCACCCTGAAGAACAGCTGGAACATGCCGGATCACGAGGGTCAGGCCGGCTTCATGGCGCTGAAAGAGAAGGGCACCCGCGTCATCAGCATCGATCCCATCTACAACGAGACCGCCAAGCTGGTCGGTGCCGAGTGGATTGCGCCGAACGCCTACACCGACGTGGCCATGATGCTGGGTGTGGCTCACACCCTCTACAGCGAGAAGAAGCACGATCAGGCTTTCCTCGATCGCTATACCGTCGGCTTCGACAAGTTCCTGAACTACCTGCTCGGCAAGGATGACGGCCAACCGAAGAGCGCCGAATGGGCGAGCACCGTCTGCGGCGTCGATGCCAAGGTGATCCGCCAGCTGGCTCTCGACATGGCCGCCAAGCGCACCATGATCATGGCCGGTTGGGGCATGCAGCGTCAGCAGCACGGCGAACAGCCGAACTGGATGCTGGTCACTCTGGCCTCCATGCTGGGCCAGATCGGCCTGCCGGGCGGCGGCTACGGCTTCAGCTACCACTACTCCTCCGGTGGCAGCCCCACCGCCAAGGGCGGCATTCTGGCCGGTATATCCGCCGGCAACGCACCGAAGAACAGCCCGGCACCGATCCCGGTGGCCCGCATCGCCGACTGTCTCGCCAACCCGGGCAAGACCATCGACTTCAACGGCCGCAAGGTGACCTATCCGGACATCAAGCTGGTCTATGTGGCGGGCGGCAACCCCTTCCACCACCATCAGGACACCAACAACCTGCTGCAGGCGTGGCGCAAGCCGCAGACCGTGATCGTTCACGAGCCCTACTGGACCGCTACCGCCAAGCACGCCGATATCGTGCTGCCGGTCACCACCAGCTACGAGCGCAACGATCTGGAGATGGGCGGCGACTACTCCCAGCGCTATGTGTTCCCGATGCACCAGTGCGTGCCCCCCCAGCACGAGTCCCGCAACGACTTCGACATCTTCAGCGCCATCGCCGCCAAACTGGGTGTGCAAGAGCAGTACACCGAAGGGAAGGACGAGATGCTGTGGCTCAAGCAGATGTACGACGGCATGGCGGCGCAGGCCCGTGGTGCCCGGGTGGCGCTGCCACCGTTCAACATGTTCTGGGAGTCCAACAACTACATCCGCTTCCCGATCCCCGAGGCAAACCGCCAGTGGATCCGGCACGCTGATTTTCGCGAAAACCCGCTGCTGAGCCCGCTCGGTACCCCGTCCGGCAAGATCGAGATCTTCTCCAACACGGTGGCGGGGATGGGTTATGCCGACTGCGCCGGCCATCCCAAGTGGTATGAGCCCAAGGAGTGGGTGAAGAGCGAGGTGGCGGCGCGCTATCCGCTCTCCCTCAACACCGCCCACCCGACCCAGCGGCTGCACTCCCAGCTCGACAACACCCCGCTGCGGGACAAGTTCGCCATCGCCGACCGCGAAGCGATCATGATCCATCCGCAAGATGCCAAGGCCCGTGGCATCGTCCAGGGGGATCTGGTGCGTGCCTTCAACGAACGGGGCCAGATTTTGGTGGGTGCCCTGCTCTCTGAAGATGTGCGTCAGGGGGTAGTACGGATCTGCGAAGGGGCTTGGTACGACCCGGCCAAGCCGGGCGAAGCGGGCAGCATCTGCAAGAACGGCAACGTCAACTGCCTCACCTTCGACGAAGGCTCGTCCAGTCTGGCGCAGGGCAACTGCGGCCACATGGCCCAGCTGCAGATCGAGAAGTACACAGGCCCGGTGCTGGCCAACACCGCCCACGCGGTACCGGCCAACGGCTAAGGCGATTGCCACCCAATAAAAACGGCGCCATCAAGGCGCCATTTCTTTATCTGTCTGCCAAAGAGCACACGGTGTCGGGACGGATTTAAAAATCCCCTTCCTCCATATACTCCTGCGCGCACTCCACCAGTTGCGGCCACAGCTCTTCCGGCACCCAGGCGTCCGGGTCATCTTCATCCCCGTCGTACTGGCTCCAGAAGTAGCGGCGCAGGCCGGAGGCAAACTCGTCGCTGATCTCGGCCAGCTCCGAGAGCGGCCCCAGCCAGGCGATGCGGCGCAGGCCGGAGGCGAGATCGTTGATGGCATCCATCAGGGTGCGATCGTCGAAGCTCTGCTCCACCAGCAGGGTGAAGCGCTCCCGCGCCTGCTCGGTCTGATCTTCCTCCAGCTCGCCCACATCGGCCAGCAGGTCGACAAAGTCTTCCAGCAGGAACGCGATCAGGCCATCCCTGTCTTCAAACCACTGGATCTGGGCGCCCTTGACCCCCAGCACAGAGGCATCAAATGAATCGTCAAGGTGACACAGTGCCCACGGATCGTCGGTCATGCTTCTCTTCCTCAGGCTAAAACAAATGCCATATGTTATGCCTAGCTCTCGACTCTTGCCACCTTGGGCAACGAGAGGGAGGCAGCCAGACCGCCCAGTTCGGCGCGGCCCATGATGAAACTGCCCCGATAGGCTTCTGCCAGATCGGAGACAATATTAAGACCCAGCCCGGAGCCCGGCACCTTCTCGTCGAGGCGTACTCCGCGCAACACCGCCTTGGCGATCTGATCCTCGCTCATGCCGGGGCCGTCATCCTCGATACGCAAGGTGATCCAGCCCCCCAGCTCGGCGCTGGAGATGCGCAGCTGAGTGGCCGACCATTTGAAGGCGTTTTCCAACACGTTACCCACCATCTCGTCAAAGTCCTGCTCCTCCACCCCGACCGCCAGATTGGCGGGCACCTGCAGATCCACCATCTTGCCCGGATAGAGGCGGGAGAAGGCGCGGCAGATGTACTCCACCCGCGCCCGCACCGGCGTCGAGACCCCGAGGATTTTGGCAGCGCCGGTCACCCGCGCCTTGCCAAGGTGGTAATCGATGTGGCGCTGGATCTGGTCGAGCTGCTCGCCGATGGCGGCCTGATCTTCCGGCGACAACTGGGCCACCTGATTGCGCATGATGCTGAGCGGTGTCTTAAGGGCGTGGGCCAGATTGCCGGTGTGGGATCGCGCCCGCTGCAGCAGCTCGCCGTAGTGATGCAGCAGCCGGTTGATATCCTCTACCAGCGGCTGGATCTCCAGCGGATAGCGCAGGCGGAATCCCTCCTGATGGCCCTGATGGACATAGCCCAGCTCGCGACGCAGCAGATGTAATGGCCGCAAGCCATAGAGGATCTGGAACATAAAGCCGAGCACCAGACCGGCGGCAGCAAAGCCGAGGCCAAGGAACAGGCTGATACGGGTTTTGCTAAGGGTCAACGTCAGGGCGCTGCTGTCCTTGGCCATCACCAGGGTGAACACCCGATCGGAACCGGGCAGCAGCACGGTACGGGTCATCACCAGCAAGGGCTCACGATTGGGCCCCTTGCCGACAAACAAATCCGGATCGCCGAAGGCGGACTTGAGCCCCTCGGTTTTCAAATTGGTATCCCACAGGGAGCGGGAGCGTCCCACCACATCGTGGCCCAGCTCCAGCTGCCAGTAGTAGCCGGAGTAGGGCTGGTTAAAGCGAGGGTCGGTCATCGCCTCGGTGACCACGGGCAAGCCATCATGCTGCACCTCGATCCGGGCGAGCAGATCATAAACCTGCAAACGCAGGCCGTCGGCTTCCGCCTCCTGCCAGTAGTTGCGCATCATGGTCTGCAGACTGAAGCCGGTGGCGAACAGAAACAGCCCGCACCACACCAGCGCAATGGCGACCAGTCGCCCCCGCAGGGTTCTGACCAGCCTCATTCGTTGATCCGGTACCCGAGGCCGCGCACCGTTTCGATCAAATCAGCATGGGTCTTCTTGCGGATCCGGCCGATGAACACCTCGACGGTGTTGGAGTCGCGGTCAAAATCCTGAGCGTAGATGTGGTCGATCAGCTCGCTGCGCGACACCACCTTGCCCCTGTGCTGCATCAGGTAACCCAGCACCCGGAACTCGTGGGCGGTCAGCTTGATGGGGGTCCCTTCGTACCACACCTGCGATGCTGCCATATCGAGCCGCACCCCGCCAATCTCCAGAATGGAGCTGGCGTTGCCCGCCGCCCGCCGCACCAGTGCCTGCACCCGCGCCACCAGCTCGGCTACCTGGAACGGCTTGGTGAGGTAGTCATCGGCACCGGCGTTGAGCCCCTCGATCTTCTCGTGCAACTGGCCACGGGCGGTCAGTACCAGCACAGGGGTATCGATACCCTTGCTGCGCCACTCTTTCAGCACGCTCAGGCCATCGCGCCCCGGCAAGCCGAGATCGAGAATAATGGCATCATAGGGCTCGGTCTCACCGAGAAAACCGGCGTCGTTGCCATTGTGGCAAAGGTCGGTGACAAAGCCGGAGAGGCGCAGCTGTTCAGCCAACTGCCCCGCCAGCGTTTTTTCGTCTTCAACAATCAGAATTCGCATCAACAGGCTTCCAAACAGAGGTTATTCATCACCCTCGACCGATGGCTTGGGCGGCTCGAACAGCCGCTCCAGATGGTGGCCCTTGGCCCACACCAGCTCAAGGTTATCGGCCCGATAGGCCACCTTGATCACGCTATTTGCCCGATCGATAACTCGTAGTTCATAGAGCCAGATACCATCCTCTTCCCCCAGATCTACCCGCAACACCCGCACCGGCAATCTGGCTGCCACCTCCATCATTTCATGGAATGGCCGAACCCGTCCCTCATGGACAGCTTGCTGCAGCTGGGCTTCATCAGGCGTGACCGCCTGTGCCAGCACCGGCAGCAATAACCCGAGCAGAGGGAGCGCTCTATTCATGGATGATTCATCTCCAAAAACCTAACATAATGGCGTTTATAGTCTGCCAGCCATGAATCCGGAATGAATATGATCCCGCGCAGTTTCCTGCTGATCCTTTGTCTATTCAGTGCCACAAGCTGGGCGGCACAGAGCCGTCTCGACATGGCCGGGCTGGTCAAACTCCTGCTGGCGCAAGGGTATCACGACATTCGGGAAGTAGAGCTGGAAGGGGACAAATTCGAGGTCAAAACCCTCAATCGCCAGGATCAGAAGGTGCATCTCATCATCGATGCCTACACCGGCGAGATCAAACAACAAGAGGCCGATTAGGCCTCTTTTGTATTCCAGCGTCCCCGCCATGGGCGCAGCAGCTTATCTTTCCTCGGCCAGAGCAGGGCACAGGCCAGCAGCAGGTAGACAAGAGGCTCCCCCCAACCGCTCTTGAGCGACCACCAGTAGTGCACCGGCACCAGCAGGGCGATGGCATAGACCCAGTTGTGCAACTTCTGCCACACGGCCCCCATTCTGCGCTGCAATGCGGGCAGCGAGGTGATGCTGAGGGCGGCCAGTAGCAACAGTGCCACCATCCCCACCACGATATAGCTGCGCTTGACCAGCTCGCCGCCAATCAGCCCCCAGTCAAACTGCAGATCCAGCCCCAGCCACGCCATGAAGTGGAGCAGCGCCCAGGCAAAACACCAGAGCCCGAGGGGACGACGCAGCTTGATGAGCTGCCCCTGCCGCCAACGCTTGGCCAGCGGCGACACCAGCAGGGTGAGCAGCAGCAGGTTGAGCGCCCCCTTGCCGAGGTAGTGGATAAGCTCTGGCACCGGATCGCCCCCCAGCAGACCTGCCGGAATGGCAAACCCCAGCCAGAGCAGGAAACCCAAGGAGCCCAGATGCACCAGCGCCCGCAGGCCGCTGATATGGGCCGGTTTCAATCTCAGTACCATTGGCGCAGATCCATCCCCTGATAGAGCGAGGCGACTTCGTCACCATAGCCATTGAACATCAGGGTCGGCTGACGCTTGGCGCCAAACACACCGCCCTCGCCGATAAAGCGCTCGCTGGCCTGACTCCAGCGCGGATGATCCACCTGTGGATTGACGTTGGCGTAGAAGCCATATTCGTTGGGAGCCAGCAGGTTCCAGGTGGTGGGCGGCATCTCCTCCACCAGCCGGATCGAGACGATGCTCTTGATGCTCTTGAAGCCGTACTTCCACGGCACTACCAACCGGAGCGGCGCGCCATTCTGGGCGGGCAGGGTCTTGCCGTAGAGTCCCATAGCAAGGAAAGAGAGAGGGTGCATCGCCTCGTCGATACGCAGCCCTTCGACGTAGGGATACTCGATGCCGCCCCCCAGACTGGAGGCCTGCCCCGGCAGCTGTTTCGGATCAAACAGGGTTTCGAAGGCGACAAACTTGGCGCGACTGGTGGGCTCGGCACGGCGGATAATCTCCGCCAGCGAGATGCCATTCCAGGGCAGTACCATGGACCAGGCCTCGACGCAGCGCAGCCGGTAGATCCGCTCCTCCAGCTCGCTCTTGTTGATGAGATCCCACACATCGAGGGTAAAAGGCTTGGCCACCTCCCCCTCCACCTTGAGGGTCCAGGGTTCGGGCTTGAGGTAATGGCCGTTGCGAGCTGGGTCGGACTTGTCGGTGCCCAGCTCATAGAAGTTGTTGTAACTGGTGGCCTTCTCTTCCGGTGTCAGTACCAGATTGGCCGGGCGCTCGGCAGGCTTGCTGTTGAGCGGTTTGGTGGCTAACTGGGGAGCATCCTCTTTACCGCGCAGCAGATCGAGTACACCGGCCTGAGTGGGAAACGCCAGAGTAGCCGCGCCCAGACCCAGCCCTTTGAGAATAAGGCGGCGGTCCTGATAAACGGCTTCCGGGGTGACATCCTGTTCGGTGAGGGGGTGGGCGGTACGACGCTTGATCAACATGAAAAACTCCCGGGGCTGAGTGAGGCAGTATGGATAAGACCCGCCCCGGCAGATTTTTATTTCACACAAATTTACATCATGTGGTGCAGGGGCAGTGCCTTGGCCATGGTGCCGACCAGAAACAGGACTACGAACACCAGCAGGGGAACGATCACATTTGGCGCCATCAGACTCACTCCATGAGCAGGACAGGGCCTCTAACTATGGCCGACTGTCAGGCCGGTCACCAATGAATTTTTTTCGCGAGCGCAAGCGTATTCCTGAGTTGAAAAGGGTGATGAAGATCACACACAATTCGGCCCCCGCTTGCCGCACCGATTGCCGGGGGTAGGCTGCCCATTTTGCGAAGCCAACTGAAGAGTCGCCCCATGAGCCCACTGATCGCCATCGCCATCACCACTGGAATTCTCTCCGCCGTCTGGGGCTGGATTGCCGTCGCGTTCGGCCTTATCTCCTGGGTCGGCTTTCTCGGCTGCACCAGCTATTTCGCGTCAAGCGGCGGCTACAAGGCACTGCTGCAGACCATCTTCTGCAACACCAGCGGCATGCTGTGGGCACTGCTGCTGATCCATGGCGACAGTCTATGGGGGGCGGGCGTGGCGGGTTATGTGATGACGGGGGTGGTCGCAACCCTGATGTGCGTACAGGCCAAGCAGCAGTGGCTCGGCTACATTCCCGGCACCTTTGCCGGTTGCTGTGCCACCTTCGGGGCGGCTGGCGAGTGGCGGCTGATCCTGCCCTCCCTCATCATTGGCGCCTTGTTCGGTTACCTGATGAAGGCGAGCGGCCTCTGGCTCTCACATAAAACCCAGAAAGCCGATGCCGCTCCGGCGGTAGTTGATCCCGCCTGATTTATCCCTTCGATTTGAAGTTTGCAGCTTCGATACCGTGCCGATTCAATAACTTGTAAAAATCGGTACGGTTTCTGCCCGCCATGTTGGCCGCCAGGGTCACGTTGCCCTCGGTGGTGCGCAGCAAACGGATCAGATACTCCTTCTCGAATTCGGCCCGCGCCTCGTTGAACGAGGGGATGCCGCCACCACCGCCGCTCAGGGCGGACTCCACCATGGAGACCCCGATCACCGGGCTGCAACAGAGGCTGGCGAGCTGCTCCACCACGTTGCAGAGCTGGCGCACGTTACCGGGCCAGGCAGCGGCCGCCAGCATCGCCAGCGACTCGGGCGAAAAACCCATGGCGGCGCAGTCGCTGTGGCGGCTACGGTAATCGTCGAGCGCCTGACGGGCCAGCAGGGGGATATCCTCGCTGCGGGCACTGAGAGACGGCAAGGTGATATTGGCAACGTTGAGACGGTAGAAGAGATCTTCCCGAAAGCGCCCCTCCTCCATCGCCTTGACCAGATCCTGATGGCTGGAGCTGAGCACCCTCACCTCCGGCGTGCCCTGACCATACTCCTCCATCACCTGCAGCAGCTTGGCCTGCAGGGATTCGGAGAGGCTGCCAATCTCGTCGAGAAACAGGGTCGCCCCCTTGGCCTGCTCGAACAGACCGGACTGGCCATCTTCACCAAACAGCTGCAAGTCGAGTGACGCCCACGGAATGGCGGCACAGTTGATGGTATGAAGCGGCTTGTCGCGCCGCTGGCTGGCCTGATGCAGCGCCTGCGCCATCGCCCCCTTGCCGGAGCCTGACGGCCCCATGATCAGCACCGGCACCTCCATGGTCGCAATGCTGTGGGCCTGGATCAGCAGCTGTTCCAGCTGGGGATTGCGGGTCAGGATCAGCGACTGCCACTCCTGCTGCTGTTTCGGCCGGGTCAGGCTGAGAGCATGTTCGATGGTGGCGAACAGCTCATCCTTGTTGATGGGTTTGGTCAGAAAGCTGAAGACCCCAGAGCGGGTCGCCTGAATGGCGTCCGGGATAGTGCCGTGGGCGGTCATGATGATCACCGGCAACCCCAGCCACTGGGCCTGGATCCGCTCGAACAGCGCCAGCCCGTCCATGCCGGCCATCCGCAGATCGCTCAGCACCAGATCGGCCCGTTGCTGACGCAACCGGTCGAGGGCCCCTTCCGCACTGTCGGCGGTATCCACTTCATAACCCTGACTGCGCAGCCGCATGCTCATCAGTTTGAGCAGGCTGACGTCGTCATCCACCAACAGGATCCGGCTCATGGTATTACCTCACGATTCTCGTTCAGCTTGCGCTGGTTGAGCTGGTCGTCGATAGCGGTCAGCTGCTCGATCTGGCGGCGCAGCCGCTGGATCTCCTGACTCTGGTCATCGCGACGGCTGTCGCGAGCCAGCAGCTGCTCGCCGAGGGCGATCCAGCTGCGCAAAAAGGCCTGCGCATCGAGACCCAGCTCGGGCAGCATCTGCTTCAGGCGCGCCAGACCGGCGGTGCGATTGGCCACCGATTCGGCGGGGTGAGAGTCCACCATGGCCAGACTGACCCGGCTCTCCAGATCGTCAGCCCCTTTCAGACGCTGACGCTCCTGCACCCGTTGCTGGGGGTGACTGGCCAGCAGCCAGTCGGAGTATTGCAGACGCACCTGCATCTCCTTGTTGGCAAACTCCATCCGCTTGGCAAAAGCGATATCGGAGGACTCCCGCTGTGCCTGTTGCGGCAGCAAGGAGCAACCCGCGAGCAGCCCTGCCATCAGAGCTGGAAATACGCGTTGTATCTTCATAGTCCTCATTTCAACGTCAACCTGAAACAGACATCCGCCTGTTTATCCTCTACCAGAACCAGTTCCCCCCCCAGGCTGTTGGCAGACTCGCGGGCGATGGAGAGGCCCATGCCCGAGCCTTTCAAGAGACCTTGCCGCACTGTGCTGCCCTGCTCGAAGGGTTCAAAAATGCGTTGCTGATCGGCCACGGGGATCTTGGGCCCCTCGTTGGCCACTTCCAGCCAGCTTATCTGTTCATTCTGCCCTGCCCTGATCCAGATATTGCCCCCGCTGGCGCCGTAACTGACGGCGTTGGAGAAGAGGTTATCGAGGATCAGTCGTAGCCGGTAGGGCTCCGCCCACAGGGTAACCGGCACGGTCGGCAAGTGTACACGGATCTGCTTGGACTCCAATGCCAGCCGGTACTCGGCAGAAAGTTCCGACAACATCGGCAGCAGGGGGACCGGCTCCAGTTCGAAGGCCTCCTGCTGACTGAGCCGGTTGAAGTCGAGCAGCCGCTCGATCAGGGTCTGCAGGCGCCGACTGTTCTCGTCGAGCATCTGGCAGATCTCCAGCTGATCCGGCGTCAAAGGCCCGACCAGCTGCTCGCAGAGCAGATCCGTCCCCTCCCGCAGCACCGCCAGTGGGGTCTTCAGTTCATGGGATACATGGCGCAGGAACTGGTATTTCTGCAGCTCCAGCTCCTTGAGTTTGTCGTGCAGCCAGACGATCCGCTCCCCAAGCAATACCAGCTCGGCAGGGCCGTCAACCGGCTTGGGATCGGGTTCGACCCCGGCTCCCAGACTCAAGATGCGCGACTCAATCTGTCGTACCGGGTGGATGATGAGGTAGGTGAAGATAAAGACCATCAGCAGGCTGAGCGCCGCCACAGCTCCGCTCACCCACCAGAGCTCGCTGGTCAGTCCGGCGATGGTGAGCTGCACCCGATCCATGTGTTCGTCAACCCGGCTGCGGGTGACTATTTCGAGCTGCTTGTTGGCATCGTTGAACTGCTCCAGCTTGTCCCCCGCTGCCGCCGCACGGGCCAACGCGGCATCCTGCAGGCTGTCGAGCCAGGCCAGCCCCTGATCGAGCCCGCTGTAGAGCTGGCTGTCGGTGATGGAGTTACGGTGTTCCGCCAGCAACACACGATACCCGTCGAGTTGCTGCTGGTAACTGGTGAGACTGCGGCGATCCCCCAGCACCGCGAAGCGGCGCAAGGTGCGTTCGATATCGATGGCTTGCGCCGTCAGCAGGGTGGCGCGGCGGGTATCCTTGACCGCCCGCTCCATCTCGTCGCTGGTGAGCTGACTGAGGTGGGCAAGGGAGGTGCTGTTGTGCCAGATCATGCCGCCCAGCGGCATCAACACCAGCACAAATCCCATCAATACCACCTGCAGCAGGGAGCGTGGGCGAACCTTGGTCATCATCTCTTCTCTTGCATTCTCACCGGTGCGCCAGCATAGCCGCACCGCCCCAAAAAACAAAACCGGCCAACAGGCCGGTTTGGATTATCTGGATTGTGGTGATTCACGCCAACGCGACAGAGGCCAGACAGATGGTCAGGATCATCGCCAACGCTCCCGAGGCGGTTAACAGCGCCCATTTCAGCTCCACACTCATGCAAACCTCCTTTCTGCCAATCAGTGCCGGATCACAATAGATAAGATAATGTTACGCCATAGTTAATCCGATAACCGTGAGCTGCGTATACATTTCAGATGAGCCCAACCCCAGGAAGGTGAGCATGTTCTATCTGTGTAGCATTGGTTCCAATCTCGACCCACACACCCATGTCAGCCGCGTGCTGGCCGAGCTGTTTGCGCAGGTCGGCCCCCTGCAGCTGAGTTCGGTGATCCGCACCAAACCGGTGGGAATGCACTCCAGCCACGACTTTCTCAACTGCCTGCTGGTGGTGGAGAGCCCGCTCGATGCCGCCCACCTCAAGCAACACTTTGTCGCCCTCGAGGTGGCTCACGGCCGGGATCGCAGCGATCCGCTCTGCAAGGTGCACGATCGACCGCTCGACATCGATATTCTGGCCAGCAGCACAGACGGTGACTTTGCCACGGCAGAGGTCGATTCCTATCTGGCGGAGCTGCTGGCCGAGCTCTACGGCCATGGTGAAGTGCACAACCCCAAGGTGGCGCTGCAGGTGGCAATCCCCGGCCCGTCGGGCAAGCTCAAGCCCGGCAAGGGCCTGCTGACCCGGCAGGTTGGGCTTGGGCCACTGGTGCTCGGCGAGCCTTCAGAGGGTGGCCAGAGCGCGCCCGCCATCCACCTTGATGCTGGCCCCCGTCATATAACTGTTCCCCACCAGTAGCTGCACCGCCTGCCAGATGGGCTCCAGCCCCCCCTCCCGCGCCAACGGTGTTTTCGCCAACACCTGCTGGCGCCACTCTTCACCGTGCTCGTCGAGAAACAGGATTGGCCCCGGCTCTATGGTGTTGACCCGCACGGTGGGCGCCAGCTCGCGGGCAAAGCTCATGGCCAGCGAATGGGCTCCCGCCTTGGTCGCCACATAGCTGGCAAAACGGGGGGCCGGGGCATGGATATAGATATCGGTGATGTGAATGATGCTGGCGTTGGCATTGCTTGCCAACTGGGGCGCCAGCGCCCGGTTGAGCTGGAAGGGGGCTGCCATGTGCACCCGGTAGAACTGCTCGAACTGGGCCAGTTGCGCCGCCGGATCGGCCGCCTGCGGCTCGAAGGCCGAGGCGTTGTGGATCACCAGCGCCAGATCCTGATGGGCCGCCAGCACGTCGATCAGCTTGCCGACCTCCGCCTCGCAGGCAAAATCCGCCTGCACCAGCTCGACCCCCAGCGCCGCCAGCGTGGCGAGCTCCGGCCGCTCGCTGCGATAACTGCCGGTCACCTGCCAGCCCGCCGCCACCAGCTGTTCACAGAGATAAAATCCGAGTCGACGGCCGCAGCCCGTTACCAATGCACGCATACGATCTCCTTTCCCTTTCATGGTCTTGCATGAACGAAGCCCGCCTGCCAGCGGATCACCGCCGATGTCCAGTGCCTATCAATCCCTGTGGCACAAGCCATTGGTCGCGGGCCACCCGGCCGCGTCATAGTGGCGGCATCCCCCTCTTGCGGAGTTACCACCATGCTGAAAGTGCACCACCACATGGGTCGCCTGACCCACTCCCTCACGGCCGGACTCGGCCTGGCCGAGGCGCTGGATCGCCTGCATCAATCCGGCCTTGGCGGCCTGCCGGTGCTGGATGAGCAGAAACGGCTGATCGGCTTTCTCTCGGAGCAGGATTGCATCCCCAGCCTGCTCACCGGCAGCTACCACTGCGACACCCGCACCCGGGTGGAAGATCTGATGAACCGCACGCCCCTCTCGGTCGGGCCGGATGAGAGCATTCTGGAGCTGGCTCGCCAGATGGCCGATGCCAAGCCCAAGATCTACCCGGTGCTGCAACAGGGCAAGGTGATCGGCATCATCAGCCGCCGTCAGGTGATGCAGGCCCTCAACCAGCAGATGAAGGTGTGCCAGCAGACCTAGATCTGGTAACGCCCCTTGTCACCGATATCGAAGTGCAGGGGCATCCGCCACTTGGCCAGCGCCAGCAAGGTCAACAGGGCCCCGCAGACCAGCGCCACCAGTGCGGCGGCCCACTCCACTTGCAACCACTCCAGCAGCCACAACAGCGGCAGCAGCACGGGCACTAGCTTGATGCCGGGAATGGCAAAGCAAAACTGCTCCTTGAACGCCAGCCCGGAGAGGGTCGCCAACGCAGCCCCCAGCACCAGCGCATCCGGCGCCCCCACCGCCGCCAGCACCAGCGCCCCCCAACCAAATCCCTGCAGAATCAGGCGAATCCGCTTGTCGTAGATATGCAGCGAGAAGCCGCAGATAGCGCTTGCCACTGCAAATGACATCAACCATTGTGCCGACGGGAGCAGTGCCATCCCGCTCAGTAGCGCCACACCGCGGCAAAGCAGCAACAGAGCGGCCGCACTCAGGCCAAGACGGTAGAGCGAGACGGTCAACTTGTCGATCCCGTCCAGTGGGCTCTCGATTTCAGGGTTTGCCATAAACAGTCGCTTCTCACGGATCAGTTGCTACCCAATATACTGGAATCAGGTCCTGGAATATCTTCAAACGGGCTCAGGAGACGTAGTTTGCGTGTGATCCCCCTGTTTTGGTTGCTGTTTCCACTTGGATTGCCCGCCAAAGAGCTGGTGATCTGCGGCACCATGGAGCCCCCGCTCAAGTTTCTCGCTGCCGATCAGAAACCCCAGGGTCTTGATATCGATATCGTCACCGCCATCTTCGACAAGCTGACGACGCCCTTTCGGATCGAACTGGCCGACTCCGCTGCCCGCCTCACCCGCAATGCCGAAACCGGCGCCTGCGATGTGGTGATGACCCACTCCTACAAGGCGGAGCGGGAGCGCTATCTCATCTACCCCCAACAGGCCCATCTTCGCCACAGCTGGCACTTCTTCGTGCGCAAGGCAGACCTGCTGAAGATCCGCTACGAAACGCTGGCCGACCTCAAACCCTGGCGCATCGGGGTGACCAAGGATTTCTCCTACACCCCTGAACTGGCGGCGGCGATGACTGACCCGACCTATCAGTTTCAGGAGATCACCATGAACCAGCTGCAACTACGCAAACTGCTGGCTGGACGGATCGATACCGTGCCCATGCCGCTGGTCACCGCCTTCACCCAGATCAGGGAAGAGGGGATGGAGGGCAAGGTCGACTACCTGCCCAAACCGCTCAAGAGCAGCCCCTACTTCAACACTTGGGCCCGCGCACGGGCGGATGCACAGACCCCCGCCCTGATGGCAGCCTATGATGCCGAGCTGCTGCGCATGAAGCGCAACGGCAGCCTCAAAGCCCTCTACGACAAGTACGCCATCCCCTATATCGAACCCTGATCAACCGGTCAGGGCTTCACATCCCGCAGGATCGGGTTCTGCAGTGAGATCAGGGTTTCGCACGGGAGATGGATCTCTAGGCCACTCTTATGCAGCCCGACTCAAGGTTTCACGTCCCGCAAGATCGGATTCTGCAGCGAGATCAGGGTTTCAGTGGACTGGATCTCGTCGATGGTCTGGATCTTGTTGATCAGCACAATCTGCAACTCATCGATGGAGCGGGTCATCACCTTCATAAAGATGCTGTAATGACCCGTGGTGTAGTAAGCCTCCACCACCTCGTCCAGCGCCTGCAACTTGGCCAGCGCAGAGGGGTAATCCTTGGCACTCTTCAGATTGATCCCGATAAAGCAGCAGACGTCGTAACCGAGCTTCTTCGCGTTCACCTGCACCCGCGTCCCCTCGATGATCCCCGCCTGCTTCATCTTCTCCACCCGCACATGGATGGTGCCCGGGCTGACAGCCAGTTGTTTCGCCAGTTCGGCGTAAGGGATCCGCGCATTCTCCATCAGGGCGGTGAGGATGGCCTGATCGAGATTATCGATCCGGTAATTTTCCGGCATTTTTTTGCACTCCCGTTGACGATACCTCATTAAATAACGGTTTATTTTGAAGAAAAAAACACACAAAGCCTATTTCTATTATCGAATATTGAATTTAGTAGTCATTCCGTTGAAGAATCATCACATCCAACGGGGTTTGAAACAGGAATTCAGCATGAAACAGCACTACATTCGCAGCCAACAGCAGATCAGCTTTGTCAAAGAGATGTTCTCCCGCCAACTCGCCCAACAACTGGGTCTGATGGAGGTGCAAGCCCCCATTCTGAGCCGGGTCGGTGATGGCACTCAGGACAACCTCTCTGGCCACGAGAATGCAGTGCAGGTCAAAGTGAAAACTCTGCCGGAGCACAGCTACGAAGTGGTCCATTCACTGGCCAAATGGAAGCGCCAGACCCTGGGTCGCTTCGGCTTCGGCCCGGGCGAAGGGATCTACACCCACATGAAGGCGCTGCGTCCGGATGAAGACAAGCTCACCCCCATCCACTCTGTCTACGTGGATCAGTGGGACTGGGAGAAGGTGATGCCGAGCGAGCGCCGCGATCTCGCCTATCTGCAGGAAACCGTGCGCGGTATCTGGGCCGCCATCAAGGCCACCGAGCGCGCGGTCTGTGCCGAGCATGAGTTGACCCCCTTCCTGCCAGCCGAGATCCAGTTCCTGCACAGCGAAGAGCTGCTGACCCGCTACCCGGACCTCGATGCCAAGGGGCGCGAACGCGCCATCGCCAAAGAGCTGGGTGCCGTGTTCCTGATCGGTATCGGTGGCGCCCTCTCCCACGGCGAGCGCCACGATGTACGCGCCCCGGACTATGACGACTGGAGCAGCCACAGCGAGCTGGGTCTGGCGGGTCTGAACGGCGACATTCTGGTGTGGAACCCGGTACTGCAAGACAGCTTCGAGATCTCCTCCATGGGGATCCGGGTCGACGCCGAGGCGCTGCGCCGCCAGCTCGCCATCACCGGCGATGAAGATCGCCTGCAGTATGACTGGCATCAGGATCTGCTGGCCGCACGGATGCCGCAAACCATCGGCGGCGGCATCGGCCAATCCCGTCTGGCCATGCTGCTGCTGCAAAAAGAACATATTGGTCAGGTTCAAGTCGGCGTCTGGCCATCAGAGATGAAGGCTGCCGTACAGGGCATGCTGTAAACGAGTTGATTTTATAGGTCTGGCCCGCAAGCTGTGGCACGCGGGTAGCCCTGAAGGTGTGTGGCGGTGCGGACTGAACGAGCGCAGTCCGGACATGCTGTAAGCCGTGTAGCCATCCCTGATGGCACGCGGCGAAACCGGGGCTTGCCCCTGCGACCCGCTCAACCCACGCCAGGTCGCGTCACTACATTCCTCCCGGCAATCTTCGGATTGCCGTTTTTTTACGCCGAAAAACTGTGCTCAAAACCGGCCCCGATCTGGCACTGGCGTGGCAACTGCGCCTTTCTGCTGCCAGTGCAGTGGCACGCAAACAGTTTGCCTACCGCCTCTTCCTGCAGATAGGTGCCGAGCACCTCCGCCCGCTGTGGGCCGGAAAACTTAAGATGCAGGCCGCCGATGACGGCGTGGACCCGCTCGTCGCCACACACCTCTTTGGCCCACTGGACGATGTTTTCGACCCCGGAGTGGCCGCAGCCAATAAAGACAATCAGACCCTGCTCACTTTTGTAGGCCAGCGCCGAGTCATCGCTGATAATGTCCTTCTCCACTCGCCCCCCTCGCAATATGTAGCCAAGCAGGGAAGGGGCAGCCTTGTCGCGGCGCGCGATACTCCCGAGAAACACCAGACGCTCCGAGAGCCACATCGGCTCGACCGAACAGTGGGGCAGCAACCCCCTGGCCAGCAGCGACTCCTGCTCCAGATCCCCCGAGAGGCGATAGAGGTTACGCCGTAAAAAAGGGAGCGACAGAAAATAGCCCCGTTCACAGAACACATCCGGACAGGCGATCAGCGGGATGGGAGTCGGGTAGAGAGGAAGTGAGCCAATGCCGCCCACATGGTCGTAATGGCCGTGAGAGAGCACCACATGAGTGAGCGAAGCGAGATCGATCCCCATCACAGCAGCATTGTGCTGCAAGGCCTGGCCACGGCCGCTATCAAACAGCACCTTGAGACCATCACACTCAAGCAACAGAGCCAGCCCCTTTTCGGGTAAACAGCCAGGCAGATAGACATCATCATCTACCAGCACGGAAAACTTGAGCATCGTATGTTCCTTCAACACAAACGCAGGCAATGAACGGGAGAGTGAGAGCTGGCAGCATTATTGGCATAGAAAAAGTCGAGAGTCTGTTCAATACGCATAAAGACCTGTTCCTCAGTCAACCGCTTTTGGCTTTTCTATCTCAGCAGGATCTCTCACTGAACGCCTCGCTGGTCGGAGTCGCCGCCTTTTTGTCCTGTCTATTGCCGGGCTTTGTATATGCTCAAATCATATTGATATGGAGATAGTCCCATGGTGTGGCAGCAGTCTTGGCGAAAAACGTGGCAACGAGCATGGTTCTATTGCGGGGTCATTCTATCTGTGTGTTTGGCCAGTGGATCCCGGGCAGATGAACCTCCAACCCTGACTCTGCTGGCAGAAGTGTGGCCCCCCTATATGATGCTGGATGACAGGGGCGAGCCGGTGGGCGCCGATCTCGATCTGGCCCGCGCCGTACTGCTCCAGCTCGGTTACCGCACAGAGGTAAAGGTGCTGCCCTGGAAGCGGGTACTGCAACAGGCCCACCTCCAGCAGGGGGATGCGGTGCTCGACATTTTCTTCGAATCCTCCCGCCAGCAGTGGCTCCACTATCCCGAAGAGCCGCTCTCTTACAGCGGCGAAGTGCTCTTCTATCCGGCTGCTCGCCCGGTGGATCTCGAGCAGATCTCCGACCTCAAGGGGCTGAGGATCGGCATTCAGGCCGACTACGCCTACAGCAAGGCATTTCTGACCGATCCCGGAGTGATCCGGATGCCGATGACCGGTGAGGGGAATGCCGTTAAACAGCTGCATCTGATGATGGCCGGTCGACTGGATGGGGTGGTACTCAACGAGCGGGTCGGGCGCTATCTGCTGCATACGCAGGGGCTGCAGGATCAGGTGCGCCATCACCTGTTCCCACTGACGGATGATAACCGCAACTTCCTCGCATTTACCCACAAGCCCGGCCACGATCAGCTGGCTATCCGCTTCTCGGAGGCACTCAAACTGTTCAGGCAGACCCCCGCCTATCAAGCGCTGCTGGCCCGCTATCACCTCTGATTGGCCACTGCGTCTGTGCGTGCCTTCACAATTTTTCGCACTTTGTTAAAAGGCGGGCATAATGGCGTGCAAAAAGGGGATACCGCTCAACATTAGTTGAGATTGTTGATAGTAGAATCAACTGCGGTTTACTCAAAGTTACTCATATATGTCCACAGCAGCCACCACTGACCACATCAATGCGTTAACAGATGAAGAACGCCATCTGATCGCCAGTTTCGAACCGGCCGTCGAGGCGTTGGCAGCCCTGTTTGGTGCCGGCTGCGAGGTAGTGCTGCATGCCTTCGATAATCTGGATGCCTCAGTCATCAAGATTGCCAACGGCCATGTCACTGGCCGTGGCGCGGGGGCTCCCGTCACCGACTTTGCCCTCAACCGCTTGCAAGGAGAGGCCGGTAGCCAGTGGAGCAGCTACTTCAGCCGCACCCGCGAGGGGGCGTTAATGAAGTCCTCATCCATCACCATCAGCAACCGGCTGGGCAAGCCTATCGGTATGCTCTGCGTGAACTTCAGTCTGAATACCTCCCTCGGTAGCCTGCTCGATACCTTTGCGCAGCCTGCCGCACCGGCGCAGCTCAATAACGAAACCTTTGCCAGCTCGGTGGACGATCTGGTGACCCAGGTGATTGAGAAGGTGGATCAGGACAGTTCACTCGCCAGCACGGTGCGCAATAAGGAGATAGTGACCCGGCTCTACGACATGGGGATCTTCGAGATCAAGGAGGCGGCCCAGCTGGTCGCCCGGATGCTCGGCATCTCCCGTCATACCGTCTATTTGCACATCCGCAATCACAAGGCGGACCTGAACAAGCCATAACGGCCTGCGGGCGCCATGAACATGAGAAACACTGCAATGAAAGCACAATGGACCGACTTTATTACCCTGCTCAAGCGGGAAGTGGTACCGGCCCTGGGCTGTACCGAGCCAATGTCGGTCGCGCTGGCGGCGGCCAATTGTCGCAAGCTGCTGGGGGAAACTCCGACCCGTATCAGCGTCTGGGTCAGTGGCAACCTGTTCAAGAACGGCATGGGCGTCGGGGTGCCAGGCACCGGCATGATCGGCCTGCCGGTGGCGGCGGCAGTCGGTATCACCGGCGGCAATCCCGATGCCGGGCTGGAGGTGCTCAACACCTTGACGCCAGAGCAGGTCGAAGCGGCCAAACTGCTGTTGCCCTGCATTGCGGTGGATGTGAAGGATGTGCCGGACGTGCTCTACGCCGAGGTGCTGGCCGAAGTGGAAGGCCACAGCGCCCGGGTGGTGATCTGTACCGACCACACTCGCATCATTCTGATGGAAAAGGATGGCGAGGTGCTGATGGAGCAAGACAGCGCGCCTAGGGTGCAGATCCAGCCCGCCAAATCCGCCAAGCCAACCATGACCTTGCAACAGATCGTGGAGTTTGCCCTTGAAGTGCCACTGGCGGAGATCGACTTCATCAAGGCGGCAGCCACCATGAATCAGGCACTGGCAGATGAAGGGCTGCACGGTTACGGCCTGCAGATCGGCAAGATCCTCACCGAACAGGTAGAGCGCAAGCTGCTCTCCGACGACCTGATGACCCTGGCGATGCGCCTCTCCTCCGCCGCTTCCGATGCACGGATGGATGGTGCCATGCTGCCCGCCATGTCCAACTCCGGTTCCGGCAATCAGGGCATCGCTGCCACCATGCCGGTGGTCGCTGCCGCCCGCTTCCTCAAGGCGAGCGACGAGCAACTGACCCGGGCGCTGGTGATGAGCCATCTGGTGGCCATCTACATCAAGACCTATCAGAACAAGCTGTCGGCCCTCTGCGCCGCCAGTACCGCCGCCATGGGCTCCGGTGCGGCCATCACCTGGCTGCTGGGCGGTCAGTATCAACAGATCAGCCACTGCATCAACAACATGATTGGCGATGTCTCCGGCATCATCTGCGATGGCGCGGGCAGCGCCTGCTCCATGAAGGTCTCCACCTCCACCTCGGCGGCGGTGAAGTCCTCGCTGATGGCGATCAACAACCTGCATGTGCCCCAAAGCGAAGGGATCGTCTCCGATGACGTGGACGAGACCATCGCCAATCTGGGCCGCCTCTCCAAAAAGGGGATGCTGGATACCGATATCGAGATCATCAACATCATGCGAGCGAAACAGCAGAAGCGTTGAGTTCGCGCTAAGGGGCAACAGACCCCCTTGTTCATGTCATGACGGGTCAGGCCGTCTGACACTACGGTTGCCAGGACAAGCATGGCGCTTGTTCTTATTTCTCGGGCGTAAGCCCGCTTTTTGGGGAGTCATACCATGACATTCAGCGTTATCGGTAATCTGGCCATCCTGGCCATGTTGCTGTTCTTTCTCTACCGGTTACAGCAAAAACATGTGAGCTTCACCCGCCGGGTGTTTGCCGGTCTGGGCCTCGGTATCCTGTTCGGTGCCGCTCTGCAACTGCTCTATGGCGCCGGTTCACCAGTCATAGTCCAGACCATCGACTATCTGGATATCGTGGGTGGCGGCTATGTGAAGCTGCTGCAGATGATCATCATCCCGCTGATCATGGTCTCCATCATCAGCGCTATCTTGAAGCTCAATGGCGGTACCGCGCTGGGCAAGATCAGCGCCATGACCATAGGCGTACTGATCTTCACCACCGCCATTGCCGCCGGTGCGGGCATCCTGATGTCCAACCTGTTCGGCCTGACCGCCGAAGGGCTGACCTCCGGCGCCGCCGAGAGCGCCCGTGGTGCCGCGCTGCAAAGCTCCCTTGGTAGCGTCGAGAGCATGTCTTTTGCCAAGATGATGCTGGAGTTCATCCCTGCCAATCCCTTCCTCGACATGACAGGGGCGCGCAAGACCTCCACCATCGCCGTGGTGATCTTCTCCATCTTCATCGGCATCTCTGCCACCGGCATAGCTCGCAAAAAGCCGGAGATCTTCGCCAGTTTCGGTCACTTCATCGCCGTGGCTCACGCCATCGTGATGCGAATGGTGACCCTGGTGCTGCGCCTGACTCCGTTTGGCGTGCTGGCGCTGATGACCAAGGTGGTCTCTGGCTCCAACTACACCGACATCATCAACTTGCTTAGCTTCGTCATGGCCTCTTATGGTGCCATCGCTATCATGTTCGCGGTACACCTGCTGCTGGTGAGCATGGTCGGCATCAACCCGCTGCGCTTCCTCAAGAAGATCACCCCGGTGCTGGCCTTTGCCTTCACCTCGCGCACCAGCGCGGGCTCCATCCCGATGAACGTACAGACCCAGACCAAGTCACTGGGTATTCCGGAAGGGATCGCCAACTTCGCCGCCTCCTTCGGTTCCACCATCGGCCAGAACGGCTGTGCCGGTATCTATCCGGCGATGCTGGCGGTGATGATTGCTCCGACAGTCGGGGTCAACCCGATGGATCCCGGCTTCATCATGACCCTGATCGCCATTATCACCGTCAGCTCCTTCGGGGTGGCCGGGATTGGCGGCGGTGCTACCTTTGCCGCGCTGATCGTACTCTCCGCACTGGACTTCCCGGTGGCGCTGGCTGGCTTGCTGATCTCCATCGAGCCGCTGATCGACATGGGCCGCACCGCACTGAACGTCTCCGGCTCCATCACCGCAGGGACGGTTACCAGCCGCCTGATGGGCGAAACCGACATGCATGTGTTCAACAGCGATCACGAAGTGAGTCTGGACGGCGAAGAGTCCACCGTCTGATTTGCTGCAGGTTGATCTGCGCGTGGAAAGGGGCGACCCTTTCCCGCCATAGACCGCAGGGAGGGCATGCCCTCCCTGCGCCATTGAGAGGAAAAACTATGAGAATTCTGATCATCGGTGGCGAAGCCGCCGGTATGAGTGCGGCGGCCAAGGCGCGCCGTCTGGCCAAAGATGCCGAAATCGTGGTGTATGAGGCCTCCGAGGTGATCTCTTTCGGGGCCTGCGGTCTGCCCTATTTTGTCGGTGACGAGTTTCAGGAGCCCGGCTACATGGCCGAGTTCACCCCCGAGCAGTTCGCTGCCAAGGGGATCGAGGTCAAGATTGGCCATCGGGTGCTGAGCGTTGACGCGGCGGCTCAGACCCTGCAGGTGGAGCACAACGGCGACACCTTCACCGATCGCTACGATCGGCTGATGATCGCCACCGGTGCCCGCGAAGTGATGCCTCCCATCCCCGGCTTGCAGCAGCAAGGGGTATTCGGTCTACGCCGGATGGCTGACGGACTGGCGCTGAAAGCGGCGGTGCAAGACAAAAGCAATCGCCGCGCAGTGGTGATTGGCTCCGGCTTTATCGGGCTGGAAGTGGTCGAGGCGCTGGTCCATCAGGGCAAAGAGGTGCGGCTGATCGAGCTGGCGGATCGGGTCATCCCTGATGCGTTTGATGGCGAGATCACCCAACACATCGAAACCGAACTGCGCGAGCAAGGGGTCTCTCTCCATCTGGGTGAGCGAGTTGAAGCGCTGCTGGGGGATGGCCGGGTCACCGGCGTGCGAACCAGCCAGGGCGAGTACGAGGCCGATATCGTGGTGGTTTGCACCGGGGTCAAGCCCAACACCGAGTTTCTGGCCGACACCGGCATCGAACGGCTCGGCAACGGCGCCATCAAGGTGGACCGTCAGGGGCGCAGCTCGCTGGCCAACGTCTGGTCGGCCGGTGACTGTGCAAGCGTCTGGCACAGCGTGAAGCAGCAACAGGTCTATGTGCCGCTCGCCACCATTGCCAACAAGCTGGGCCGCATGGTGGGCGAGAACCTGGCGGGGGCCGAGCAGGAGTTCCCTGGCACCCTCGGCTCTGCAGCGCTCAAGGTGCTGGGGCTGGAAGCGGGCCGTACCGGCCTCTCCGAGCAGGAAGCCAAGGCGATGGGCATCGACTATCGCACCGTGGTGATCAAGGACAAGTGCCACACCAACTACTGCCCGGGTCAGTCTGACATCCACGTCAAGCTGGTCTATGAGGCGGGCAGCAAGCGGCTGCTGGGCGGTCAGATCCTCGGTCGCAAGGGGGCGGTACACCGCATCGACGCGCTGGCGGTGGCCATCACCATGGGAGTGACCACCGAGCAGCTCGGCATGCTGGACTTCGCTTATGCCCCGCCCTTCTCCCGCACCTGGGATGCCCTGAACGTGGCAGGCAATGTAGCCAAATAGCCGAACAGTAATGACGGCGCATCAGCTGCGCCGTCAGCCAATTTATCCGCAGACCGCGGTAGTCTGCGGATAAATTGCAGGCATAAAAAAACCGATGCCTTGGCATCGGTTTTTTGTTACCGGTTCATTCACATTACTCAGCCACGGCCGAGGCGATTGTCCGGGTAGTTTTTTGCCAACACTTCACGGGCATTCTTGGCCAGCTGCGGCATCTTCAGGGTCTCGTAGGACTCGACCATGATCTCCAGCGCCGCCTCGGTTTCAGCGGTGTCGGGATAAGTCTCGACAATCAGCTTGGCCCGGTTGGCCGCTGCGACCAATGCATCACGCTTGACGTAGTACTTGGCCACGCTCAGGTCATATCTGGCCAAGCGATTCTTCAAGCCAGTCATGCGAGCGCGCGCATCGGCGGCATAGACGCTGTTGGGATAATTCTGCAGCAGGGTCTTGAAATCCTGGAAGGCCTGACGGGCATAAGCTGGGTCTTTGTCGTCCCGATCGATTCCGAACAAGTCCTGGAAGAAATTATAATCCGCCGCCATGTTGGTCAAGCCGCGCATATAGAAGACGTAATCGATATTTTTATGCGCCGGATTAAGGCGGATAAAACGGTCGATATTGGCGATCGCCTGAGCGGTGTCATCCTGCTTGTAGTAGGCATAGATAAGGTCAAGCTGAACCTGGTTAGAGTAAGCACCGAACGGATAACGAGAGTCCAAAGCCTCAAGTAATTCAGTAGCTTGCACGTAATTACCAACATCCAGTTTGAGGCGTGCTTTCTGGTACAGGGTCTCCGGCGGTTCGTCGGGTACCTTGGGTTTGGTGCTGGAACAGCCCGTGATCAAGGTAGCGACCAAGGCGAGCGACATCAGCAGGTGAGACTTCTTTCCCATCAACAACATCCGGTCCATTTCCACGAAATTGGCAAAGTATCCGTTATGCTTGGCTAAAAGAAAAGCTAGAATACCCTGATTATTTCGAATTGATACCCCCCGCTCAAGAGACCATACATGAGCCAGCATATTGAACTGACAGGCGAATTCCAGGATCACCAATTCGGGCAGCGACTCGACCAGGCCCTGGCCGAATTGTTTCCAGACTACTCCCGCACCCGCATCAAGGAGTGGATTTTACAGGACAGAGTGACCCTGGACGGTCAGGTTGCCAACACCCCGCGCGAGAAAGTGATTGCCGGGCAACAGGTGCATGTGGATGTCGAGCTGGAAGATGACACCCGCTGGGATGCCCAGGATATCGCGCTCAACATCGTTTATGAAGATGAGCATATTCTGGTGATCGACAAACCGGCTGGACTGGTGGTTCACCCGGGTGCAGGTACACCGGATGGCACCATCCTCAATGCCCTGCTGCACCGTTACCCCAGCATTGCCGAAGTGCCCCGTGCCGGCATCGTGCACCGTCTGGATAAAGACACCACAGGTCTGATGGTAGTTGCCAAGACGGTGCCAGCCCAGACTCATCTGGTGGAAGCACTGCAGGCGCGCCAGATCACCCGTGAGTACGAAGCAATCGCCATCGGTCACATGACCGCAGGCGGCACTGTGGATGCGCCGATTGGGCGTCACCCAACCCAGCGTACCCATATGGATGTGGTACCCAATGGCCGACCTTCCGTGACTCACTATCGGGTACATGAGAAGTTCCGTGGTCACACCCGTCTGCGTCTGCGCCTGGAAACCGGCCGTACGCACCAGATCCGTGTCCACATGGCACACATCAAGCACCCGCTGGTGGGTGACCCGGCATACGGTGGCCGTTTGCGCCTGCTGCGCAACGCGACCCCTGAACTGACCCAGATGCTGCGTAGCTTCAACCGTCAGGCGCTGCATGCCACCATGCTGCAACTGGCTCACCCCATCACGGGTGAAGTGATGCAGTGGCACTCCCCAACCCCGCAAGACATGGTGGAGCTGATGGAAGTGCTGCGTGCCGATACCCTCGTTAATCCGGATGACATCGTCTGGAGTTGATGAGCAAGGCGGGTATGCGACCGATCTTGCCGTAACCCGCCATCAAGCATGTCTGACACCCCAAACGGGGCGCCTTAACTGATGACAGCTAAGGCGCCCCGTTTTTATATCGGTGAAATTGAAGGAGTCACAGATGAAATGGATCGAACCTGACTGGCCTGCTCCGGCCAACGTCAGAGCCCTGTCAACCACTCGGGATGGCGGGGTAAGCGAGGGGGTTTTCGCCGGGCTGAATCTGGGCGCCCATGTGGGGGATGATCTGGCGCGGGTCGAGGCCAATCGTGGCCACCTGCAACGGGTAGCGGCCATTCCTGCCCCCCTCAACTGGCTTAATCAGGTACATGGCACAGTCGTTCATCCGGTCAGTTGCCATTATGAGCAGGCGCCGGATGCCGACGCGGCTTGCGCCCATGAAGTGGAGCAGGCCTGCATCGTAATGACCGCCGACTGCCTGCCGGTGCTGTTTTGTGATCGGGCTGGCACTGTGGTCGCCGCCGCCCACGCTGGCTGGCGCGGACTGAAAGAGGGCGTGCTGGAGGCAAGTATCGCCGCCATGGCTTGCGATCCTGTCGATATCCTGGCCTGGCTTGGCCCGGCCATTGGCCCCACCGCGTTCGAAGTGGGTGGTGAGGTGCGCGATGCCTTTATGGCGGAGCAGGCCGAGGCGGCGGCAGCCTTTGTACCCTCCCCCAACGAGGGCAAGTGGCTGGCGGATATCTACCAGCTGGCCCGACTGAGACTGACCCGCGCCGGGGTGAACGCCGTGTACGGCGGTGAGCACTGCACTTTCAGCGATGGCGAGCAGTTTTACTCCTATCGCCGCGATGGCCAGACCGGCCGGATGGCCTCCCTTATCTGGCTGACGGCCTGATTGCGCTCCCCGTCCTTTGGCTCAAAAGGACGGGGATCCCGCCCCTCCCCCGTTTTGCAGAAAAAATAACCAGCCCTACCCCTTGAAATAACCCGTACGGGCCGCATCTTTCTTGTCAGAAAGTTATGTTGTTTGCCGCGCAAGCGGCGTCTGCCTCAAAGGGGGAGTGCGATGCGTCTCGATCGCCTGACCAGCAAATTCCAGGTTGCTATTTCCGATGCCCAGTCACTTGCACTGGGTCATGATCACCAATTTATCGAACCCGTCCACTTGATGACCGCACTGGTCAATCAGAACGGCGGATCAATCCGTCCACTGCTTACTCTGACCGGAATGGACATCAATACCCTGCGCTCGCGCCTTGGCGAAGAGCTGGATCGACTGCCCAAGGTCAGCGGGGTAGAGGGGGATGTTCAGCTCTCCAGCGGCCTCGGCCGCCTGCTCAACGTCTGCGACAAACTGGCCCAGCAGCGCAAGGATCAGTTCATCTCATCCGAACTGTTCGTGCTGGCAGCCCTCGACGAGAAAGGCAATCTGGGTGAGCTGTTGCGCGCTCAGGGCCTGAGTAAAGAGAAGCTTGAAACTGCCATCGACAAGGTGCGAGGTGGCAGAAAAATTGAAGATGCCAATGCCGAAGAGAACCGTCAGGCGCTGGAGAAGTACACCATAGATCTGACCGAGCGAGCCGAACTCGGCAAACTCGACCCGGTGATCGGTCGTGATGACGAGATCCGCCGCACCATTCAGGTGCTGCAACGCCGCACCAAGAACAACCCCGTGTTGATCGGTGCTCCCGGGGTCGGCAAGACCGCCATCGTGGAAGGGTTGGCCCAGCGCATTATCAACGGCGAAGTGCCGGAAGGGCTGAAGAACAAGCGTGTCCTCTCCCTCGACATGGGGGCACTGGTGGCCGGTGCCAAGTATCGTGGTGAATTTGAAGAGCGGCTCAAAGCGGTGCTGAGCGATCTGGCCAAAGAGGAAGGCAATGTCATCCTCTTTATCGACGAACTGCACACCATGGTCGGCGCCGGCAAGGGCGAAGGGGCCATGGATGCCGGCAATATGCTGAAACCGGCACTGGCCCGTGGCGACCTGCACTGCGTTGGTGCGACCACACTGGACGAGTACCGTCAGTACATCGAGAAAGATGCTGCGCTTGAGCGCCGTTTCCAGAAGGTACTGGTGGAAGAGCCGAGCGTGGAGGACACCATCGCCATCCTGCGCGGCCTCAAAGAGCGTTACGAGCTGCACCACCATGTGCAGATCACCGACCCCGCCATTGTGGCGGCTGCCCAGCTGTCCCACCGCTACATTGCGGATCGCCAGCTGCCGGACAAGGCCATCGACCTGATTGACGAGGCGGCAGCCAGCATCCGGCTGCAGATCGACTCCAAGCCGGAAGCCCTCGATCGCCTCGAGCGTCGCATCATCCAGCTCAAGCTCGAACAGCAGGCGCTGATGAAGGAGGACGACGACGCCAGTCGCAAACGGCTGGATCTGATCAATCAGGAGATTGGCGAAAAAGATCGGGAATACAACGAACTGGACGAAGTATGGAAGGCCGAGAAGGCCGCCCTTGCCGGTACCCAGCATATCAAGGCAGCACTGGAACAAGCCCGTCAGGATCTCGAAGTGGCGCGCCGTGCTGGCGATTTGGGCCGGATGTCCGAGCTGCAATATGGCCGCATTCCCGAGCTGGAGAAACAGCTGGATCTCGCCACTCAGGCCGAGATGCAGGAGACCAGCCTGCTGCGTAACCGGGTTACCGATGTGGAGATCGCCGACGTACTGGCCCGTGCCACTGGCATTCCGGTGGCGCGAATGCTGGAAGGGGAGCGTGACAAGCTGCTGCGGATGGAAGAGCAACTGCATAGCCGGGTGATCGGGCAGGAAGAGGCGGTTGAAGCCGTTTCCAACGCCATTCGCCGCTCCCGTGCCGGACTGTCGGATCCGAACCGCCCTATCGGCTCCTTCCTGTTTTTGGGGCCCACCGGGGTAGGCAAGACTGAGCTGTGCAAGGCGCTGGCGGAGTTCCTGTTTGATACCCAGGATGCCATGGTGCGGATCGACATGTCCGAGTTCATGGAGAAACACAGCGTGGCCCGTCTGGTGGGGGCGCCTCCCGGATATGTGGGCTACGAAGAGGGCGGTTATCTGACCGAAGCGGTACGCCGTCGCCCCTACTCGGTGATCCTGCTGGACGAAGTGGAGAAAGCCCACCCGGATGTGTTCAACATCCTGTTGCAGGTGCTCGATGATGGCCGCCTGACCGATGGTCAGGGCCGCACCGTCGATTTTCGCAACACTGTGGTGATCATGACCTCGAATCTGGGTTCTGATCTGATCCAGGAGCACCACTCAGAGAAGGATTACGAGGAGATGAAGGCCCTGCTGATGGAGGTGCTGACCCGCAGCTTCCGGCCGGAATTTATCAACCGGATCGACGAGACAGTGGTGTTCCATCCCCTCGGCGAGGATCACATCAAATCCATCGCCCGGATCCAGCTCAAGAGCCTGATGGGCCGACTGGAGGCGCAGGGTTACGAGGTGACAGTGAGTGAAGCACTGCTCGACAAGCTGGTGCACGCCGGGTTCGATCCTGTCTACGGAGCACGCCCGCTCAAACGGGCAATCCAGCAAAAAGTGGAGAACCCGCTGGCGCAGGCCCTGCTCTCCGGTCGCATCGTGCCCGGCAAGACGCTGGTACTCGGGGCCGACAGCAACGGCTTGACCATGACCCAGTAATGGGACGATGAAAGACCAACCCGTCACGCCTTGCTGCTGACACGGCGCCATCACCCGGTGTGCAAGAGGTAAAAAACCCCGAAACCATGGGAATGGTTTCGGGGTTTTTATCGCCATCACAGTCGTTCGTGACTTCATTCATCCTGTCACGGCGCTCAGTACTTCGGACTCTCCCCTCTTCGCTTACTCTCGCGATCCCTCTGCGCAGAGAGTGGCTGCTGGACTACCCCATCAACCGCTCAGCGGGGATATTCAAAAAATAATGCCAGTCAGGCTAGCTGACTGGCATTCACCCTCGCGAGCTGTTGTTACATCTTGCGAGTCATCTTAGGAGAGCAGCGCCCCCAGGCTCAGGCAGACCACAATCAGCACGGTCAGGATACCGAGCAGCGGAGCCACCCATTTCAGCCAGCGCACATAGGGCACCTTGGCGATGGCCAGACCGCCCATGACCACGGCAGAGGTCGGGGTCACCAGGTTCACCAGACCAGAGGCTGACTGGTAAGCAGTCACCACAAGATCGCGGCCCACATTGGCGAAGTCGGCCAGCGGCGCCATGATCGGCATGGTCAGTACGGCCAGACCGGAGGAGGACGGCACCAGGAAGGAGAGCACTAATTCCAGCACGAACATCACGTTGATGAACACCACGGTAGAAAGACCGGTCACGATCCCTTCTGCACTGTGCAAAATGGTGTGAGTGATCATGCCGTTGTCCATCACCACCACGATACCGCGGGCGATACCGATGATCAGTGCCACACCCAGCAGGTCGCGGGCACCGTCGATAAAGTTGGTGGTCAGCTCCTCTTCGCTCATGCGGGAGATGACACCGACTATGATGGCTGCAGCCAGGAACACACCGGAGATCTGCGCCATCCACCAGCCCAGCACGGCCACCCCGTAGATCATCACGGCGAAGGCGGCAACGAAGATACCCAGCACGATTTTACGGGTCAGGGTGAACTCCAGCATCTGGTCGCTCTTGTTGCCGAGGAAGTGGGCACGGTTCTCTTCCCACTTGTCAGCCACCAGGGATTTGCTGGGATCACTGCGCACCATCTTGGCGTAACGCATGACGTAGGCAACGCAGAGCAGCCAGCCAGCTATCAGCATGGCGACACGCAGCCAGATACCGTCGGTAAAGGAGATACCGGCCGCGTTGGCGGCAATCACAGTCGCAAACGGGTTGATGGTAGAGCCCAGGGTACCGATACCGGCCCCCAGCAACACGGTTGCCGCAGCGACGACCGGGTCGAAACGGGCAGCCATCATCACCGGCACCAGCAGGGTGTAGAAGGGCAGCGACTCTTCGGCCATGCCGTAGATGGTGCCGCCTGCGGCGAACAGCGCCATCAGGATCGGGATCATCCACTCTTCACGGCCGCGCAGGCGGTCGGTAACACGTTCAATACCGGCATCAATGGCACCGGTCTTGGTCACAATGCCAAGAAAACCACCGATGATCAGGATAAAGAGGGAGACGTCGATGGCGCCTGCCTCATACGTTTCGTGGTTGTAGAGGCCATCGATAGGTGCCAGCAGCACGTCAACGATCCCCTGGGGATTCCCCTCCACCAGCTTGTAGGTACCCGCCACCGGCACTTCTTTGCCGAGGGCTTCGTTCATGGTCATCTCGTATTTGCCGGCCGGCACTATCCAGCTCAGGGCGGCCACCAGGGCGATCAGCACAAACAGTATCGTGTAGGCTGACGGGAACTTGAATTTGGTCATGGTCCAGCTTCCTTCTGTGGGTGTGGTATCCATGCAGGCTGCGGGTTGTAGGGTTAGAGGTATTATGCCGCTGTCACATGGTCGAAAAGCCGGGGGTTGCCCCCCGGCACCACTACTGCGACCTTAGTCGCCCAGCGTAGCAACCATCACTGCCTTGATGGTGTGCATCCGGTTTTCGGCCTCGTCGAACACGATGCTGTGCTCGGATTCGAACACCTCCTCGGTCACTTCCAGGCCTTTCATGCCATATTTTTCAGCCACTTCCTTGCCCATGGTGGTCTCGTCGTTATGGAACGCCGGCAGGCAGTGCATGAACTTCACGTCAGGGTTCTTGGTGGCGTTGATGACATCCATATTGATCTGATAGGGGGTCATCAGTTTCACCCGCTGATCCCAGGCTTCTTTCGCTTCACCCATGGATACCCAGACGTCGGTGTAGAGGAAATCGGTGCCCAGTACACCCTCTTTCACATCTTCGGTCAGGGTGATGCGCGCGCCGGTCTCTTCGGCAATCAGGCGGCACTTGGCGACCAGATCCTCTTCCGGCCAGAAGGCTTTCGGCGCGACCAGACGAATGTCCATGCCCATCTTGGCGGCACCGACCATCAGGGAGTTACCCATGTTGTTGCGGGCATCACCCAGGTAGGCGAACTTGATTTGATCCAGACGTTTGCCCTTGCCGTGCTCCAGCATGGTCATGAAGTCGGCCAGGATCTGGGTCGGGTGGAATTCGTTGGTCAGGCCGTTCCAGACCGGCACACCGGCGTAGGCGCCCAGCTCTTCCACGATCTCTTGGCCGTAGCCGCGGTATTCGATGCCGTCATACATGCGGCCCAGCACACGGGCGGTGTCCTTCATGGACTCCTTGTGACCGATCTGGGAACCGCTTGGGCCGAGGTAGGAGACTTGCGCCCCCTGGTCGAAGGCCGCCACTTCAAACGCACAGCGGGTGCGGGTAGAAGTCTTCTCGAAAATCAGGGCGATGTTCTTGCCGGTCAGGTGTTTGCGCTCATAGCCACCGTATTTGGCTTTTTTCAGGTCGATGGCCAAGTCGATCATGTATTGGATTTCGCGTGGGGTGAAGTCCAGCAGTTTCAGGAAGTTACGGTTACGCAGATTAAAAGCCATGATGAGTTCTCTCTATATTTGTTGCAGACCAATTCGGGCAGTAGTGTTGACTACGCATTCTCAGTACAGATTCAGTAACTAGGCATGTTCAGTGCGAGTGGCGACGATATTGGTACCGGCTTCGCCCTTGAGGATGGCGAGGCCATCTTCCAGAGAACCGATCCCGACCATGCCGCCGGTCGCTTTGACAAATTCACAAGAGGCTTCGACTTTCGGTCCCATGGAGCCCGCATCGAACTTGACCCCGGCCAGCTCGTCCGGGCTGGTGACCCGCAGCGGGTGCTGGGTCGGCTTGCCCCAATCCAGATAGACGGCATCGGCGTCGGTCAGGATCAGCAGGGCGTCAGCCTTGATCTGCTTGGCCAGATAGGCGGCAGACATGTCTTTGTCGATCACCGCTTCGATACCGGTCAGGCTCTGGCCATCCCAGGTCACCGGAATGCCACCACCACCGGTACAGATGATGAGGTGGCCCTGGGCGATCAGGGTTTCGATGGCATCACCTTCGATGATGCGCTGGGGCAGTGGGGACGGCACCACGCGGCGGAAGAACTTGCCATCAGCCTTGACCACCCAGTGTTTCTCTTCTGCCAGAGCACGGGCTTCGGCTTCTTCATAGACGGGGCCGATAAATTTGGTCGGATTGGCAAACGCCGGATCCTTGGGATCAACCTGCACCTGAGTCAGCAACGCGGTAACGTTGCGGCTCGGCATCAGATTTTTCAGCTCCTGGATCAGCATGTAGCCGATCATGCCCTGAGACTCGGCACCCAGCACATCCAGCGGATAGGGAGAGACCTTGGTATAAGCGCTGTTTTGCAGGGCCAGCAGGCCGACTTGCGGGCCGTTGCCATGCACCAGCACCACGTTGTACTCCTGAGCGATCAGGGCGATGGTCTTGGCGGCAGTGGCAATGTTCTTGCGCTGAATATCCGCCTCAAGGGGCTCACCACGACGGAGCAGTGCATTGCCACCCAGAGCGACGACGACAGTTGGTTTTTTCATAGTGGTTAATCTCGATTTTGGGTCTGTGTGGCGCCAGCCTCTGCCGGCGCCACGCCGTCTCATCAGATGCTGTCGCGTTCCATCGGGCAGCTCATGCAGCGGGCGCCGCCGCGGCCACGGCCCAGTTCATCACCCGGAATGGAGAGAACTGTGATGCCGGCCTTGTCATATTTCTCGTTGGTGTAGGTGTTGCGCTCATAACCCACCACCACGCCGGGACGTACGGTCAGTACGTTGTTGGCATCGTTCCACTGCTCGCGTTCGGCTTCGAAGCTGTCACCGCCAGTCGTGATGAGCTTGAGCTGATCCACACCCAGCGCTTTCTCGATGGCAGTAACGAAGTAACCCTCTTCCTTGATGTTCATGCCGGTGGCGCCGCCCGGAGTCAGACTCCAGCACTGCAGATCTTTGCGAACCACTTCTGGATAAACGGAGAAGGTATCTATATCCATGTGAGTCATGACGGTATCCAGGTGCATGCAGCTACGGTGTTTCGGCAGCTCCATGGCGATGACCTGTTTGGCCTGACCATGTTTGAACAGGCTGCGAGCCAGATGCTCAACCCCTTGTGGCGTAGTACGCTCGGACATACCGATGAGCACAGCACCACGACCGATGACCAGTACGTCCCCCCCCTCGATGGTGGCGTTGTCGTAGTCATGGTCTTCGTCACCGAAGTACTTGATGAAGTCCTGCCCGGCAAACATCGGGTGCCAGCGGTAGATGGCCTTCACATGGTTGGTTTCGCGGCGACGGGCCGGTTTGGCCATCGGGTTGATGGAGACGCCACCGTAGACCCAGCAGGAGGTATCACGGGTAAAGAGGTGGTTAGGCAGCGGCTCAATGATGAAATCGGTTGGGGTGTGCATGCCAACAACCATGTTGACGCCGCGGTGGGGCATCTCGGAGTAGGTCAGGCCACCCGTCAGAATCCGGGCCAGTTCACGATGCGGCATATCGGCCAGGAAGCAACGCACATCGTTGGCCAGAGAAGAGCCGAGGCGATAATCGGAGACCTGATGTTGCAGCAGCCAGGTTTTGGCTTCCGGCACATCCAGGGTTTCGGCCAACATATTAGTCAGCAGGAAAACTTCGACATTCTGATCGCGCAGTACCTGAGCGAATTTGTCGTGCTCCTGACCGGCACGCTCTACAGACAAGACATCATCGAACAGCAGGTCCTGGCAGTTGGAAGGAGTCAGACGCTTCAGACTGAGGTTGGGGCGGTGCAACATGACTCGGCGCAATTGGCCAACTTCAGAACCTACATTAAATTTGCTCATGATTAAATTCCGTCTAGCAGTGGTCCCTGCGAGTGATTGAATAGATTCCTTCTATTCATGCTCGTGGCTAAGGCGGGATATTCTTTATGTAGGGTACTCGGCTTATGTTCTATCCTGCCCTTGCCTTTCGAGACCGAGGTTAGACCTGCGAACCAACGCAAACTTAGACATTGATCACATTCACTCAGAACTGAATATATTCACCGCTCAATCTATGACCCCAGTAGCAAATCGCACATTTTCCAAACACCGCATGATGAATAGCCATGCACAATCACCCTGCTATATTTCAGTTTGATTCGTTTTTTATTCATTCATGGTCAATGGCCGGATTAAACAAGAAAAAAACAAAACCTTTAAAATCAATGGAGTGTAAATATTTAAATAGGAGCAATGAATATTGCCGTCTCGCTATTGAATACATCAGCATGACCACCGGATCGGAGGAGAAATAAAAACTCATATCCCCACACTTCATTGCATAAAACTTTTCTTGTCCCAGATCATGGCATTGATGTAACCCCCTTAGCGCCCTGCCCTGCACGCAATACTCTTCCCGATCCGATTCAACTCAATATGCACAAAGCACGCATCCAGGCAGCTAACTATCCCGGCGAATCATCACAATGCCTTTTGATACTTTTTTCATTAGTTGAATTTATTGGTCTCACCTTGCACTGCCACCAACCTCGACTTAACTCAGACAGTGATCCAGATCACATACGGATGGTTCAACCAAGGAGTTGTTATGAAGATGAAACCCATGCTGCTGCTCGCCACTTTGTTCCTGACTGCTCTACCAGGCCTCAGCCAGGCCGAAGGAGCTCCCGCCATGCCCATGGTGGTCTGCCATGTCGATAAAGCCCCGCAAATGCTGGTACCTGAATATGTCTGTCGCTGGCATGGAGGTAAGGTTCATTACTAGTCGAAACAGCGAGAGGAGCATCACTCCTCTCGCCTTGTGATGAGGCAGGCTCCTCCTATACTGAAATCAGCAGTTTTCTCATGGATAGGGGAACGTCATGATCTTGTTGGTCGGTGGAGAGAAGGGGGGAAGTGGCAAGAGCTGCCTGGCACAAAATCTGGCGGTCTACCTCAGATCCCAATTTCAGGGGGAGGTATTGCTGGTCGATTGCGACCCGCAGCGCACCACCTCTGACTGGATTCAGGAGCGCAATGACAACCCGGAGCTGCCACAAATCAACTGCGTTCAGCTCTATGGCAATATTCGCAACGACCTGCTCAGCCTGAAAAACCGCTACGACTACGTCATTGTAGATTGCGGCGGGCAAGACAACCGGGCACTGCGCTCCACCATGGCCGTCGCCACTCACGCCCTGATCCCCCTGCGTCCCAAGCGTCGCGACCTCAAAACCCTGCCCCACATGGAAGACCTCATCACCACCTGCAAGATGGTCAATCCGACCCTCAATGCAGCAGTAGTGCTGACCCAGTGCCCCGCCCTGCCCAATCAGGTCAAGCGCATTCTGGAGGCGAAGGAGGTCTGCTCCTCATTCGGTGTCGACGTGCTGAATGCCATCACCTACGGCCGCAATGTTTACGATGACAGCGAGGAAAAGGGGTTATCAGTGATGGAGATCGAGCCTGACGGCAAATCTGCCGAAGAGATCAGGACCATCGCCAAAGAGTTCCTGCAAGTGGGGGTATGAGATGGGCCTGGCTGATCTGAAAAAAAAGCACCAGTTACATCATCAAAAGAAGTTCACCGTTGACGAGTTTATCGAAGATGCGGAGTTCTACGCAAAAGGCACCCCCAAGGTGGTCAGCCTGGAACTGAACCAGCATAGGGATGAAGCCTTGTCCGCACTGGCCTTTATCGAGAGTGGTGAGCACCTTAAACCCAGCTATAAGAAGGCCACCTTCTCGATGAGCGCGGTGGCCATTGATGAACTGGGCAACCTGACCCAGCAAGATGGTATGAACAAATCCCTGCTGCTGCGCCTTTTCACTCACTACTTCTCTTCGCTCACTCCGGAAGAGCGTCAGACCATCTATGAGCGGCTCAACCAGCGCTCATAATTTCCCCATTAAACCGATCTTTTTGTGCCTCACCAATCGACTCAGAATGACCATCATCAGACCGCAAAATCTGTTTCCAAAGTAACCAAAAAGCCGCGTAAGAGATCTGCCATTCCATATGTAAGCCAACCGCCGAAAAGATCCCCGAGATAATCGGAAGATGGGATCTTAAAACATGACAACAGAACACTTAACATCATGTTTATAAATGAATAAATAGAAACGCCCTGCTTTCTAAACAGCTAATGAAAAAAACGTTTTCCAATCTGACGTTGTAGCCGGTAAGAAAATCCTTATAGTTACTCATGCACGGACGCAATGAAGTCGGTCAGGAAGACTGGCTGCCAGGGTTAGGCAAATGGACTCGCCACAGGATGTGGTAAAGGACACCTCCCAGGACGGAGAAAGTGCGACGGGACAGGATGACTCGTCAGGCCAAGATGGCTAAAGGACACCCCAAAGGATTGGGAAGGGGAAACCTAAAGGAAGAGGTAAACAGTCAGGGATTGCAGGGAGCAACTTCGTTCAAGGATATGAGCGATACGACTACCGGGGGCGACGCAAGTCGCCCCCATCTTTTTATCTGCGTTTCACCGCCCCATTGCTTGCCTCAGCGCAGTGCCTTCTTGCCAGAACCTTCCAGACCCGCTGCTTAAGCAAAAATACATATGAAAGGGGCGCCACGATAACGCCCCTTTCTGTTTTCTGATCGACAAACACAACTTATATCACGCGGGAGAACTGCTGCTGGCGCGCCTTGTTGCGCAGATAGACATCGAAACACATGCAGATATTGCGGATCAGCAGCTGCCCCGTGGAGGAAACCTCCAGCCCAGCATCTGTCATGCGCACCAAACCATCGTCAATGAAGGTCTGCAGCAGCTTGAGATCTTCAGCGAAATACTCCTTGAAGTTCAGACCGAACATCTGCTCGACAGCGGCAAAGTTAAGGCGAAAATCACAGATGAGCCGCTTGATCACCTCACGGCGGATCAGGTCATCCTGATTGAGCGAGCAACCTTTCCACTGAGCATGGCCCAGCTCTGTAACTTGGGCGTAGTACGCTTTTAGCTCTTTCTGATTCTGGGAGTAGGCATCACCGATCATGCTGATGGAGGAGACCCCCAGCCCCAGCAGATCGCAATCACCCTGGGTGGTATAGCCCTGGAAGTTGCGGTGCAGCTTGCCCTCGCGCTGCGCGACCGCCAGCTCGTCATCAGGTTTGGCAAAATGGTCCATGCCGATAAACTGGTAACCCTGACCGGTGAGGAAGGAGATAGTATCCTGCAACATGGCCAGTTTCTCCTGCGGAGCAGGCATATCCGCCTCTTTCAACTTGCGCTGGGCGGCAAAGCGACTCGGCAGATGGGCATAGTTGAAGATGGAGAGGCGCGCCGGATCCGTCTTGAGCACCTCTTCCAGCGTATGGTGGAAGCTGGCACGATCCTGATGCGGCAAGCCATAGATAAGGTCTAGGTTGGTCGAGCGGAAACCCAGTTCGCGGGCCCGTTCCAACATGGCTTTAATAAAGTCGTTGTCCTGCTCGCGGTTGACCGCGACCTGCACATCCTTGTTGAAATCCTGCACCCCAAGGCTGATACGGTTGAAGCCGACGTCTCGCAGCACATCCAGCATGGTAATGGCGATCTCGCGCGGATCGACTTCGATACTGAACTCCCCCTCTTCGGCGAAATGGAAGTGCTCACGCAGCATCGCCATCAGGCGGCGCGTCTGCGCTTCATCCAGATAGGTGGGTGTACCACCGCCCCAGTGCAGCTGGGTGACCAGCCGATGTTTGAAGAGCGGAGCCTGCGCCTTGATCTCTTGTTCGAGGTAGTCAAGGTACTCGTCAGCCTTGTGCTGATGGCGGGTAATGACCTTGTTGCAGCCGCAGTAATAGCAGAGCTTGTGACAGAAAGGGATATGCACGTAGAGCGACAGATTGCGCTCGGGATACTGGCCGGCAGCGCGGACAAAATCCGGATAGCCGAAGCTCTCGTTGAACTCCAGCGCAGTGGGATAAGAGGTGTATCGCGGGCCACTGTAGTTATATTTTTCGATCAGGGCCTGATCCCACACAATCTGTTCTGCTTGCACGCTCGCTTCCTCTCTTGTTGTTATTGACGGCTCATCGGCCTAACTGAAAATCCTTCAGTTGGGCCACATCCTTGAGGATCTGAGCCTCCAGCTCAGCCTCGTAGCCACTGCGGTCGAGATCCATCCTCATCACTTGGTTGCGCTTGAGGGCTCGCCTGGCCTCATGAGTCGGCATATCTTTCACCTTCTCATACAATCCGTACAGACCCGGGAACTCGGTTGCAAACACACGCCCACCCTTGATCTGCAACGCATCTAACAGGTTGGTCAGTCGAATGGCACCTTCGGAATAGTCACACTGTCCCTCCTGCACCGCATGGGCAATGACTCGCACACTATCCAGAATTAGCTCATTGCGGGCAGCAATCGCCTGCGACTGCATCCCTTGCTGTCGTTTGAGCCTGGCTAGCAGCATACCGGCATAGATGGCCAAGCCTGACAAAATCAGGCCGCCCAACAGGGCGGCCAGCATCCACTCACTCATCACTTTTTCTTCGGCTCAGGTTTTGGCTCAGGCTTGTAATCAACCTGAGTGAAACGATCCCACAGCTCCTCTTCGGAAGCAGGCTGTTGTGGTTCGTCGAACCCGGCATCATCATCACCATCGAACGGGAGGTCATCCTCGTCTTCATCGTTATCGATGATCCCCAGCTCATCCATCAGCACCTGATAGCGGTCAACCCGCTGATCAACCCACGCCTGCTCGGCAGCTTCCAGCGTTTCACCGGCATCAAGACGATCCAGCAGATCATTCAAGCGATCATCATTTTCGATAGAGGCCAGCTCCTGCTCAGGCGTCATCGCCAGTTTCTTCTCTTTTACCGGCTTGGTCGTCGTCGGCTTTTTCTGCTTTTCATCCAGCACCAATACAACCGGCTTGCGTGAACCGATCCGTGGGTCTTTGGGCTGCTTATTCGAGTTATTGTTTTGTTGCTCGGCTTGCTGACGAGAACCTGCCTTCAGGCCCTTGCGCTTGGCAGCCCGCTTACGCTCACGACCTTCCTGAGCACTGACATCAGATTCTTGGCGCTTACCGGTAGGCTTGCGAGTGGGTTGTTTAGCAGACATGAATGGCTAACTCCGAAAAATAACTGGATTGAACCCGAACCCGGGATGATCTGACCCGGTGGGATACGATGCGAGGAACAGTAAGGATGGAACAAGAACAGGATCTCGCCCCAACTCGGCCAAAAGTGACCACTGAACACCGCAGGATCGGTATCCTCTGGGCATGTTGCTGGTATTTTGACACAGAATGGCTAATCGGGTTAATGACCCCAACGAAAAAAGGCAGCCGAAGCTGCCTTGATATGTTTATGCGAGTAGATCCTGAAGGGCAAAACAGTACACTTTACCCTTTCTGCTTAAGACTTCTCATCACGTCATATCTTGGTGTGGTCATCCTGACCTTATGTTAAGTCGTTCCTGAATGTGCGTGTGCCTGTTTGACCCGCCTCGACCGCATCCTGCCATCGTGTCGGGGAGTTTGCATCCCGCAACCCATCCCGCTCCGGAGATGGCCACCATCCTGATCCTTCAATCCCTTGCGAGCTCATGGCATCCCGCCACGCCTGCCATCCTCTGCTCACAACATCCCGTTGTGAAAACCGCCACCCAATCCGTGGGTGAATCCATTGAGCCTACTGTATCAACTCTATAAGGTGGCTCAATCCACTCAAAACATTCTCAATATGCCGAAAAATACCAAGCTGCACATAATTAATTGATAAATAATAAATATTTAAAATTGTATGCAATTTAATGAGCCTTGGCCTGCCGTGAGAATGGAAGATCTCTTACAGAACGGGGGGATTAAACCGAGCATTATCGCAAAACCATAAAAAACGGGGAGCCAAGGCTCCCCGTTTCAACTCAAATCGACCATATCGGCGGTATCAGTGCAGGCCCGCCACATATTTAGACAGAACTTCGATATCCTGATCAGTCAGCTTCTTAGCAACGTCCCGCATCATACCATTGGGGTCGTTATCCCGCGCAGCTGCACGAAATGCGGTGAGCTGAGCTTTGATATAAGCAGGGTGCTGGCCGGACAGGCTTGGATACTTGGCCTGTTCGACACCCGAGCCTCGGGGGCCATGGCAAGCCGTACAGGCAGCCAAACCACGGCTTATGTCACCGCCCATATAGAGCGCCTTGCCAGCTTCGACCACGTCGTCAGGCACGGCTATCGGGGTGACTTTCAAGCTGGAGAAGTAAGCCGCCAGGTCGTCCATGTCCTGTTCCGACAAGGGCAATGCCATGGGCCCCATCACAGGTGCAACCCGGCCAATTTGACCAGAAGCGGCAGCCTTCAGTTCAACTAACTGCTTTTTGATATATGATGCATGCTGACCAGCAATTTTGGGGTACATATCAATCAGGCTGTTTCCGTCCGGTCCATGACACGCCGCACAAACGGCAGCCTTGGTCTGTCCCGCAGCGGCATCGCCCTTGGCTTGTGCCATCCCCGTTACGCCAACCATCAGAGCAAGAGTAATGACTAGGTTCTTCATGGCGTTCCAACTTTTCGTTATTAGGCTTCCAGATCCCATGCCGCTGAAGGCATGTTAAAATAAACGCGTTTAAGCGACGCTATTTTACACCATTTTACAAAAAAGTAACTCTATAACCCTCTATCTCCATGGGGAATTTACGTTGGATACACAAACTCTGAATTTCAATAAGGTGCATTTTGTGACCAGCGCACCCGACATCCGCCACCTGCCAAATGATGGGGGTGTCGAGATCGCGTTTGCCGGCCGTTCCAACGCCGGTAAGTCATCTGCATTGAACACCTTAACTAAACACAAGAACCTGGCTCGTACCAGTAAAACACCCGGTCGAACCCAGCTAATCAACCTGTTTGAACTGGAGCCGGGCAAGCGCCTGGTCGACCTGCCGGGTTACGGTTATGCGCAAGTTCCGCTAGAAATGAAGCTCAAGTGGCAAAAGTCACTGGCAGAGTATCTGCAGTGCCGTGAATCATTGAAAGGTCTGGTGATCCTGATGGATATTCGCCACCCGCTCAAAGATACCGACATGAACATGCTGGAGTGGAGCTCCCACCGTGATCTACCTGTGATGCTGCTGCTGACCAAGGCCGACAAACTGAGTCCGGGTCCGCGCAATAATCAGGTGATCAAGGTGCGCCAAGCCGTTGCCAATCTGGGCTCACAGATCCAGGTGGCCGCCTTCTCGTCTACTACCAATATTGGTTTGGACAAGTTGGAACAAACTCTCACCGAATGGTATCTCAGCGGTGATGATCAACAACTCGCAGACGCCGATCAACACGAACCTGCCGGGGAATAATCTACTCCTCGCCATCCTTGCAATTGGCGGAGTACTCCTCCGCTGATTGAAAGGGTTTCAGATTGCCGCTTTCATTGTCATTGCGGCATCATCTCAATGTCAAAGCCCAACAATAAACAAATTAATTCATATTTTTCATATGGTTAGATTTAAATTTTGCATCGATAATTAACATACCTTGATGCTGGTATCGTTTTCAGCTTTGTTCTTTTAACACCAAGTTAAATAACAAAAAATCTGAAAACTTGAAATTAAGTTACATAACTTAAAACGATGGATAAAAATGAGGCCGGACGACAGTGATGCCATCCAGCCTGAAACAATAAGTTCAAAAATTGAGAAGAAGCTGAATTTAGAGTACCAGACGACAGGTATTCCTCAAGCAGCAGCCTTATTCTATCAAACGCACCAGCATTTTAAAGCATTTACTCTAAATGCCATCCATAAAAAAATACCCCGACGAGAACCTCACCGGGGCAGCTATTCAGCTACATTCAATTACGTGAAATAAAAGGTCTGAAAGATAGAACATCTTACCTCTGTACCCTACGCAGAGAACTGTACGACAAAGCAGCAGAAAGTGAAAGTAATTTCTGTAATTTAGTTTCACAACTCACAGGTTAAGAAAAAATCTTTTATTTTCATGCAGATAAAAAAATCCCCAGTACGAATACCGGGGAGTTATAAAGGTGACTAGCTAGCACTACCTCAACTATCTAGTTAGTCAGCACCATTTCAAAGTAGTTCCGCTACAAGACAAAAAAACTTCGAATAATCAGAGATAGATGGCGCCATCCTCAGCAAACTCTTGTTCTTCAATGAGTTTCTCTGCAGCATCCTCGATGTCAAAGCGCACACTTTCGAAGGCTCTGACGATGTCATCTTCCCGGGTCAGCACCAGACCCGTCATTTTCTCCAGTCGCCGCTGGCTGATGTAACAATCTATCAGCGCTCCCATTTGCTGGGCGGGAAAACGCACCCGCTGTTCGCTAGCCTGCCACTCCATCAGGTCAGGAAACAAAATACTTTGGTTCATAGGATCCCCAGATTACGTTTCAACTCTCTCAATACCTGTTTAGTCCCTGGACGGATTCCACGCCACACGGTAAAGGCTTCAGCAGCCTGCTCCACCAGCATGCCGAGTCCATCCATGGCTAGCCGGGCACCATGTTGTTTGGCCCAGCTAATAAAAGGGGTCTGCGTTGCGCCGTACATCATGTCGTAGATGGCAATATCCGCATGGATAATGGCGGGGGCCAGCGGTGGTAGCTCACCCTGCAAACTGGCCGAAGTAGAGTTGATGATGAGATCGAACCGCCCAGTCAATAACTCAAAGACCTCGGCAGTGACCGTACCCAGATCGTGAAATTCGGCAGCCAGTTGTTGAGCTTTTCCGTGCGTGCGGTTGGCAATCACCAGCTCACTCGGCTTCTCGGCCAGCAGCGGCGCCAACGCACCGCGGGCCGCCCCACCAGCCCCTAGCAGCAAGATCCGGCTGCCTGCCAACGTCACACCATGAGCTTTAAGATCCGCTACCAGTCCTGCACCATCAGTATTGTCGCCCAGCAGTACGCCATCATCGGTCAGCTTGATGGTATTGACTGCGCCCGCCCGCTTGGCCCTCGGGCTCAACTGATCGACCAGCGCGAATGCCTGCTCCTTGAAAGGCACTGTGACATTGCACCCCTTCCCTCCCTCAGCAAAGAAGCTGTGCAGGGTGTCAGCAAACTCGTCGACAGCAGGCTCGGCCAGCCCATACTCCAGCTCTTGCTGGGTTTGTCTGGCAAACAGGGTATGAATGAAGGGGGACTTGCTGTGGCGCACCGGGTGGCCAAAAACCAGATAACGATCCATCAAAGAGTTCCATCAGAGGGCAATATTCCGATTTAACGGGTTTTCCCACTCGGGAACAAGCCGAATATCGGTCAGCAAAAAGGGGCCATCATGGCCCCTCGGGTCACAGCCACTCGCGGGGCGTGAGGTAGTCGCTGTAGAGCAAGGCTTCGGGGCTGCCCGCTTCCGGCTGCCAGTCATACTCCCAGCGGGCCAGCGGTGGCATCGACATCAGGATCGACTCGGTACGTCCACCGGTCTGCAACCCGAACAGGGTGCCCCGATCGTATACCAGATTGAACTCCACATAACGACCGCGGCGATAGAGCTGGAACTCCCGCTCCCGCTCGCCATAGGGCAGCTCCTTGCGTCGCTCGATGATCGGCAGGTAGGCATCGAGATAACCCCGACCTACCGCCTGCATAAAGGCGAAGCAGTCAGCAAAGGGCCAGCGATTCAGATCGTCGAAGAAGAGACCACCCACCCCCCGTGTCTCGTTGCGATGCTTGAGGAAGAAGTAGCGGTCGCACCAGGATTTGAACTCGGGGTAGATCTCATCACCAAAAGGCAGGCAAAGATCACGGGAGACCTGATGCCAGTGCTGTACATCCTCGGCAAACGGGTAGAAGGGGGTCAAATCGAAACCACCGCCAAACCACCAGATCGGCTCTTCACCCTCTTTCTCGGCGATGAAGAAACGGACGTTGGCATGGCTGGTCGGCACATAGGGGTTGTGCGGATGGATCACCAGCGACACTCCCATCGCCTCGAACTTGCGACCGGCCAGTTCGGGCCGATGTGCCGTAGCAGAGGCAGGCATGGCATCGCCATAGACATGGGAGAAATTGACGCCCCCTTGTTCGATCACAACACCGTGGCGCAGCACCCGGGTGCGGCCGCCACCACCACCCTCACGGCTCCAACTATCTTCCACAAAGTGTCCGCCGCCGTCAGCCTGCTCCAGACCACGGCAGATCTCATCCTGCAACTGCAACAGGAAGGCCTTGACCTGGGCCACATCCGGTTTGCTCATCTTGTCTCCAGTCAGGCAGGATCTTGAACGTCCTGTCCATTTTTGTTGTGGTATCACGCCATGATCTCATCACCATGACGGTAAATCAGCATGCCCCGCCACCTCAGGAGGGGCGAATAATGGAACCAGTGCGAGCATCCTTGATTTCGGACGGATTGGCATTCCCTCCGACTTCGCCGGGCAGGATATAGGCCAGCTTGCTTGCCAGCAGCTCACCGATATCGGCCACCCGACGGGCAGGCTCCTCACCGGTCAGGTTGGCACTGGTGGAGACCAGTGGCTTACCAAAGGCACGGCACAACGCCTGCACCTGAGGATGGGCAGTGACGCGCACCGCCAGGGTGTCGAACTGTCCAGTCAGCCAGGCCGGTGTCGTCGCACGGGCCGGCATGATCCAGGTGAAAGGGCCGGGCCAGCTGGCCTCAACCCGTGCCAGCTGTTCGCTGGTGAGCAGGCTCAGATCGATATAATCCTGCAATTGTTCCAGATCCGCCGCGATCAGGATCAGTCCCTTCTCCACCGGGCGTTGCTTGATGGCCAGCAGCCGCTGCACCGCAACCTCGGAGTCAGGATCACAACCCAAGCCAAACACGGCTTCGGTTGCGTAGGCAATCACCCCATCCTGCTGGAGAGCGGTAACTGCGAGTTCAAATTTGTTTGGCATATAAAAATGCGGCAGTCTGGCTGCCGCCTCATCACTTGGTTGCAAATTGAATCAAGGTGGCAGCGACCATGGCGGATAGACGTGCTGGCTGGAGTGCAGGCAAAATACGTCATCTTCACTTCAGATCGCGACCGACTTATTTGAGTAGAGCCTGCAGGGCGGCATCCTTGGCCATCACCTCTTCGGCATTCTTCTGACGTTCGGCACGAACCTTGACCGCCAGTTCATCATCAGCCACCGCCAGCATCTGCGCGGCCAGGTAACCTGCGTTCTTGGCACCGGCCTTGCCGATTGCCACCGTCGCCACCGGTACACCGCCCGGCATCTGCACGGTAGAGAGCAACGCATCCAGCCCCTTGAGCGGGCCGCCATCGATAGGCACGCCGATCACCGGGCGAGTGGTGATGCCAGCAACGGCACCCGCCAGATGAGCAGCCAGACCGGCAGCGCAGATAAAGACCTTGCAGCCACGGGCCTCGGCATCGGTCACATACTGATGGGTCGCTGCCGGAGTGCGGTGCGCAGAGGTCACTTTAACTTCCACGGTGATATCAAACGACTTGAGCACCTCAAGGGTGGTTTGCATCACCGGAAAGTCAGAATCAGAGCCCATCAAGACGGCAACAAAGGGTTTACTCATGGTGAAGATGTCCTTACTCCAAGTGGGGGATGATGTTCACCGAAAACGTTTTTATCTGCTTGCGGCGGCGCGATTATACCTGCTCACTTTGGTGGCCGCATTTCTTTTGCGGACAGACCCAGCGCAGATTTCCCCGCACTTTTTTCTCGACCATGATGCCCCAACCACACGCTGGGCACGGCATGGGGATCGGCTTGTCGTTCACCACATATTTACAATGGGGATAGCCATCACAGGAGTAAAATTGCTTGCCGTAGCGGGAGGTTCGGCTCACCAGATGATCCTTGCCGCACGCGGGGCAGAGGATCTGGGTATCGTCACTCTCCTGCAAGGATTCGATGTGCTGACAGGCCGGATAGTGGGTGCAGCCAACAAACAGACCGTAACGCCCCTTCTTGATCGCCAGCGGCTGTCCACAATCGGGACAGGCAGAGCCTTCAAGCACCTTTTCGATGTCGCGGCCGGATGGTGTCAGGGAGCGGATATAGTCACAGGAAGGGTACGTGGAGCAGCCAAGAAACAGGCCATGCTTGCCCTGGCGCATCACCAGTTCGGCCCCACACTGCGGGCACGGCTCGCGCTCGAAGGCATGTTCGTGGGCTGAAAAGAGGTGATGATCGATTTTTGACATGGGCCGCGCCTTGAAATCCAGATGGCCTGAATTCTACCAGCGCGGCACCGGACTGTCAGTGAATGACGCCGTCTGACTCATCAAACACCAGCTCTTCCATCTGCTGGTAGGCATTTTCACTGCCCGGTACGTTGAACAGCACCATCATAACGACCCACTTCAGGTCATCCAGCTCGATATCCGGTTTATCCAGCTCGAGCAGGCGCTCGATACAGATTTCGCGGGTTTCAGCATTCAAGACTTGAGCCTGCTCCAGGAAGAGCAGGAAACCACGGCACTCGGTGCCGAGGCGAGCCAGCTCCTGCGGGGCATAGATACGCATCGAGCCTTGCGCGCTGGCGGTGACATAGATCTCTCGCTCGCTATCGTGCAAGTTGGCCAGTCGCTCCAGCCAATTCAGTGCCTTGTCGATTTCATCTTTATCGAAACCGGCCCGAGTCAACTCATCGCTTAGCTCATCCTGCTCGACCATCACATCTGCATCGCTGTGGATGTAGGTCTCGAAAAGGTACATCAATACATCAAACATGATTCGCCCTCCTCGCTCTGACGTATCCACCGGCTACCGCCATCACTGCACCGGCCAGCTCCAGCTCTACCAACCTGCCTAATACCACTTCGACAGGAAGCTGGGCCCGCTCGGCAACGGTATCCACGCTCGTGGTCTCATAATCTACGTTATCCAACAAATCGGCATAAGGCAATTCGCTATTATGCTGTTGCTCAGATGATGCAGCCGGCCACTGCGGCTGAACGCTCCACTCAGGCAGCTCTTCCACTATATCGGCCGCACTCAGCACAAGTTTGGCCCCCTGCTGAATTAATCTGTTGCACCCTATGGCTTGGGCATTTTGCGGTGCGCCGGGCACTGCAAACACCTCTCGCCCCTGCTCCAATGCATAACGGGCGGTGATTAATGAACCGCTCTGTTCGGTCGCCTCCACCACCAGAGTTCCCAACGACAGACCACTGATAATACGGTTGCGCCGAGGAAAATGTTCAGCGAGCGGCCCCTTATCCGGCGCCAGCTCGGAGATAAGCAAACCACCATGCTCCAGAATCTGTCCTGCCAACCCCTGATGGCGTTTGGGATAGAGGCTGTCGAGACCCGAGCCCAACACTGCAAGGGTGATGCCTCCACAAGCCAGCGCTTGCTGATGGCAAACACCATCAATGCCCAACGCCAGCCCGGAGGTAATAGCCAACCCACAGGCGACCAGCTCACCACTGAGGCGAGAGGCATTGTCTTTGCCGGCATAGGTGGGATGGCGCGTCCCGACCATCGCCAACTGAGGCAGTGACAGTGCAGTGAGATCGCCGCGACAGTAGAGCAGCAAAGGGGCGGCGGGGATTTCCCGCAACAAGGATGGATAAACCGGATGGTCTTGCGGAATAAGGAAGTGGCCGGGCAACGCGGCCCAAGCCAGGCTCTGCTCAACAACCGGCGATGGCCAGCGCAGTTGCTTAATCTGCTCTGACGACAAGCCTATGCCATGCAGTTGCGCTTCATCACTCTGGAACAGGGTATGAATGTCACCCCCAACCCGCTCCAGCAAGCGGGCAGCAGTCACCGGGCCAATACCGGCGACTGCATCCAGGGTCAGCCAGAGCGCCAGACGCTCATCTGGATAAGTCACGTCAGAAATGAGTGACCTGATAACCCGAGCTCACCATGTCATTACTCTGCATGATGAGACCGTAGCTCAGCTTGTCATAGACCTTAAACAACATGACTCGGGCAATCGCTTCGGAAGGCAGTGGTGCCTTGTTATTACTGCTGTAAAACACCCGGTTAAAGACCGACGACAGCTCCTTGTACTGCACATCGCCATTTTTGGTTACCAAAGCGGCCCCAGGGCGTTTGACATCCAGCACATCCCCGGCGACCAGTTGATCACGGGCCCCCCGATTGATCAGCACCACATCAAACTTGCCCCCCCCACGGGTCTTGTTTGGCAAACCGATAATGTAACCGGGGGTAATAGCAGGCGCGGCTCGGGGCATAAATACAGCAGGCATGTTCTCCTGCGCGGGTAATGGCATCACCTTGTCACCCTGCAGCACTTCGCGCTGGTTATGGGTCAAGGTTACTTTGGTCCGGTCGCCATCAAGACGCGCTACAGCCCGCACCACACCAGCAAAGATTGCCTCCTGGCCCAGCAGTTCACCGGTTTCACGATCCTTGTAGATCACTCCGGGGTGATAGACGCCATAGACCTGCCCCGGCGTCAGTGAACCCTGCACATAGAGGGTATCCCCCTCCAGCATGCCTATGTGTTTCTGGTCCGATCCCAGCAGATAAGGCAGAGTCTTCTGCTGCTGGCTATCTGCCAGAATATGGTCGGTTTGCAAGAAAGGGCCGATCTCGCTGATGGGCAAGGTTGGAATAGGGTTGGCTTTGTTCTCATAGCGGTTTTTGGGGCTAAGGCGAATAACTTGCTTGCCCCCCTGTATCTCCTTGCCAAGACGGGGCTCCCCGTTGACCCAGGTCAGGTGCAGCACATCGCCGGGATAGATCCAGTGCGGGTTGGCAATCTGCGGATTAATGTTCCAGAGGCGCGGCCACAGCCAGGGCTCTGCCAGATACTGGCCGGAGATATCCCACAAGGTGTCGCCTTTTTGCACCACATAACTGTCGGGATAACCCTGCTTCAGCTTCAACTGGTCGGCCAGGGCAGACTGGCCCACGGTCACCAACAAACAGGCGAAGATGGTTTGCTTCAGATACATAACACTCCCTGTTACTTCTGCACGCAAAGTGTTGCTGTTTTTTGTCGGCGTAAATGACTAGAATTACGCCAATATTTGACTGCATTTATACGAAACGAAAGAAAAAACTATGGCCATTCTAGATGTATTGCGCTTTCCCGATGAACGTCTGCGCACTGTAGCAGCCCCTGTCGAGACCTTTACACCCGAGTTACAACACATTGTAGATGATATGTTCGAAACAATGTATGCGGAGGAAGGCATTGGCCTGGCCGCAACTCAAGTCAACATTCATCAGCGCATCATAGTGATCGATGTCTCTGAAAACCGTGAAGATCCTCTGGTATTGATCAATCCGGAGATCCTCGAGCAGAGCGGCAGCACCGGCATTGAAGAGGGTTGCCTCTCCGTCCCGGAACATCGTGCCCTGGTACCTCGCGCCGAACAGCTCACCATCAGAGCACTGGATCGTCACGGCAAGTCATTCGAACTGGCAGCGGACGATCTGCTCGCTATCTGCATCCAGCATGAGATGGATCATCTGGTCGGCAAGCTGTTTGTGGATTACTTGTCCCCACTCAAGCGCCAGCGCATTCGTCAGAAGCTGGAAAAAATGGCCCGTGAAGATCGCAAAGCCCTCTGAGGACCTGTTGCATTGAAGAAACTGAAACTGATTTTTGCCGGTACTCCCGACTTCGCCGCCCGTCACTTGGCGGCGTTGTTGTCTTCCGACCACGAGGTCGTTGCCGTTTATACCCAGCCTGACAAGCCTGCCGGTCGCGGTCAGAAGCTCACCGCCAGCTCGGTCAAAGAGCTGGCCCTGACCCACAATCTGCCGGTTTACCAACCAGCCTCCCTGCGCAAAGAAGAGGCGCAAGCCGAGTTGGCCGCCTTGGGTGCCGACCTGATGGTGGTGGTGGCCTATGGCCTGATCCTACCCAAGGCTGTGCTCGATACCCCCCCGCTGGGCTGCATCAACGTCCACGGCTCGCTGCTGCCACGCTGGCGCGGTGCTGCGCCGATCCAGCGCGCAATCTGGGCAGGCGATGACGAAACCGGTGTCACTATTATGCAGATGGATGTGGGGCTCGATACTGGCGCCATGATCCGTAAAGTAAACTGCCCCATCTCGGCAGACGACACCTCGGCCAGCCTGTACGACAAGCTGGCGGAACTGGGCCCGCAGGCGCTGGTCGATACCATCAATGCCATGGCGGCCGGTGAAACAGCGGCCGACGCGCAAGATGATGCGCTGGCCAACTACGCCGAGAAGCTCTCCAAAGAGGAGGCTCGCATCGACTGGTCAATGGACGCAGTGACGATTGAGCGTTGTATCCGAGCCTTCAACCCCTGGCCTATCAGCTGGTTTGAGGTGGCTGACCAAACCATCAAAGTATGGCAAGCAGAGGTCATCGCCTGCGAGCACGGTCAGCAACCCGGCACCCTGCTCAACGCAGACAAACAGGGGATCGACATCGCCACCGGCCAAGGCATCTTGCGCCTGCTGACCCTGCAGCCACCCGGTAAAAAAGCCATGTCGGTTGCAGATCTGCTGAACTCTCGCCGCGACTGGTTTGAACCCGGCACGCAATTGAACTGAATTGACACAAGCGGGGCCCAGGTCCCGACTTGCGCATCTAAGGTAACATTATGAAAACACGCGCACAGGCTGCTCTCGTTATTCAACAGGTGCTGGATCAGGGTCAATCTCTCTCCGCTGTTCTGCCTGCTGCCCAGGAGAAGGTTGCGCCTCGCGACCGCGCCCTCCTGCAAGAACTTTGCTATGGCACCCTGCGCTGGCTACCCCGCCTCGATGCGGCGGTGAGCGAGATGATGGACAAGCCGCTCAAGAACAAGAGCCGCATCTTTCATTACCTCATTCTGGTCGGCCTCTATCAGCTCATCTATACCCGCATTCCGGCCCACGCCGCTGTAGCCGAGACGGTCAATGCCGTCAAACTGCTCAAGGGTACCTCCCTGCGTGGCCTGATCAACGGCGTGCTGCGCAACTTCCAGCGCAGCGCTGAAGTCATCCTGCTGCGCATCGACCGGGTACCCAACATTCGCCTTGGTCATCCAGAGTGGCTGACCAAACGGCTGCGCCAGGCTTACCCTGATCAGTGGGAATTGATCATGGAGGCCAACAACCAGCGCCCGCCAATGTGGATCCGCAACAACAGTCAGCGCCAGAGCCGCGAGCAGATGCTGGCCCGCATGGCCGAAGTGGGCATCAATGCGGTAGCCGGTGAGGAAGGGGAAGATTGCATCCTGCTGGAGCGTCCTTGCGATGTGACCAAGCTGCCCGGCTTCGAAGCGGGTGACTGCTCGGTACAAGATGGCGCCGCACAGCAGGCTGCACAACTGCTCGACCCACAACCGGGTGAGTGGGTACTCGACGCCTGCGCCGCCCCCGGTGGCAAAACCGCCCACCTGCTGGAGCGCCAGCCCAAGCTTGCCGGCGTGGTTGCCGTCGATGCTGACGAAAACCGCCTCAAACGGGTGCAAGAGAACCTGGTTCGCATCGGCCTCACCGCTCAGGTGATCCATGGCGATGCCAGCACCCCGGATCAGTGGTGGCCAGAGGGCCAGTTCGACCGCATTCTGCTGGATGCCCCCTGCTCCGCCACTGGCGTGATCCGTCGTCATCCCGACATCAAGTGGCTGCGCCGGGATCAGGACATTCGTGAGCTGGCCGAACTGCAGCGCCGCATTCTCAATGCCCTCTGGGGCAAGCTGAAAAGCGGCGGCACCTTGCTTTATGCCACATGCTCCGTGCTGCCGGAAGAGAACCGCGAGCAGATCCGCGCCTTCCTTGCGGCCACCAAAGGTGCCAAATTGGTACCGCTGCACCCGCAAGACACCCCGGAGTGCCCTGGGCGCCAGTTCCTACCGGGTGAAGCCGAGATGGATGGCTTCTACTACGCCAAACTGATCAAGCTCTGAACCAGAGATGACGCCCCTCGTTCAGGAAAGCAGCCAGACATCCGCTGGCTGCCCCTTTTACTGCACCAATGTGAGTAGACGTTCCCTATGAAAATTATCATTTTGGGAGCCGGCCAAGTCGGCGGCACCCTGGCCGAGAACCTGGCCGGGGAGAACAACGACATCACCATCGTCGATACCGACAGCGAACGCCTGCGCGAGCTGCAGGACAAGTTTGACCTGCGGGTGGTCAACGGCCACGGTGCTCACCCCAAGGTACTGCGCGAAGCGGGAGCGCAAGATGCTGACATGCTGGTAGCCGTCACCAACAGTGACGAAACCAATATGATTGCCTGTCAGGTGGCCTACACCCTGTTCAACACCCCGAACAAGGTGGCGCGGATCCGCTCCCCTGCCTATCTCAGCGAGCGGGACCGCCTGTTCCTGCCAGAATCTGTGCCGGTCGATCACCTGATCGCCCCCGAGCAACTGGTCACCGACTATGTCCGTCGCCTGATCGAGTATCCGGGAGCCCTGCAAGTGGTTGATTTTGCAGGTGGTCGTGTCGGCCTGGTGGCGGTCAAGGCTTACTACGGCGGTCCGCTGGTGGGCAATGCCCTCTCCACCCTGCGCGAGCATATGCCCAACATCGAGACCCGGGTAGCGGCCATTTTCCGTCAGGGACGCCCGATCCGTCCGCAAGGCACCACCATCATCGAAGCAGATGACGAGGTGTTCTTTGTGGCGGCGGCAGGCCATATCCGCGCAGTGATGTCGGAGTTACAACGCCTCGAGAGCCCCTACCGCCGCATCATGATCGTCGGCGGTGGCAATATCGGGGCCGGTCTGGCGCGCCAGCTGGAGAAGCGTTACAGCGTCAAACTCATTGAGCGCAACCAGAAGCGGGCAGAGCAACTTTCCGAGCTGCTGGAAAACACTATCGTCTTCTGTGGCGATGCGTCAGACCAGGAACTGCTGGCCGAGGAGCATATCGATCAGATCGATGTCTTTATCGCGGTGACCAACGAGGATGAGGCCAACATCATGTCGGCACTGCTCGCCAAGAAGATGGGTGCCAAGAAGACCATGGTGCTCATCCAGCGCGGTGCCTACGTGGATTTGGTGCAAGGTGGCCCGATCGATATCGCCATCTCACCCCAGCAGGCCACCATCTCGGCCCTGCTGACTCACGTGCGCCGGGCAGACATCGCCAACGTCTACAGTTTGCGCCGCGGCGCTGCCGAGGCCATTGAGGCGATCGCCCATGGCGACGAGAATACCTCCAAGGTGGTCGGCAAGACAGTGGGTGAACTTAGGCTGCCACCAGGCACCACCATTGGTGCCATCGTTCGGGGAGATGAGGTGCTGATCGCCCACGATCGCACTAAAATCCAGCAGGATGACCACGTCGTCATGTTCCTGGTGGACAAGAAGTACATCCCTGAAGTGGAACGGCTGTTTCAGCCAAGTCCTTTCTTCCTGTAACGTATTGATGCGCACAGGCTGTCAAACCAGACCCGGCTCCCTGAAGGGAATTGTCCGGGTCTTTTTTAATCAACGACCAGGTTATCGAACATGATCAAGCTGCGTCCCATTATCTTCACTCTCGGGTTGGTGCTCTCCAAGCTGGCGCTCTTCATGTGGCTGCCCACCTTGCTGGCGCTGCTCACCGGCTCTGAAGGATTCATCGAATTTCTCAAATCGGTGCTGATCACTCATGGTGCCGCGCTGCTCTGCCTGCACTATGGCCGCAAGGCAGAATTTCATCTGGGGGTGCGGGAGATGTTCCTGCTCACCACCTCCGTCTGGGTAGTGGCCTGTATCTTTGGCGCCCTGCCTTTTGTCTTCATCAATCACATCGGCTTTGCGGATGCCTATTTCGAGACCATGTCAGGGGTGACCACCACCGGGTCTACGGTACTCTCCGGGCTCGACAATATGGCCCACAGCATCCTGTTATGGCGATCTATCCTGCAGTGGCTGGGAGGCGTTGGCTTTATCGTAATGGCGGTCGCCATCCTGCCTTACCTCAACGTGGGTGGTATGAAGCTGTTCCAGACCGAGAGCTCGGATTGGTCTGACAAGAGCGCGCCACGAGCCAAGACGGTGGCCAACAACATAGTCGTGGTGTATCTGGTGCTCTCCATGCTCTGCTTCATGGCTTACTGGGCCAGCGGCATGAACATGTTCGAGGCCATCAACCACGCCATGACCACCTTGAGTACAGGTGGATACTCGACCTCCGATCAATCCATGTCCCACTTCTCCAACTCGGCACACTGGATTGGCACCCTGTTCATGTTCCTCGGCGGCCTGCCCTTCCTGCTCTACGTACAGAGCCTCAACCACAAGGATTACAGCCTGTTCCAGGATGCCCAGGTACGCGGCTTTTTCTGGCTGGTAGTCTGGGTGACGGCCATCATGACCTTCTATTTGTGGCAGCGGGATCTGTTCAGTTTTATGGATGCCTTGCGCATCAGCTGTTTCAACATCGTCTCGGTACTCACCACCACCGGCTTCGGTCTCGGTGACTTCGGCACCTGGGGGCCACTGGCCAGCATCGTCTTCATCGTGCTGTTGGCACTGGGCGCCTGCTCAGGATCCACCGCGGGCGGCCTCAAGATCTTCCGGGTACAGGTGGCGTTTGCCCTGTTCAGAAAACAGATGCGCCAGCTGATGCACCCCTCCGCCGTCTTTCCGCAGAAGTACAACGGCCGGACGGTCAATGACGCCATCATCCGCTCGATGATCTCCTTCGTGCTGGCCTATTTCGCCATCATTCTGGTGATTGCAGCGCTGCTGGCGGCCATCGGACTTGACCCCCTTACCTCCATCTCCAGCTCCATCACCGCCGTCGCCAACGTAGGTCCGGGTATGGGCCCCGTGGTCGGCCCCAGCACCAACTTCGCCAGCCTGCCCGACTCGGCCAAATGGCTGCTATCGTTCGGCATGCTGCTGGGCCGACTGGAGATCCTGACGGTCGCCGTGCTGTTCTTCCCCTCCTTCTGGCGTCAGTAACTCCTCTCTGCGTACCAGCAAAAAGCCGCAGCGTTCACCCGCTGCGGCTTTTTCATATCGGGCACAGAACCATCGACCCACCGGCTGACAGCCAGCTGGCTTGAGCGTCATCGCCTGATAGCCAGACATGAAAAAACGCCCCCAAGCCAGGGGCTTGGGGGCGTTTTGCAATAAACCATTAGCAGTCGGTGACGACCATCAACAGCTCAAGCCGTTGGATTAAGCACGACCTGCGCGCTTACGATCCATCTCAGTCAGCAGCTTCTTACGAATGCGGACTGCCTTAGGAGTAACTTCTACCAGTTCATCGTTGTCGATGAACTCGAGAGCCTGTTCCAGGGTCATGCGGATCGGCGGAGTCAGCACTTGAGCTTCATCGGTACCGGAGGCACGCATGTTGGTCAGCTGCTTGCCCTTCAGGCAGTTAACTGTCAGGTCGTTGGAGCGGGAGTGAATACCGATCACCTGGCCTTCGTATACTTCGGTAGCGTGACCGATAAACAGACGACCGCGGTCTTGCAGACCGAACAGGGCGAAAGTCAGAGCCTTACCGGTTGCGTTGGAGATCAGCACGCCATTCTGACGCTCGCCGATGCTGCCACCCTTGTGCGGACCGTAATGGTCGAAGCTGTGATACAGCAGACCGGTACCGGAGGTCATGGTCAGGAACTCGGTCTGGAAACCGATCAAGCCACGGCTCGGGATCATGAAGTCAAGACGGACACGGCCCTTGCCATCCGGAGTCATGTTGGTCATCTCACCCTTACGCAGGCCGAGTTGCTCCATCACGGAACCCTGGTTCGCTTCTTCCACATCGACAGTGACTGTCTCATACGGTTCGTGAAGCACGCCATCGATGGTGCGCAGGATAACTTCTGGACGGGATACCGCCAGCTCGTAGCCTTCGCGACGCATGTTTTCGATCAGGATGGAGAGGTGCAGTTCACCACGACCGGATACACGGAACTTGTCCTGGTCATCAGTGTCTTCCACACGCAACGCCACGTTATGAACCAGTTCCTGGTCAAGACGCTCACGGATGTTACGGGAAGTAACGAACTTACCTTCTTTACCGGCAAACGGTGAGGTGTTGACCTGGAAGGTCATGTTCACAGTCGGCTCATCAACAGACAGAGCCGGCAAGGCTTCAACTGCGTTGTTATCACAGATGGTGTCGGAGATTTTCAGCTCACCCAGACCGGTGATAGCGATGATGTCGCCCGCTTGCGCGCTTGCAACTTCAGTACGAGCCAGGCCCAGGTAACCCAGTACCTGACCAACCTTACCAGTACGAGTCTTGCCATCAGCACCAACAACAGTAACCTGCTGGTTGCTCTTGACGCGACCACGGCTGATACGGCCGATACCGATAACACCCACATAGGAGTTGTAATCGATCTGGGAGATCTGCATCTGGAAGCCGCCTTCAGGATCGGCATTCGGTGCTTTCACGTTATCAACGATAGCCTGGAACAGCGGCTCCATGCTGTCAGACTCAACGTCCTGATCCATGGAGGCCCAGCCGTTCAGCGCAGAGGCGTAAACAACTTTAAAGTCCAGCTGTTCATCAGTGGCACCCAGGTTGTCAAACAGGTCAAATACCTGATCCATAACCCAATCAGGACGAGCGCCCGGACGGTCAACCTTGTTGATAACCACGATCGGCTTCAGACCCTTGGCAAAGGCTTTCTGGGTCACGAAACGGGTCTGCGGCATCGGGCCGTCAACGGCATCAACCAGCAGCAGCACGGAGTCAACCATGGACAGAACACGCTCAACCTCACCACCGAAGTCGGCGTGACCCGGGGTATCAACGATGTTGATGCGGTAGTCATTCCAGCGGATCGCGGTGTTCTTGGCGAGAATGGTAATACCACGTTCCTTTTCCAGGTCGTTGGAATCCATCAGACGCTCTTGACCATCAGTGGTACGGTCCAGGGTTCCAGACTGCTGCAGCAGCTTATCAACCAGGGTAGTTTTGCCGTGGTCTACGTGCGCAATAATCGCAATATTGCGTAAATTCTCTAACATTCTCGCCTCAATCACCGGGTAAAATTGGGCGCTAATTGTACTCTCGCCTTTGTGATCTGCCTAGCAGAATTGCAGCCCATTCACGCACAACTACAGATCTGGATCATAGACCGCCCCGACAAACCCTGCTTAGATGGGAAGTGACCGTATGATATGCACCACTTTAGAGCACCAAAACGATCCATCGTTGCACTAATTTGATGCGTGACCAGTCATGACCGCCTGATTTTGGGGCACATCTCCTGCGGGATGACGCTGAAATCAAGCTGCCACAAACTTGGCACGATACTGGCTTATGTGAATACGATGACGCATTCACCCAAAGATTTTTAACACCGGAGGTTACTTAGCATGTCAGCCCAGAACGTTTTGGCCCTGATCCAGGAACACGAAGTCAAGTTTGTTGATCTGCGCTTTACCGACACCAAGGGTAAAGAGCAGCACGTATCCATCCCTTCTCATCAGGTCAACGAAGATTTCTTTGAAGACGGCAAGATGTTCGATGGTTCCTCCATCGGCGGCTGGAAAGGTATCAACGAATCCGACATGGTACTGATGCCGGACGCAGCCTCCGCCAAGCTGGATCCCTTCACTGAAGAGACCACCTTGAACATCGTTTGTGACGTGCTCGAGCCTGCCACCATGCAGGGCTACGACCGCGACCCGCGCTCCATCGCCAAGCGTGCCGAAGATTTCCTGAAGTCCAGCGGCATCGCTGACACCGTGCTGTTCGGGCCGGAGCCGGAATTCTTCATGTTCGACAACATCACCTTCTCCAACACCATGGGCCACAGCTTCGTGAAAATCGAATCTGAAGAGGCTGCATGGAACTCCGGCACCGAGTATGAGCACGGCAACAAGGGCCACCGTCCGTTCGTAAAAGGCGGCTACTTCCCGGTTGCACCGGTCGACTCCTCCCAGGATATCCGCGCCGCCATGTGTCTGGTGCTGGAAGAGATGGGCCAGGTCGTTGAAGCTCACCACCACGAAGTGGCCACTGCCGGTCAGAACGAGATCGCCACCCGCTTCAACACCCTCACCCTGAAGGCTGACGAAGTACAGGTACTGAAGTATGTGATCCACAACGTGGCCCACGCCTACAACAAGACCGTCACCTTCATGCCGAAACCCATGTTCGGCGATAACGGCTCCGGCATGCACTGCCACCAGTCGCTGGCCAAGAACGGTGTCAACCTGTTCGCGGGCGACCTGTACGGCGGCCTGTCCGAGATGGCTCTGCACTACATCGGCGGCATCATCAAGCACGCCAAGGCTATCAACGCCTTCGCCAACCCGACCACCAACTCCTACAAGCGTCTGGTGCCGGGTTATGAAGCACCGGTCATGCTGGCCTACTCTGCTCGCAACCGCTCTGCCTCCATCCGTATCCCGGTGGTACCGAGCCCGAAAGCCCGTCGTATCGAAGTGCGCTTCCCGGATCCGGCCGCCAACCCGTACCTGGCCTTCGCAGCCCAGCTGATGGCCGGTCTGGACGGTATCATCAACAAGATCCATCCGGGCGATGCCATGGACAAGAACTTGTATGACCTGCCGCCGGAAGAAGCCGCAGAAGTGCCGACCGTTGCCGGCTCTCTGGACGAAGCACTGTCAGCCCTGAATGCAGATCGCGAGTTCCTGACCCGTGGTGGCGTGTTCAGCGATGACTTCATCAACTCCTATCTGGAGCTGAAACAGCATGACGTTGACCGTGTGCGCATGACCCCGCACCCGCTGGAGTTCGAACTGTACTACTCCGTCTAAGTCAGAACAGTCTGCCCGTTTAAATCCGGCCAGCTTGCTTAATCGTGACCAAACCCGCCATCTGGCGGGTTTTTTCTCTGATAGGATTAAGCAAGATACCGTCAAGGAGAGATGGATGAACAACAAACATGGCGTAGGGACTCTCGCCCTCCTGTTGCTGACCTCGTTCGCTGCAGATGCGGCCAAGGTTTACTCCTGGGTCGATGGCAGCGGCGTCACCCACTACACAGATGCTCCACCACCGGGCAAGAGCGCCAAAGAGGTCGATCTGCGGGTCGCCCCCCTCATCGGCAGCTCGCCCCGTTCGGTACAGGTGGACAACTTCAACAGCCTGACCGGCGCCGATGCCAAGAAGGAAAAAGAGGCGGCCAAGCTGGCCATTGAACTGCTCTCCCCTGAGCAGGGCAGTACGCTGCGCGACAACACCGGCAACATCGTCTTTCAAGGCACCATCAACCCCAAACCCCCCACCCAGTACGATGTGCGCCTGACCCTGGATGGCAAAGCCGCCCCCATCGTCAGCAACAGCCTGTCGATCCGGGTAGAAAACGTCGATCGCGGTGCCCACGAGGCGCGGCTCGAGCTGCTCGCCAAAGACGGTACGATCCTTGCTAAATCCAGCTCAGTCACCTTTTACCTGCATAGAGCAAGCGTGACTCCGGCTCCCACACCCACCCCCAAGGCCGACTAGGGGTGATATAGCGCACCGATGCGGGTAAACTCAATGCACCATGTCGGTGCATTACAGGTGCATAGCACCGTTTTAGGGAGAAACCTGTGCCAACCCGCTCGGATAATGCCAAGACCCTATTGGATAATTTATTTACCGCCGTGATCCTGATGGATGAGCGGCTCTGCATTCAATTCGTCAACCCGGCGGCGGAACAGCTACTTTCCCTCAGTGAACGCCGGTTGATCGGCATCGAACTTCCCCATCTGCTGGAGCATATCTCCCTCGACTTGCAGCGGCTCAAGCATTGCCTCGTTTCAGGGCAAGGCTTTACCGACAGCGAAGTGACTCTGGTAGTGGAGGGAGAACCCAGACTGGTGGAGATCAGCGTCAGCCCGCTCGCCGACCATGAGCAGCGGCTGATGGTGGTGGAGCTGCGCAAGATCGATCAGCAGAAGAAGATCAGCCAGGAGCAGCAACAGCATGCCCAGCAGCAAGCCGCCAAGGAGCTGGTGCGCGGCCTGGCCCACGAGATCAAGAATCCCCTCGGCGGCCTGCGCGGCGCAGCCCAACTGCTGCAAAAAGAGCTGCCAGACCCGGCGCTGCGCGAATACACCGGCATCATCATCGAACAGGCCGACCGGCTGCGGGTACTGGTCGATCGACTGCTCGGCCCCCAGCGTCCCGGTCGCCACCAGATGCACAATGTCCATTCGGTGCTGGAGCAGGTACGCCGACTGGTAGAGCTGGAATTGCCACCTTCGGTTCGCATCGAGCGGGATTACGACCCGAGCATCCCGGAATTCGAGATGGAACCGGATCAGCTGCAGCAGGCGTTTCTCAACATAGTGCGCAATGCCGCCGAAGCGCTGGGCGATCAGACCGGGTTTATCCGCATCAAGACCCGTACCGCGTTCCAGATCACCATCCACGGCCAGCGCTACCGGCTAGCGGCGGAGATCAAGATCATCGACAACGGCCCCGGCATTCCCGATGCCATCCGCGACACCCTGTTCTATCCGATGATCACCGGCAAGGAGGGGGGCACCGGGCTCGGCCTCTCCATCGCCCAGAACCTGATCGACCAGCACAAGGGGCGGATTGACTGCATCAGCTGGCCGGGTCACACCGAATTCACCATCTTTCTACCGCTTCGCAAGTAAGGGAACCCCATGACAGCCAAAGTGTGGATCGTCGATGACGACAGCTCTATCCGCTGGGTGCTGGAGCGCACCCTCGGCAGCGAAGGCTTCAACTGCGAGAGCTTTGCCGACGGCGAAGCGCTGCTGCACGCCCTTGAGCTGCGCTCGCCCGATGTGATCCTCTCCGACATCCGGATGCCCGGCATCGATGGTCTGAGCCTGCTGGAGCAGATCCACCGCCGTCAGGCCGATCTGCCCATCATCATCATGACCGCCCACTCGGATCTGGATAGCGCAGTCAACGCCTACCAGCGTGGTGCCTTCGAGTACCTGCCCAAACCGTTCGACATCGACGAAGCGGTGACCCTGGTGCGCCGCGCCGAGAATCACCTCAAAGAGCAGCGCACCAAGCGCAAGGTGCGCCAGCAGGAGACCACCGCCACACCGGAGATCATCGGCGAGGCACCGGCGATGCAGGAGGTGTTCCGCGCCATCGGCCGCCTGTCACGATCCAGCATCTCGGTGCTGATCAACGGCCAGAGCGGTACCGGCAAGGAGCTGGTCGCCCATGCGCTGCACAAGCACAGCCCGCGCGCCCACAAGAACTTCATCGCCCTCAACATGGCGGCTATTCCGAAAGATCTCATCGAATCGGAGCTGTTCGGCCACGAGAAGGGTGCCTTCACCGGCGCCAACAACATCCGCCACGGCCGCTTCGAGCAGGCCGACGGCGGCACCCTGTTCCTCGACGAGATCGGCGACATGCCGCTGGATGTGCAGACCCGGCTGCTGCGGGTGCTGGCTGATGGCCAGTTCTACCGGGTCGGCGGCCACCAACCGGTGCAGGTGGATGTGCGGATCATCGCCGCTACCCACCAGAATCTGGAGAAACGGGTCGCCGATGGCGAGTTTCGCGAGGATCTGTTCCACCGCCTCAACGTCATCCGCATCCACATCCCCGCTCTCAGGGAGCGCCGTGAAGATATTCCCCAGCTGGCCCATCACTTCCTGCTGCGGGCGGCCAAGGAGCTGAATGTGGAGGCCAAGAGCCTGCACCCCGATACCCAGGCCTATATCAGCCGCCTGCCCTGGCCGGGCAATGTGCGCCAGCTGGAGAACGTCTGCCGCTGGCTCACCGTGATGGCCTCGGGGCAGGAGGTGCTGGTCGGCGACCTGCCTGCCGAACTGCTGACCCCGATCAGCAATAGTGCCGAACCGGGTCAACCGGCCATGCCCGGCTGCTGGCAACAGCAGTTGCAGGAGTGGATTGCCGCCAAGCTGGCGCTGGGGGAGACCGACATCCTGGCCGATGCCATGCCCCAGTTCGAGCGGATCATGCTGGAGACGGCACTGGAGCACACCCATGGCCACAAGCAGGAGGCCGCGCGCCTGCTCGGTTGGGGTCGCAACACCCTGACCCGCAAGCTGAAGGAACTCGATCTCTCCTGAGTCCCGGGGAAAAACGATTCCCATCACGCCCTGACAAATCACCGCCCGCCAGAACCCCGTTTAGCCGTAAACGGGGTATCTTTTTTGAAAGCCCCGCCTAGAATGGCAGGCTTTCAAACCTGACTCGACGAGGGTGCCCCCATGATTGACAGATCTCTCCCCCTGACCGACCTGCACCGCCATCTGGACGGCAACATTCGCCCGCAAACCATCCTCGAGCTGGGTCGCCAACACAATATCCAGCTGCCCGCCTTTGAGCTGGAAGCGCTGCGCCCCCACGTGCAGATCGTTGAAAACGAGCCGAGCCTGGTTGCCTTCCTGAAGAAGCTGGACTGGGGCGTTGCCGTGCTGGCCGATTACGATGCCTGCCGCCGGGTCGCCTACGAGAACGTGGAAGATCTGCTGCGGGCCGGTATCGACTATGCCGAGCTGCGTTTCAGCCCGGCCTACATGGCGATGGCCCACAAGCTGCACCCGCAGGGCGTAGTGGAAGCGATCATCGACGGCGTGGCCGCTGGCAGCCGCGACTTCGGTATCAAGGCCAACCTGATCGGCATCATGAGCCGCACCTTCGGCACCGAGCAGTGCAATCAGGAGCTGGCCGCCTGTCTGGCCCTTCGCGACAAACTGGTGGCCATCGATCTGGCCGGTGACGAACTGGGCTTCCCAGGCACCCTCTTTACCGACCACTTCCGCAAGGTGCGCGATGCAGGGCTGCATGTCACCGTACACGCCGGTGAAGCTGCTGGCCCCGAGAGCATGTGGCAAGCCATTCGCGAGCTGGGTGCCGAGCGGATCGGCCACGGCGTCAAGGCAATTGCGGATCCGGCCCTGATGACCTATCTGGCCGAACACCGCATCGGCATCGAATCCTGCCTCACCTCCAACATCCAGACCACCACAGTGGCAAGCCTGACCGAACATCCGATCCGCCAGTTCCTGGCTGCCGGTGTACTGGCCTGCCTCAACACCGACGACCCGGCAGTGGAAGGGATCGACCTGCCCCACGAATATGAAGTGGCCGCCCCGGCCGCTGGCATGACGGCGAGCGAGATCCGCACCGCCCAGCAGAACGGCCTGACCCTGGCCTTCCTGAGTGATAGCGATAAAGCAGAGCTGAGCGCCCGCGCCGCCAGCCGCTGATTGCTGACCATAGTGCCAACAAAAACGGCCCACTTCGGTGGGCCGTTTGCTTGGCAGATCTCTGATGACAAGTGAGCAGGGGCCAGCTGGCAGATAGCAAAAGGCCCAAACAGGGTTTGGGCCTTGGCTGATGGCGGCACAGGGAAATAACTACTCCCGATCCTGATCGCGCTCCAGCGCCCGCTCCACCAACGGTTCAGGCAGGCTCTTGGTCACCTCGACCCCCAACTCGCGGAAACGCTCGACCTGCGCAATCAGGTTGCCACGGCCGTTGACCAGCCGCCCCATCGCCTTGTCGTAACTCTCCTGCGCCTTGTGCAGGCTGCCACCCATCTGCTGCATCTCCTCCACAAACAGCCGCAGCTTTTCGTAGAGGCGCCCAGCCCGTTCGGCAATCTGGCGGGCATTCTGGTTCTGCCGCTCGTAGCGCCACAGGTTCTCGATGGTGCGCAGCGCCACCATCAGATTGGTGGGGCTCACCAGCAGGATGTTGTGGTCGAGGCCGTAGCGCACCAGCGAGGGATCGGCTTCCAGCGCGGTGAAAAAGGCAGGCTCCACCGCCACGAACATCAGCACATAGTCGAGGGTGCGCACCCCGGGCAGTTGCTGGTAATCCTTGCGGCCCAGCTCGCGGATATGGTTGCGCACCGAGGCGACGTGCTCCTTGAGTGCTACCGCCTTCTCCAGCTCGTCATCGCTGTTGTACCAGCGTTCGTAGGCGGTCAGCGACACCTTGGCGTCGATGATGATGTCTTTTTCCTGCGGCAGGTGGACGATCACGTCGGGCTGGTAGCGCTTGCCCTTCTCCACCTCGATATTGACCTGGGTGTGGTACTCGTGGCCCTCGCGCAGGCCGCATTCGCTGAGGATCCGCGCCAGCACCACTTCACCCCAGTTGCCCTGCTGCTTGCTGTCACCCTTGAGAGCGCGGGTCAGCGCCGCCGCCTCTTCGGTCATGCGGGCATTGAGCTCGGCGAGGCGCTCCAGCTCGAACTTGAGACTGTGGCGCTGGGCCGTCTCATGAGCGTGGGTCTCCCCCACCTGACGGCGAAAACCCTCAAGCTGCTCTTTGAGCGGGGTGAGCAGTAGGTCCAGGCTGTTCTGGTTCAGTTCGCGGAAGTTACCGGAGTTTTGCTCGAAAATCCGGTTGGCGAGATTCTCGAACTGCTGGCTGAGACGCTGTTCCGCCTCCTGTTGCAGTTGCAGCTTCTCGGCGGCGGCCAACCGTTCGCTGCGCAGGGTCGCTTCCGCATCCTTGAGGCGCGCGGTGAGCTTGATCAGCAGGGTCTGCTGCTGATCAAGCTTCTGCTGGCCCTGCATCCGCTCATCCTGCAACTCGTCGAAGCGATCTTGCAGCGCCTGATGGCGCTCCTGCGCCAGCATCAGTTCCTGAGCCTGCGCCGTGGCCGCTCGCCGCCCGATCAGCCAACCAAGCCCGAGGGCCAGCACGGCCGCAGGCAGCAAGATCCCCCAGAGCCCGGGGTCGATCATTTGCGACTCCGTTGACGCAAGAAGAGCTCGAGATAACGGTTAACCAAAATCCAGAGCACCACGTAGATCAGGTAGGCGGCCAGCACCACCCACTTGTGGGTGTTGACGCCGGTGTCGAGCTCGGCGAACTCGATATCCTTGATGCGGCAATAGGCCCACATCAGCAGGGGAAAGACGTAGAGCAGGGACGCACGCCAGAGAAATAACCACATATGTTTTCATTCAACCAGACAAAAAGACCCGCCTAGCTTACACAAGGGCAACTGCGCTTGCGATCCTGGTGGCCGCTATTCTCTGGCCTGCTTGCCGAAACTTCGATAAAATTAACCCCTAATAGGTATCAGGGGCGCGCATGACTCACTATTTCCTCCGTTGGCTGACGCAAGGCTGGCAAGCTTCCCGCAAGCCCGCCGTGGTTTGCCATGAAGCGCGCCCGCCGTGGGCCATTGAGGAGTCCCAATACCTCTCGCTGTGCAACCGTTGCGGCGAGTGCTTCAAGGCCTGCCCGCGCGGCCTGCTCAAACCGGCCACCCAGGAGGAGTACGAGGGGAGCCCCATCGCCGGTACGCCGGTGCTCGATCTCGCCTGCGGCCAGTGCAGCTACTGCGGCAGTTGCGCCAGAGCTTGCCCCACCGGCGCCCTCGACCTGCAACTGGGCCGTCAGGTGCAGACCCGGGTCCAGATCGAGGAGAGCTGTCAGGCCAGACAGGGCTTCTACTGCCTGCTCTGTGAAGATGCCTGCCCCCAGCAGGCGATCAAGGCCAGCGCCGATGGCATCAACGTCAACATGGATGCCTGCAATGGCTGCGGTGCCTGCGGCCTCGCCTGCCTGCACGGCGCCATCACCCTGATCCGCCAGCCGGGCAGTCGTTAAAAACCACCTGCGCACAAAAGCAAAAGGGACCAATCAAGGTCCCTTTATCGCGTATTCGTTATTGCCCGCCGATCAGGCCATGGTCACGACGGGATCCTGCTCGATACCCAGCAGGTGGCAGAGACGATTAGGATCACGCACCGCATCGGCCAAGGTGTATTCACCCAGCACTTCGAGGAAAGCATTCATGGCGCGGCGCAGAATGCCCTGAATACGACAGCCACCGGAGAGACGGCAGTTCTCGCGCTTGCAGTCGACCGGGCAGAGCACGTGCTCCATGTCCATCACCACATCCCGCAGATTGATGGAGACCGCAGAGCGACCCAAGCGGATGCCACCGTGCTTGCCGCGCACCGTTTCGATGTACCCCTTGATACCCAGCTGGTGCACAATTTTGACCACATGGTTGCGGGAGATCGCAAAGGTGTCGGCCACTTCGGTAATTGTCGACAGGCGATCCCCTGGCTGAATCGCCAGAAAGGTCAGGGTACGCAGGGCGTAGTCGGTAAATCGTGTCAGTTGCATGGTCTCACTTGCCTCTTACTACAAGCCAGGAATCAGGACGACAACATTGAGCTAAGAGGCAGGAGACAACCGGTTCGTCCCTGTTCACCAGGGGGACCTGTCTCTTAATCTGAGTTGCGGAGTGACAGGTTAAGAGCAGCACCAGCGGGTGTCGATGAAGATGCACATAAATCGACACTTTCTTTGATTGATCGCAAACTTGCCGGGTTACCCCGGCGTTTGCCCGCTTTATTGCGGGTAAATCTCCCGAACCGTCCCCCTCGCCAAGCCCCCTCTACGAGTAGCCATATGGCCCGCGTTCCGATCCTGAATCGACCGCCAGAGAGGTGGTTCAGTGGGGCTGTTTCAGCCAGTTTTTGAGGGCGACCGAGGGGATGGAGCTCTCGGAGGCGACGGCGAATGCCCCCCAATCCACCGCGCACTGCAGCGCATCCTTGATTGCCATGCCCCGCGCCAACCCGTGAATCAAGCCACCGGCGAAGGCATCCCCCGCCCCCGTGGTATCGACCACCGAAACCGGCCGGGCGGCGACCCGGATCTGCTCGTCACCGTGGATGGCCACGGCCCCCGCCTTGCCCTCGGTCAGCACCAGCCATTCGAGCTGCTCCCCCGCCAGCTGGCGGGCATGTTGCCAGGGGTCGCTCACCTCCCCGAGATCGGAGCGGGAGGCCACCAGCACATGGCAAGGGCGGCGTGCCTGCCCCCCTTTGGGATACTGGGCCACCACGAAGCTCTTGCCGAGCATCTGGCGCATGTAGCTGATGATGGCGGTGCCGGGATAGTTCACATAGAGGCAATCCACCCCCTCCAGCGGCAGCTCGCCGGGCAGATCGGGACGCCGAGGACGGCGCAGTATGGTGCGCTCGCCGGTGGAGTCCACCAGAATGAGCAGTTCGCCGGTCTCGCCGCCAAAACGCTCCACATGGCTGCAATCCAGCCCGTAACCGGCCGCCTGCTCCAGCAGCCAGTCACCGGCCTCATCCAGTCCTATGCGAGAGGCAATGGTCACCTCGTGGCCCGCCCACACCAGCCCGATACCGGTGTTGGCGGCGCCGCCCCCCAGCCTGCGCCCCTGATCCACATATTGCAGCCGGGCCCCCGCCACCAGCGGTTCGGAGAGGGAGAGCACATGATCACAGTTGAGATTGGCAAGCAGCAGAATGCGGGACATAGAGACCTCGGACGATGGAGATAGCCCAGAAAAGAAGGCTGAACCCCGAGTAGAGCCCAGCCTGACAGAAGAGACAACCGGCAGCGATCGGGAATCCGATCGGGATCAATAGATGGGCAACTCCACCCCAGCCAGCAGCTCGTCAATGCGCGCCTGAGTCGGCTGCTGCATCACGCTCTGAATCACCTCCTTGGTGAGGTGAGGCGAGAAGGAGCTGATGAAGTCATACATGTAGTTCTGCAGCAGTATGCTCTTGCTGAAACAGATCTGCGCCGGGCAGGGTTTGAACAGGTGCTCCAGATTGATGGAGACCAGCCCCGAGGCATCGGTGTCATTGGCCACCAGCGAGGAGATGATGCCGATGCCAAAGCCCAGCTCCACGTAACGCTTGATCACCCCGGCATCCATCACCGTCATGTAGTAACTCGGGGCGAGACCGGCGGCATGGAATACCTCGTCCTGCACCTGACGGCCAGTGGCACCGCTCTCGTAGCTGAGGATCGGGTAGTGGCAGAGCTGCTCCAGCGTCGGCTTCTTCACCTTGGCCAGCGGGTGATCCTGCGGCACCACCAGCGAGAGGGTCCAGAGGTAGGCGGGCAGCGCGATAAGCTCCTTGTCACAGCCAATCTCGTGGGCAACGATGGAGAAATCGGAGTAACCCTTGCTGATCTGCTCCTTGCTCGCCGACATCACCGGATGGAGGTGGAACGAGATCTTGGGGTACTTCTTGGTGAAGTAGGTGACCGACTTGGGCAACAGGTAGCGGGCTATGGTGTGGGTGGTGTGAATATTGAGGGTGCCCACGGTCGGGTCCAGATACTCACGGGAGATCGCCTTGATCTTGCTCTCGATATTGAGCATCGCCTCGGCACACTTGATGATCTCTTCCCCCACCGGCGTAATGCGGTGCAGGTGCTTGCCACGGCGCTCGAAGATCCGCACCCCCAGCTCGCTCTCCAGCAGGCCAATCTGTTTGCTGACCCCGGGCTGGCTGGTATAGAGCGCATCAGATGCCACTGATACATTGAGGTTGTGATCCCGGATCGCGATCAAATACTTTAACTGCTGTAGTTTCACGGCTTCACTCTCTGTGCTCAGGCGGGGTTGGCTCAGACTGGTGCGGCGATCAAGCCAGACAAACTGGCCGCCACAAAGGGCGGCCAGTGTATCACCCGATCCCGACATCGCAGCGCTTGGTCCTTCATTTTGCTACAGAATCTAGCACCCGAAGAGGGGACTGACAAACCACAAACCGGGTTCAGGCCGCGCCAGCCTGCAGCGACAAAATCCCCAGAAACTGCAGCAGCCACTGCATCATGGTGGCGGAATCCACCTCCCCCTCCAGCGAAGAGAGGCTGCTCCGGTAGCGTTCGTCGGGCAACAGGCCACGGCGCCGCTCGATCAGCGCCCGGTTGTACTCCACCGAGAACTCCGGGTGCCCCTGAATGGCGACGATGTGATCGCCCTGCAAAAACATGAAGTTGGGGCAAAAATCGTTGCCCGCCAGCCGGGTCGCCCCCGGTGGCAGCAGGGCTACCTGATCCTGATGGCTGGCCAGAATGCGGATCTGATCCCGCGCCGGCGCCATCCAGGGTGCATCCGCCAGCATGGGGTGAACCGCCACCCCCAGCCCCCACCCCTTGGTGGACTTCACCACTTCGCCGCCCAGCGCCTGGGCGATCACCTGATGACCGAAACAGATCCCGGCCAGCTTGACGTCGGCATCGTGTGCCTGGCGGATCCACGCCCGCAGCGCCTGAATCCAGGGGATATCGCTATAGGCGTCGTGGCGCGAGCCGGTGATTAGCCAAGCATCGCACTCGTGCAGATCCTCCGGCAGCTCCCCATCGAGAGCCGACCAGACCCGAAATTCCAGTTCGGGGGCCAAGGCCGCGAAGCCCCTGATAAACATCTCGGAGTAAACGGGGCCAAAACGATCCGCCAGATCGGGATCGAGCCGGTCACAATCGAGAATTCCCAATCGCATCTGTTGTTCCTTTACAGAGTTCGCCCCCGCCAATCATCGACCGGCGGGGGCAAGAGGGCCATGAACACGCGCCAGCGCGTCACTTCATGGTCGGCATGGAGAACTCGGCACCACTGCGCAGGCTCTGGGGCCAGCGCGCCGTCACCGTCTTCATCCGGGTATAAAAGCGAACCCCGTCCGGCCCGTGCATATTGAGCGGCCCGAAGATGGAGCGCTTCCAGCCGCCAAAGCTGTGAAACGCCATCGGCACCGGAATGGGGACGTTCACCCCTACCATACCGACCTGCACCCGCGCCGTGAAGTCCCGCGCGGTATCCCCATCGCAGGTAAAGATGGCGGTGCCGTTGCCGTACTCATGTTCATTGATGAGCCGCAGTGCCGTCTCGTAGTCCGGCGCCCGCACGATGGCAAGCACCGGGCCGAAGATCTCCTCGCGGTAGATGCGCATCTCTGGCGTCACCTCGTCAAACAGGCAGCCACCGATGAAGTAACCCTCCTCGTGGTTCAGCGTGCGACCATCGACTCTCAACGTTGCCCCTTCGGCGACCCCTTGATCCACGTAGCCGCGTACCTTGGCCAGATGCTCCTTGCTGATGAGCGGCCCCATCTCGTTCTCCGGACTCTGGCCCAACCCCGGGCCGACTCGCAGTTTTTCCACCAGTGGTGTCAGCTTGGCTACCAAGGCATCGGCGGTCTCGTCACCCACCACCACCGCCACCGAAATGGCCATGCAGCGCTCGCCCGCCGCCCCATAAGCGGCCCCCATCAGGGCGGAGACCGCCTGATCGAGATCCGCATCCGGCATCACCACCATGTGGTTCTTGGCGCCGCCCAGCGCCTGCACCCGTTTGCCGTGGGCCGAGGCGGTGGCATAGATGTACTGGGCGATGGGGGTGGAGCCGACAAACGACACGGCGCCCACTCGCGGGTCGGTCAGCAGCACGTCCACCACCTCCTTGTCACCATTGACCACGTTGAGCACGCCGTCCGGCAGACCGGCCTCCTTGAGCAGCTCGGCCATCCGCAGGGAGAGGGAGGGATCCTTCTCGGAGGGTTTGAGGATAAAGGTGTTGCCGCACGCGATGGCGACCGGGAACATCCAGAGCGGCACCATGGCCGGGAAGTTGAACGGCGTGATACCGGCGCAAACCCCGACCGGCTGCATCATGGAGTAGCTGTCCACCCCGCGCCCGACGTTGAGGGAGTGCTCCCCCTTGAGCAGATGGGGGATGCCGCAGGCAAACTCCACCACTTCCAGCCCACGGGTCAGCTCACCCTGCGCGTCGGAGAAGACCTTGCCATGCTCGCGACTGATGAGTTGGGCCAGCTCATCCCTGTGCTGCTCCATCAACTCCTTGAAGCGGAAAAAGACCCGAGCCCGCACCAGCGGCGGGGTTTGCGACCACTCGGCAAAGGCGCGCTCGGCGATGGCGATCGCCTCCTGACACTCGGCGGCGCTCGACAGCCCGACGCTCCCCTGCTGCTTGCCACAGGCGGGATTGAAGATGGCACCCTGGCGCTCGCTGCGACTCTCCTGCAGCTGGCCGTTGATGAAGTTGCTGACCCTGTATGTCATGTATCCTCCGTGATGACTGATGTGGTGACTGCGTTGCGCTTGCCGATACGCGCCAACGCAAGGCCCCGCCAGTGCGGGGCCATCAAATGGGTTAGGGTTGTGCCTGCAACACATCCTGCAGCAGGGTAAAGAGATCGTCGATCTGGCTGCGCTCGATAATGAGCGGTGGCGACAGGGCGATGATGTCGCCGGTCACCCGGATCAGTGCCCCCTTCTCGAAGCAGCGAACAAATACCTCGTAGGCGCGCTTGCCCGGCGCATCCGGCATCGATTCCAGCTCGATGCCCGCCACCAGCCCGTAGTTGCGCACATCCTTCACATGCTTGCAGCCCTTCAGCGAATGGGCCGCCTCCTCCCAGTAGCCCGCCAGATCGGCGGCGCGGCTGAGCAGGTTCTCGTTGCGATAGATCTCGAGGGTCGCGAGCCCGGCGGCCGCAGCCACCGGATGGCCGGAGTAGGTGTAGCCGTGGAACAGCTCGATGGCCCCCTTGCCCGCCGCCATCATGTCGTCATAAATGTGCTTCTGCACCAGCACCGCCCCCATCGGGATAGCGCCGTTGGTGAGCCCCTTGGCACAAGTGATCATGTCGGGAATGACATCGAACTCCTGGGCGGCGAAGGGGGAACCGAGGCGACCGAAACCGGTGATCACCTCGTCAAAAATCAGCAGGATACCGTGCTTGGTGCAGATCTCCCGCAGCCGCTTGAGGTAGCCTTTGGGGGGCATCAACACGCCGGTACTGCCAGCGATGGGCTCGACGATCACCGCCGCGATATTGCTGGCATCGTGCAGGAAGACTATCTTCTCCAGCTCATCGGCCAGCGCCACATCCTCCTCGGGCAGCCCTTTGGTGAAGGCGTTTTTGGCGATGTTGAGGGTATGCGGCAGATGATCCACCCCGGTCAGCAGGGAGCCGAACCACTTGCGGTTGCCGGGAATCCCCCCCACCGAGATGCCACCAAAGCCGACCCCGTGATAGCCACGCTCGCGACCAATCAGCCGGGTGCGAGTGCCCTGACCGCGAGCCCGCTGCCAAGCCAGCGCGATTTTCAGCGCGGTATCGACCGATTCGGAGCCGGAGTTGGTATAGAAAACGTGGCCAAACCCCTTGGGGGCAATCTCCACCAGCCGGTTGGCCAGTTCAAACGGCAGGGGGTGGCCCATCTGGAATGTGGGAGCGAAATCGAGGTGGGAAATCTGCTGGGAGACCGCCTCGGCAATCTCGCGCCGACCATGGCCCGCGTTGCAACACCAGAGTCCGGCTGTGCCATCCAGTATCTTGCGGCCATCCTCTGAGTGATAATACATCCCCTCTGCCGACTTCAGGATACGCGGCGCCGCCTTGAACTGCTGGTTGGCGGTGAACGGCATCCAGAAGGCAGACATGTCGGAGGGCGTATTGATGTCGCTGATCGGTTTCATGGTCACCTCATCCTTAAGGTGTTTAGCAACTGTCGGCCAATGCCTATTAAATTAAACACCTGAATCCATAAAAAAGGGCCCGTTATCGCCCTGTCTGGTGCCACCCCTAGCTAGACGCATCAACAGGGTGGTATAAGATATTTAACACAATTTTAATAATAGTAAACAGTCAAGGAGTGTCTATAGATGGATATCGGTCACCGCCTCAAGGCGGTTCGCACCACGGCAGCCCTATCCCAGCGCGAGCTGGCCAAGCGCTCCGGTGTGACCAACGGATTTATCTCCCAGATCGAGAAAAATCAGGTGAGCCCCTCTGTCTCCTCCCTGCGCAAGGTGCTGGAAGGCATCCCCATGTCGCTGGCCAGCTTCTTCACCGAAGAGACCGAAATGAGCACCGAAGTGATCTTCCGTGCCGCCGATATGCCGGATCTCGGCACTCACCCCATCAGCTACCGGCTGGTCGGGCACAGCCGTGCCAACCGCGCCATCGGTATGTTGCAGGAGGTGCTGCCACCGGGCGCCGACACCGGTGACGACATGCTGAGCCACGAGGGTGAAGAGTGCGGCATCGTCATCAAGGGCGAGGTTGAAGTGACTGTGGGCGAGCAGATCTACCTGCTGGGCGCAGGGGATGGCTACTACTTCGACAGCCGCACCCCCCACCGTTTTCGCAATAGTGGCGAGCAGGAGTGCATGCTGATTTCGGCCAACACCCCCGCCAGTTTCTGACATTAGGACGCGCGTCGGCAGGGGGCCAATGTTTAATGAATTGTTACAAGATGGATTTACAAGCGGCAGGATGTTTAGCATATTGATACGCGGAAACTGACTTTTGCCGGTTCAAGGAGTGAACATGAGTGACCTGACCCTGGCCCAGTGGCAACACAAGGCCGCCCATCTGACCCTGCCCTCGCAAGCCTTTATCAACGGCAGCTATCGGGATGCCGTCAATGGCGCCACCTTCGAGTGCATCAACCCGGCCAACGGCAAGCTGCTGACCAAGGTGGCCGCCTGCGATGCCGCCGATGCCGAACTGGCGGTGCAGGCCGCCCGTGACGCCTTCAACGACAAACGCTGGAGCGGCCTGCCGCCGAAGCAACGCAAACTGATCATGCAGCGCTTCGCCGAGCTGATGCGCCTCAACAAGGTGGAGCTGGCGCTGCTGGAGTCGCTCGACATGGGCAAACCCATCGGCGATGCCATGGGCTATGACGCCCCCGCCGCCGCCAACTGCATCGCCTGGAACGCCGAAGCGATCGACAAGATTTACGATCAGGTCGCCCCGGTAGAGGAGTCTGCCCTGGCGCTGGTGACCCGCGAAGCGCTCGGGGTGGTCGCCGCCATCGTGCCGTGGAACTTCCCACTGGTGATGGCCTGCTGGAAGCTGGGCCCGGCGCTCGCTACCGGCAACTCGATCATTCTCAAGCCTTCCGAAAAATCCCCCCTGACCGCCCTGCGCATCGCGGGTCTGGCCAAGGAGGCGGGCATTCCGGACGGGGTGTTCAACGTGCTGCCGGGCTTTGGCCACACCGTGGGCGAAGCGCTGGCCATGCACATGGATGTGGACTGCATCACCTTCACCGGCTCCACCAAGATCGGCAAACATCTGGTGCAGTGCTCCGGCAAATCCAACCTCAAGCGCGCCTTTATGGAGTGCGGCGGCAAGAGCCCCAACATCATACTGGCGGATGCACCAGATCTGGACGCCGCGGCCAAGAGCGCCGCTGGCGCCATCTTCTATAACCAGGGCGAGGTGTGCACTGCAGCCTCCCGCCTGCTGGTGCAAAACAGCATCAAGCCGCAATTTATGGAGCGGCTGCTGGCCCATGCCCGCGAGTGGATTTCGGCCAACCCGCTCGACCCTGCGACCCGCATCGGCGCCGTGGTGGATCACATCCAGATGGAGCAGGTGCTGCGCTATATCGAGATTGGCAAGCAGGAGGGGGCCAAACTGCTGCTGGGGGGCAACCGCACCAATATGGAGAGTGGCGGCTTCTATATCGAACCCACCATCTTTGACGACGTGACCCCGCAGATGCGCATCTTCCGCGAGGAGATCTTCGGCCCTGTGCTGGCAGTGACCGGTTTCGATACCCTCGAAGAGGCCATTGCCCTTGGCAACGACAGCGACTACGGGCTGGCGGCGGCGATCTGGACGGCGGATCTCAACAAGGCGGTCAAGGGCTCGCGCGCCCTGCGCGCCGGTACCGTGTTCGTCAACAACTGGGACGGTGGCGACATGACCATGCCATTTGGCGGGTTCAAACAGTCCGGCAATGGCCGCGACAAGTCGCTTCATGCACTGGAGAAGTACACCGAGCTGAAAAGCACCTGGATTCAGCTGGAATAACCCCACCAAACAACACTATTGGATCAAAAAGGGGGAAATATCCCCCTTTTGCATTTTTGGCCTTCCATCACAGAGCTCAATCCTTATAATGACAAAATAGCCAACATGTTAAATATAAAGACAAAAATGCTATTTTTTCTGGGAAGCGTCGTTTTTTTGGTGATCGGTTTGCCCCTGCTGTTCTTCGTACTGGGGCACGGCGAGGCCTACGTGACCTGGGGCCCCTGGATCTCTGCCATCGCCCTGATGCTGTGGCTCTTGATGGATGTCGACAAGATCCGCCGCGGTAAAGGCTGACCGGCCAGCCACGAGCTCCCTTCCCCTCAAACTTCGTTTATTCGCTTCTTTCCCCGCAAAAGGATCGCTACACTGATTTTTTGCGATGTTTTCCCGCATCCAACGCTTCAGTAAAGGTCATCCCCATGCCGCAACAGATCCAGCGTCAGGGCGTCATCTACGCCCTGTGCGCCTATACCCTTTGGGGCATAGCCCCCATCTATTTCAAGACCCTCTCTGCCGTCCCGGCCGCCGAGATCCTGACCCACCGGATGATCTGGTCCTGCGTGCTGCTGATGGTGCTGACCCTGCTCGGCCGTCAGTGGCACAAGGTGCAGGCAGTGCTGCGCCAGCCAAAAGTGTTGCTGACACTGGCGTTTACCTCGGTCACCGTCGGTGGCAACTGGCTGCTGTTTATCTGGGCCATCAACAACGGTCACATGCTGGATGCCAGCCTCGGCTACTACATCAACCCGCTGTTCAACGTGCTGCTGGGGATGGTGTTTCTGAGCGAGAAGCTGCGCCGCCTGCAGTGGTGGGCCGTCGCACTGGCCTTTGCCGGGGTGGCGATCCAGCTCATCGCCTTTGGTTCGCTCCCCTGGATTGCGCTGGTGCTGGCGTCGAGCTTCGCCATCTATGGTCTGGTGCGCAAAAAGCTGGCCCTCGATGCCCTCACCGGTCTACTGATCGAAACCATGATCATGCTGCCGCCAGCGGCCATCTATCTGTGGGGCTTTGCCGACAGTCCCACCAGCCATCTCACAGAAAATGATTGGCACCTCAATCTGCTGCTGATCGCCGCCGGTGCCGTCACCACAGCTCCCCTACTCTGCTTCACTGCCGCCGCGACCCGGCTCAAGCTCTCCACCCTGGGCTTCTTTCAGTACATAGGCCCCAGTTTGATGTTCATTCTCGCGGTCACCCTCTACGGGGAAGAGTTGGCGATAGACAAGCAGCTCACCTTCGCCTGCATCTGGAGCGCGCTGGTGCTGTTTAGCCTTGATGGCCTGCGTCGAGGCAGAGCGGCACCAAAACGGGCATAGCGCCACCCACCCTGTACCCCGGCTCATCTGCCGGGGTTCTTTTTTGTGCCATCCGCCCCCCCTGACCGCTACCCCCATTTCCCAGAGCAGACTCGCGACTACTGGTCACACCCAGCATCATCCCGACAGAGAGCTATGCTATCCATGGACGGAGCCGAATGGAGGCAACATGCTCAAGCACATTCACGACAGATCCCTGCTTTTTGGCCAGGTTCTGGGGATCATGGTCATTATCACGCTGATCTCCATCAGCTTTTTCGGGCTTTACTCGGTCCGGAGCGCAGCCGACCAGATGGGACAGGGGAAGGACGTGGTGGCCGATATTCTGCCGCCGCCCCTCTACCTCATCGAATCACAGTTGCAGGTCTACACCCTGCTCCATGCCAAATCGGAGGAGCGGGAGGCGTTGCTGCAAACCCTCGCCCGACTGCAGCAAGAGTTCGAGGGCCGCAACCGCTTCTGGCAAGAGAGCAACCTGAACGAACCCCTCAGGGAGCTGCTGTTGGGGGAGCAAAAAGTGCAGGGGGAGCTGTTCTGGCAACTGCTCAACGCCCAGTTTGTCCCCGCCATCAAGGCGGGGGATCTGACGCAGGCGGGAGCGATTGCCGCGCGCCTGCACACCCTCTATAACGCCCACCGGCAGGGAGTGGATGCCACCGTCATCAGCGGCAACCAGTATGCCGCCGAGCAGATGGCCCATCTCGCCAGCACCACCCAACTCTGTTACGGCCTGTTGCTGTGCGCCGCACTGCTGGGTGCCGGGCTCATCTTCTGGCTGGGACGGCCGACCCAACAGCGACTGCTGGCCGCCGGCAAAGCCACCGCCGCCATCGCCAAAGGGGAGCTGAACAGCCCCATGCCGGAGCCGGGTCTTGATGCCATCGGTGAACTGATCCGCCAGATCGGGGCAATGCGCGACCAGCTGGCCACTCTGGTGGCGTCGCTGCAGCGCAGCGCCAGCACGCTGGATGATCGCGCCACCAACCTGACAGCCATGGCACAGCGCCACGCAGATGACAGTGAGGCACAGGTTGGGGCGGCCCAACATATCGAGCAGGCCATCGAACAGCTCACCCACGCCATCGAGCAGGCAGGTAGCCAACTGCATCAAGTGGGGGAGCAGACCCTCCAGTCCGCCACCCGCGCACAAGAAGCCACTCACGCCATTCACACCGTTGAACAGGTGATCGAGGATCAAGCTGCGGGGGTGAAGCGAGTATCTCGCACCATTTCGGATCTGACCGGGCTCTCACAGCAAATTGCCGGGCTGGCGGGCGCTATCCACGGCATTGCGGAACAAACCAATCTACTGGCGCTCAATGCCGCCATTGAAGCCGCCCGAGCGGGCGAACAGGGCCGTGGTTTTGCCGTGGTGGCCGATGAAGTCCGCTCGCTGGCGACCCGCACCGGCAGCGCCACCACCGAGATCAACACCATCATCGGCAAGATCCAGGATGTCAGCCTGCGCGCCGCCAGCGAAATGGATGCCGAGCTGGCCCGGGTCGAACAGGCGGTCACCCACGCGATGACGGCTCGCCAGAGCGTCGCCCGGATCGGCCAGAGCTGCGAGGCGATCAACCAGCGCATTGCCCAGGTCGATCAGCTAATGAGCGATGAGACCCGTCTCATTCAGGGGATTAATCATCAGGTCAGCGAGATGTCCCGGCTGGCGGCCGAGGTCAACCAGAGCGCCAGCCACGCCGCCGAAGAGGCGACCATGGTCGCCCAGCACGCCCGTATCCTGACCAAGCAGACTCGCCACTTCCATCTCGACACCACCCACCATTGATCCCCGGCGCTGACGGGAGTCAGCGCCGCCATTTTCCGCTGCGTTAGCAAAATGGGTAGCATTGGACTCCATGAGGGAATAGGATCCGCCCCTCTAAAAAACCAACTACAAGGATCAACAGACATGAATCGAAAATGGTCGCTCCCCATCGTGGCACTCGCGGGGGGAGCGTTACTCTGGCTTGGCAACACCTTTGGTATGAAATGGGCTCTGATGGCCCTGATCGGATTCGGCTTCGGCTTCACCCTCTCCTTCAGCCGCTTCGGCATCGTGTTCGGTTGGCGCGAAATGCTGACCAAGCGCAACAGTTACTATGTGCGGGTTCACCTGCTCACCATCGCCATCGAAATTCTGCTGTTCACCTGTTTCCTCTCCTTTAATCACGCCCTGTTTGGCGATGCCATGGTGGGCAACGTGATGGCTATCGGCATTCCTTTCATCGTCGGAGCCTTCCTGTTCGGCATCGGCATGCAGCTGGCAGGCGTCTGCGCCACCGGTACTCTCTACTGCTGTGGCGAGGGGCAACCCCGCTTCTGGCTGGTGCTGATCTGCTACGGCATCGGCACCCTCATCAGCAACCAGTTCCGGCCTGAACTGACCGCCACCTTCTCCAGTCATGTGGTATTGGCCAAAGACCTGACCGGCAATATCTGGAGCGGCATGCTGCTCAACCTGGCGCTGGTCGCCGTGCTGTTCATGCTGTTTCGCAACAGCGAACTCAAGCGCACCGGCGAGCTCAAGCCTCTCTTCAGCGGTGGCAATCTGTTCTGGCGCGATGGCCGCTTCACCGTGCTGACCGGCGGCATCATCATCGCCCTGCTCAACTCGGCCGTGGTCGCCCTACACGGCTCGGCCTGGACCATCACCGGCGCCGTCTATGACATGGCGCTGCGCGGCGCCTCCCTGTTTGGCCTGTTCGAGGGGAACCCGAAACTGGCCCAGCCGCTCTTTATCAACCCCATGGTCGGCATGTTCTGGCTCGGCATTCTGGGGGCCATGCTGGCGCGCTGCCTGAGCGGTGGCGGCAACTTCGCCCCGATGCGGCTCGGCAACAGTCTGGCATCCATCATTGGCGGCCTGCTGATGGGGATGGGGGCCATGTACGCCGCCTGCAACCTCGGCGGCTTCTTCGATGGCACAGCGTCTGGCAGCCTGCACGGCTGGGTCTGGATGTTGATGGCACTGGCAGGCAGCCTGATCGGCATTCGCCTGCGCCCGCTGTTTGGGCTCTGACACGCGACATCGCAAGCACACCATAGAAAACGGGAGGCCTGGCCTCCCGTTGTTGCATCTATCGATCCCGTCGCTCTGCTTATTGGACTGGCTGGGAGACCCCTTCCAGATTGATCTCCACCCGGCGATCCGGTGCCAGACAGGCGATCAGCTCCTGCTTGGAGCGGCTGGCACAGTTGCTACCAGTGACCGGATTGGCCTTGCCACGACCCTCGACCCGCACCTTGTCGGCATACAAGCCTTTGGAGACCAGATAGCTGGCCACGCTCTGGGCCCGTTTTTCGGAGAGGGCCAGGTTGTAGTTGTCGGAGCCGATGCGGTCGGTATAACCGATGACAGTCGCGACGCCATCCTTCGGATTGGCCGCCACAATCTGGCTGAACAGGGCGTCGAGCGCCTGATTGGCCGAAGGCTTCAGGGTCGCCTTATTGAACTCGAACAGCACATCGGAGCTCAGACTGAAGGTCTTGGGCTCAACCACCGCTACCGGAGCAGGTTCAACGGCTAGTGCTGGCGCCGGTGTGGCAACCTCGCCACCTTGCTGGCCGAAGCGATAGAGCATGCCAAACGAGATCAGGCCGTTGTCCAGCTCGATGCCGGAACGATCGAGAGACGCATCGCCGAGCGGCGTGGTGTACTGATACTCCAGACGGGCGGCCCAGTCACGATCGATGGCGTATTCAGCACCCAGCGCCCCCACGAAGGCAGCCCCATGCTTCTTGCCAGTCTCGCTGATATTAGCGATGCTGATCTCGCTATCCGTCCAGGCATAGGCGCCGCCCAGTCGGCCATAAAGATCGAGCACGTTCGTTGCCGGGAAGCTGATCTTCATGGTGGCCTGAATCATCTGGCTCTTGGCTTCTGCATTTAGGGCTGTACTACCACTGCCCCCTTTCAACTCATATTTGCCCAACCAGTCATAACCCAGCTCAAAACCAAGATTCGGATTAAGTTGATAGCCCGCAAATGCTCCCAACCCCAGATCGTCGGTGTTCTCGCTATTGTTACCTACCGCACTGAAGGCATTGGCTATATCCTGGTTTTTGTCCACCCCGTAGTAGTTCGACCAACCGGCCTTGCCACCGACATACCAGGTATTGTCCTGAGCGGCGGCCTGCACGGCTCCGGCCGCCAGCAAACCACTGACCAATACGGCAAGCATGGATTTATTCATATTTTCGCCTCTGCAATAAGTCGTTATGGGCGCCTGAGTGCGCACTCTCCCTGTGTGAAGCCGTCAGGCAGCTTCCCGCATTCCAGAGTATCCCATCCGAACGCAGCCTCAAATGACCAGCAGCTCAGGAGTGTGAAGCGGCCTGCATTATCGCGCCATCGTCGGCCAAAATGGTCTTTGCCAGCGTTCTGGCCTGCTCCAGAGCCAGCGGCTGCTGATAGCTGTGAGCCATCACAATCGCCCCCTCCAGCAGCAAGCAAAGCGCGGTCGCCTGAGCCAGAGTGCATTCGAGCTGGTTCATCACCCAGCTCAGCAACGCCTGCTTGTGCGCCATCACCAGCTTGCGCACCGGATGGCGCGGCTCGGCAAACTCGGCGCTGGCGTTGATGAAGTTGCAGCCATAGAAATCAGTGCGGCCAAACCACTCTGCGAACCCATCGAACAACCCCTGCAGGCGAGCTTCACGTCCGCTCACACCGGCCAGCCGCTGGTCAAGCAGGGCGAAGAACTCCCGGTCACGCGCGCGCAGCACCTCCTCAATCAAGGCGTCCTTGGTCGGGAAGTGGCGATAGAGGGTGCGCTTGGTGCTGCCCGCCTCGGCCCAGATGCGATCTATGCCGGTGGCATGGAAGCCATGACGGTTGAACAGACGGTAGGCCGTCGCCACCAGCTGTTGACGCTTCTCGCTCATTATTTGCCTCTTGAAGTACACCGATCTGTCTACCTAATGTGCCTAATCAGTGCTGGCAAACCAAGAGGAAAACATGATGACGAAATGGTATGGCCCGTTATGGGCAGGCGTGGGCGCCGCACTCACCATCGGCATATTGGAATGGCTCAATCTGAGCTGGCAGGTGGCGCTGATAATGGCACCTTTCGGAGCCAGCTGCGTGTTGCTGTTTTCCCTGCCCGATAGTCCGCTGGCGCGCCCCAAAAACGTGCTGGGTGGTCACCTGCTGACGGCCAGCATCGGGCTGGTCATCGGCTTGCTTCCCCTCCCCGCTGAAGTGCAGATGGCCCTGGCAACCGGGCTGGCCATCGCCCTGATGCAGGGACTGAATGTCATCCACCCTCCGGCAGGCGCCAATCCCTTGCTGATCCTGATGACAGGACAAGAGCCGGCGTTCCTGTGGCAGACGGTACTGCCCGGTACTCTGCTGCTGATGGCGCTGGCCTACGGATTTCAATGGCTCAGACGAAGGTGGCTAGCAACAGCCTGAAAAACAGAGGGAGGCCAACGCCTCCCTCCTTCTTCATCGCGCCATCAACTGGCCAGAAACAGCCGGTAGGCGGGGTCGTCACTCACCTCTTTCCAACGGTAGCCAATCTCCCGCAGATAGTCGTGGAAGGCGACAACGTCCTCGTCCGGCAGCTCGAAGGCGCAGAGCACCCGACCGTAGTCGGCGCCGTGGTTGCGGTAGTGGAATAGGCTGATGTTCCAGCGACAACCCAGGGTCTCGAGAAAGCGCATCAGGGCGCCCGGTTGCTCCGGGAACTTGAAGCTGTAGAGACGCTCGCCCAAAGGCCGGGCCGGGCGGCCGCCAATCATGTAACGCACGTGATTCTTGGCAAGCTCGCTCTCGGTCATGTTGACCACCGGATAGCCGTTGCCGCCGAGCTGATCGATGATCTGGCCCAGCTCCTGGTCGCCACCGGTGAGACGCACCGAGACGAACAGCGAAGCTTGAGCGGCATCCGAGTAGCGGTAGTTGAACTCGGTCACCATGCGGGGCCCAAGCTGACGGCAGAAGTCGAGGAAGGCCCCCTTGCGCTCGGGGATGGTCACCGCCAGCATGCCCTCACGCTTCTCGCCGATCTCGCAACGCTCCGACACGTAGCGCAGGCTGTGAAAGTTGACGTTGGCACCCGACAGAATGGCCGCCATCCGCCCCCCTTTGACCTGCTCCCGCTCGCTGTAGGCTTTCAACCCCGCCAGCGACAGGGCGCCCGAGGGTTCGGCGATGGCGCGGCAGTCATCGAAGATGTCTTTCAGCGCGGCGCAGATCTGATCGTTGGAGACGGTCACCACCTCGTCCAGATACTGGTTGCACAGGCGGAAGGTCTCCTCGCCGATGCGCCTGACTGCCACCCCGTCGGCAAACAGCGAGACCCGATCCAGATTGACCGGCTCGCCCGCCGCCATGGCCGCCTTGAGGCAGGCAGACCCTTCAGCTTCCACCCCGATCACCTTCACATCCGGCAGCAGCTGCTTGATGTAAACCGCCACCCCGGCGGCCAGACCGCCGCCGCCCACCGGCACGAAGACGTGGGTGAGGTGAATGTCCTGATCCAGCAGCTCCTTGCCGATGGTGCCCTGCCCGGCGATCACCTCGACATCGTCGAATGGAGGGATCAGGGTGTAACCCTCCTGCTCGGCGAGGCGGCGGCTCTCGGCATAGGCTTCATCGAAGCTGTTGCCAAACAGCATGACGTTACCGCCCTGACGGCGCACCGCATCGATCTTGATGTCCGGCGTAGTGTTGGGCATCACTATGATCGCCTTGATGCCGAGCTTGGCCGCCGACAGGGCGACTCCCTGCGCATGGTTACCGGCAGAGGCGGCGATAACGCCGTGATCCTTCTGCTCCTGGGTCAGAGTGGCAATCTTGTGGTAGGCGCCGCGCAGCTTGAAGGAGTGGACCGGTTGCAGATCCTCCCGCTTCAAACTGACATGGTTGCCGAGCCGCTCGGAGAGTTTTTTCAACGTTTGCAACGGGGTCACCCGCGCCGCCTCATAGACGGGGGAGAGCAACACCTTGCGCAGATAATCAGCCGCTGAGACCATGGTTTACTCCTCCAGCTTGCTGCGGTCACGCACCGCGCCCTTGTCAGCGCTGGTGGCGAGCATGGCGTAGGCGCGCAGGGCAAAGGAGACCTGACGCTGGCGATCGAGCGGCTTCCAGCCACGAGCTTCCACGGCAACACGGCGGGCGGCCAGCACGCTGTCGGCCACCTCCAGCACCATGCTGCGGGCCGGGATATTGATACTGATGATGTCGCCATCCTCCACCAGACCGATAGTGCCGCCAGAGGCAGCCTCCGGCGAGACGTGGCCGATAGAGAGACCCGAGGTACCACCGGAGAAGCGGCCATCGGTGATCAGGGCGCACTGCTTGCCCAATCCCATGGATTTCAGATAAGTGGTGGGGTAGAGCATCTCCTGCATGCCCGGGCCCCCTTTTGGCCCTTCGTAGCGGATCACCACCACCTCACCGGCCTTGACCGTGCCGTCCAGAATACCGGCGACCGCCGTGTCCTGACTCTCGAACACCCGGGCCGGGCCGCGGAAGGTGAGGTTCTCGTCATCCACCCCGGCGGTCTTGACGATCGCACCATCAAGGGCCAGATTGCCGGAAAGTACCGCAAGGCCCCCTTCCAGACTGTAAGCGTGCTCCAGCGAGCGGATGCACCCCCCGGCGCGATCCACATCCAGCTCGTCCCAACGGCAATTCTGGCTGAAGGCCTTGGTGGTGCGGATACCAGCTGGCCCGGCGCGGTAGAAATCCACCACCGCCTGACTCGGCTGACGGCTGACATCATATTCATCGAGCTGCTCGGCCAGCGAACAACCCAGCACGGTGCGGGTATCGCCGTGCACCAGACCCGCCTTCTCCAGCTGACCCAAAATGGCGACTACGCCACCGGCGCGGTGCACATCTTCCATATGGTACTTCTGGGTAGAAGGCGCCACCTTGCACAGCTGCGGCACCTTGCGGGACATGCGGTCGATATCGGCCATGGTGAAGTCGACACCGGCCTCTTGTGCCGCCGCCAGCAGGTGCAGCACGGTATTGGTGGAGCCGCCCATGGCGATATCCAGTGCCATGGCATTCTCGAACGCCGCCTTGGTGGCGATATTGCGCGGCAGGGCGCTCTCGTCATCTTGCTCATACCAGCGCTTGGCCAGGGTCACGATGCGCTGACCCGCCAGCTTGAACAGCTGCTCGCGATCGCTGTGGGTCGCCAGCATGGAGCCGTTGCCTGGCTGGGAGAGACCAAGCGCCTCGGTCAGACAGTTCATGGAGTTGGCGGTAAACATGCCGGAGCAGGAGCCACAGGTGGGGCAAGCGCTGCGCTCGATCTGATCGCTCTGGGCGTCGGAGACCTTGGGATCGGCACCCTGGATCATGGCGTCCACCAGATCCAGCTTGATGATCTGATCCGACAGCTTGGTCTTGCCCGCTTCCATCGGGCCGCCGGAGACGAAAATAACCGGGATATTGATACGCAGGGCGGCCATCAGCATCCCCGGGGTGATTTTGTCGCAGTTGGAGATGCAGACCATGGCGTCGGCGCAGTGGGCGTTGACCATGTACTCCACCGAGTCGGCGATCAGCTCCCGCGACGGCAGGGAGTAGAGCATGCCGCCGTGGCCCATGGCGATGCCGTCATCCACGGCGATGGTGTTAAACTCCTTGGCAACGCCGCCCGCGGCTTCGATCTCCCGCGCCACCAGCTGGCCCAGATCCTTGAGGTGGACGTGACCCGGCACGAACTGGGTGAAGGAGTTGACCACTGCGATAATGGGTTTGCCGAAATCCTGATCGGTCATTCCGGTGGCACGCCACAGGGCGCGGGCCCCGGCCATGTTACGTCCGTGGGTGGTGGTGGCGGATCTCAACTTCGGCATTGTCTCTACTCCCTGAATGCCCATATGGGCTCGATGCGTTATGCGGTGATGATACGAGTGGATCGGAATCGACCCTGGTGAAGACTCCTCTAGGAAGCTCTCACCGGAAGCGACTCGGGGAAGCATGACGCCTCCCCTCTCTTATCAGTCGTTGACTGGCGTCAGCCAGCCCCACTTGTCTTCGGTCTGGCCGTTGAACAGGCCAAAGAAGGCGCTCTGCAGTTGCTCGGTCACCGGACCACGGCTGCCAGCGCCCACCTTCATCCGATCGACCGAGCGCACCGGGGTCACTTCGGCGGCGGTGCCGGTCATAAAGATCTCGTCCGCCACATAGAGCGCCTCGCGGGGCAGCGCCTGCTCGCGCACCTCGTAACCCAGCTCTCGTGCCAGCGTCATGATAGTGTCGCGGGTGATGCCGGGCAGGATGGCGGCGGTAGCGGGCGGGGTGAACAGCACGCCGTTCTTCACCAGAAACAGGTTCTCCCCCGCCCCTTCGCTCAGGTAGCCGTTCACATCCAGCGCCAGCCCCTCGGCGAAGCCGTTGCGTTTGGCCTCGCGGCTGATCAGCTGGGAAGATAGGTAGTTGCCGCCCGCCTTGGCGCCGGTGGGAATGGTGTTGGGGGCGAGCCGGTTCCATGAGGTGACGCAGACATCCACCCCGTTCTTCAGCCCCTCTTCTCCCAGATAGGCGCCCCACGGCAGGGCCGCCACCATCAGGTCAGCCTTGGCATCCAGCGGCGGATGCAGCCCCAGCCCCACGTTGCCGACAAAGGCCAGCGGGCGCAGATAGCCGCTCTTCAGGCCGTTCTCGCGCACCACGGTGCGGCAGGCTTCATTGACCTCGGACTCGCTGTAAGGCACGTCCATCCAGTAGATCTTGGCGGAGTCGAACAGGCGACGGGTGTGCTCCTGCAGGCGGAAGATGCAGGTCCCTTTGGGGGTATCGTAGGCGCGCACACCCTCGAACACCGAGGAGCCGTAGTGCAGGGCGTGGCTCATGACGTGCACCTGGGCATCTTGCCAGGGCACCAGTGTACCGTTGAACCAGATGTATTGCGGGTGAGTGGCGGATTGGGAAGGCTGTGACATTGGCTTTGCTCCTTAAGCTCTGATCCGGGGTTGCTGTTCCAGTGCATCGACCCGGGAGACGTCCACCAGCTTCACCAGCTGGCTCCACAACTGCTGGATAGGACGCACCGACTCGACAGTAACCGTGATCCGCAGCTGTTGGCAATCCTGCTCCATATTCAATGCGCAGAGATTGAAGCCGCGGTGACGCACCACCCGCAGCACCCGCTCCATCACTTCGGGTCTGGGCTGGGCGTGGATATGCAGGGTGTGTTGTGCAAATGCTGGCTGTGCAAGGGTGTGCGGGTTCATGGGCGTTGCTCCATCATCTTGTGGTTGGCGACTCCCGGCGGAACCAGGGGCCAGACGTTTTCTTCCTCTGAAATAGCCACATGCAACAGATAGGCGCTCTCGCTTGCCAGCAGGCGATCGAGGGCACCGGCTATCTGCTCCTTGCATGTGATGGTCTCGCCCGGAATGCCGAAGGCGGCAGCCAGGGCGACGAAATCGGGGTTGTCGGAGAGGATGGTCTCGCTGTAGCGGCCGTCGAAGAACAGCTCCTGCCACTGGCGCACCATGCCGAGGCGCTGGTTGTCCAGCAGCACCATCTTCACCTTGAGCTGGGCACGGCGGATGGTGCCGAGCTCCTGCACGTTCATCATGAAAGAGCCGTCACCGCTCACCAGCACCACTTCATCTTCAGGGCGTGACATCTTGGCGCCGATGGCGGCGGGCAGACCGAAGCCCATGGTGCCGAGACCGGCGCTGGAGAGGTGGTTACGCGGGCTGGTGAAGCGCATGTGCTGGGCGACCCACATCTGGTGCTGACCCACGTCGCAGGCCACCACGCTGCTCTCCGGCAGCTGGGCGGAGAGCTGCTTGAGTAGCGCCGGGGCATAGATGGCCTGACCCGGATGGTCGTAGCGAAACGCATATTCGCGAGCCATGTTCGCGCAATGCTCACGCCACGGCCCGATGTCGAGAGTCATGGCAAGGGCGGGCAACACCCGCTTGAGATCCGTGGTGATCCCCACCTCGGCGGCGCGGCGCTTGCCGAACTCGGCAGCATCCACATCGAGATGGATGACCTTGGCCTCGGGGGCGAACTCCTCCAGCTTGCCGGTCACCCTGTCATCGAAACGGGCGCCCACCACCAGCAGCAAGTCGCACTGCTGCACCGCATAGTTGGCCGCCTTGGTGCCGTGCATGCCGAGCATGCCGAGGTAGACCGCGCTATCGGGGTCGAGCGCGCCAATCCCCTTGAGGGTGGTGACCGCAGGCATGCCGGTGACGGCGGCAAAGTCGCGCAACTGCTGCTCGGCATTGGCCATGCCCACCCCGCCACCAACGTAGAGCACCGGGCGCTCGGCAGCAGCGATCAGGGTGCGGGCGGCCGTCAGTTCGGTCGGGTTAAGGTGCTCAGGCTCTTCCACCGCAAACAGCGGGCTCTGGGCCAGCACGGCAGCAAGTTGCACATCCTTGGGGAAGTCGATCAGCACCGGACCCGGGCGCCCTTCGCTGGCGATGACAAAGGCTTCGGCGATGACCCGCGGCAGATCGGCGGCATCGGTCACCATGAAGGAGTGCTTGGTGCAGGAGAGGGACATGCCGAGCACATCGACCTCCTGAAACGCATCGGTACCGATGGCGGAACAGGGCACCTGACCGCTGATGGCCACCAGCGGCACAGAATCGAGCAGCGCCTCCGCCAGACCGGTCACCAGATTGGTGGCGCCGGGGCCGGAGGTGGCGATACAGACCCCCACCTGACCGGAGGCGCGGGCATAACCGACCGCAGCCATGGCGGCGCCCTGCTCGTGGCGGCAGAGCTGATGGGCCAGACCACCGTCATACAGGGCATCGTAGACCGGCATGATGGCCCCACCCGGGTAACCAAACACCTGGGTCACACCCTGTTTCTTGAGAGCCTGTACCAAAAACTGCGCGCCGTTCATGTGGAGAATCCTGTCCTTTGGTCGAAAAAAAACCCCCGAGCTGTGAGGCTCGGGGGTCGCTTGTTTCGTTCTGTCCGGTGGTGGGTCTATCCCTTGTTCCGTGCAGCTAAACGAGCCCCGAGCGGTGAGATAATAATCACCACTAGGACCACAATAATGCTGACGAAACGGGAGGCCATGTTCATAGTTACAACCGGAAATCCTGTGAAATTGGGGCGATTTGCACCGCGAATGGCTATTAGAACTAGCACGGTGATTTTTATTGGGCAAGGATTTTTTCTGTGACAACCCACTGATTTTGGCTATTCCCCAGCCGGAACTCTGGAATAAAAAACCAACAACAAGCAGTTAGTCAGAACATATATCAACTCAAGGATGGGATTTATGTCATTAGCTGTGGTTTATAGCCGTGCCAGCCTCGGGATCGCGGCCCCGCAAGTTACAGTGGAAGTTCACCTCTCCAACGGCCTGCCCGCCTTCAACATGGTCGGTTTGCCAGAAACCTCGGTGAAGGAGTCGCGGGATCGGGTGCGCAGCGCCCTGCTCAACGGCAATTTCGAGTTCCCGAGCAAACACATCACAGTCAATCTGGCGCCCGCCGATCTGCCCAAGGAGGGCGGCCGTTTCGATCTGGCCATCGCCATCGGCATTCTCGCTGCTTCCAAGCAGATACCGGCAAAATACCTGCTCGATCATGAATTTTTGGGGGAGTTGGCCCTGACCGGCGAGATCCGCCCCGTGCTCGGGGTGCTGCCTGCCGTGCTCGCCTGCCGCGATGCGGGACGCACCCTGCTGGTGCCACGAGAGAACGGGCCGGAAGCCTCTCTCATTCAGGATGCCGAGGTGCGCACCGCCCATCAGCTGCTGGCCGTCACCGCCTGGCTGGCAGGTCAGTACGAGCTGCCACTGCCGGATCCCCAAAGCGCAGACAGTCTGCCCGACGTGCCGGATCTGCAGGATGTGATCGGCCAGTCACAGGCCAAGCGGGCGCTGGAGATTGCCGCCGCCGGCAGTCACAACCTGCTATTCATCGGCCCGCCCGGCACCGGCAAGAGCATGCTGGCCAGCCGCCTGCCCGGCATTCTGCCGCCACTCAGCGAGCAGGAGGCGCAGCAGACCGCCGCCATCCACTCCATCGGTGGCCTCACCCCGCGCGCCGGTCACTGGCACCACAGACCCTATCGCACGCCCCATCACAGTGCCTCGGCGGTAGCGCTGGTGGGCGGTGGCAGCCACCCGCGCCCCGGCGAAATTTCGCTGGCCCATAACGGCGTGCTGTTTCTCGACGAACTGCCCGAATTCGAGCGCAAGGTGCTCGACTCCCTGCGCGAGCCACTGGAGACGGGCCACATCACCATCAGCCGGGCCGCCCGTCAGGTGGATTTTCCCGCCCGCTTCCAGCTGGTGGGCGCCATGAACCCCAGCCCCTGCGGACACTATGGCGACGGCCAGACCCGCTCCAGCCCGGATCAGATCCTGCGCTACCTCGGCAAACTCTCCGGCCCCTTTCTCGACCGCTTCGATCTGACGGTGGAGGTGCCACTGCTGCCCAAGGGGAGCCTGACCGGCAAGGCTGAGCGGGGAGAGTCGAGCCAGCAGATCCGCGATCGGGTACTGGCGGCGCGGGAGCGCATGCTTGGCCGTAACGGCAAACTCAACAATCTGCTGGATAGTCGCGAGATAGAGGATATTTGCCGACTATCGCCACAGGATGCCGAATTTTTGGAAAATGCGATCCAGAAGCTGGGGCTCAGCATCCGGGCCTGGCACCGCATTTTGCGGGTGTCGCGCACCATCGCCGATCTGGCAGGGCAACCGGCTATCGGCAAGGAGCATCTCATCGAGGCGCTCGGTTATCGCGCCATGGATCGGCTGCTGTCGCGGCTACGTAACGGCTGAATCTGCAAGATGGCGAAACGAGGGTTTCCTGCTGCCAAACGCCCTCTGCATGGTCTAGCGCGCCGTCGGCTGATATTATGGCCACAGATCTGACCACTTGATGGCCCTTTATCGACAGCAAGACGGACCCTTACTCATGCCCAACAAGCTGACAGAGCGACTGCGCGGCAGCCTCTCCACCCTGCTCTATTTTTTCAATACCCTCTTCTGGTTTGTCCCCATCTTCTTGCTGGGTTTACTCAAGCTGCCGCTACCGTTCAAGGGGTGGCGAACCCTCTGCAACACCCTGCTGGATGGCTGCGCCAGCTGCTGGATCGGTTTCAACAATCTGATCCAGAAAACCATCATCCAGACCCCTTTCGAGGTGGTCGGAGTGGACAAAGGGCACCGGAATGAGTGGTATATGGTGATTGCCAACCATCAATCCTGGGTCGACATACTGGTATTGCAGCGGGTTTTTAACCAAAAAATCCCCTTCCTGAAGTTTTTTCTCAAGAAAGAGCTGATTTGGGTACCTTTTCTCGGGCTGGCATGGTGGGCGCTCGACTTCCCCTTTATGCGGCGATATTCCCGTAAATTTCTGGAAAAAAGGCCACATCTGAAGGGAAAGGACATAGAAACAACGCGCCAGGCCTGTGCCAAATTCCGCCACATTCCGGTGAGTGTGATGAACTTTGTCGAAGGCACCCGTTTCACCGGCAGCAAGCATCAGAAGCAGGGCTCGCCCTATCGCCACTTGCTGCTCCCGAAAGCGGGGGGCATCGCCTTCACACTGGCGGCCATGGGTGACCAGTTGCAGCAACTGGTGGATGTCACCATCGCCTATCCGGACGGCATTCCCAGCTACTGGGACTTCATGTGCGGCCGGGTCGGGCAAATCAAGGTTCAGGTCCGCTATTTGCCGATCGACCGCAAGCTGGTGGGGGATTACTTCAATGACCCCGAGTTCCAACAAGAGTTTCAACAGTGGTTGAACGGGATCTGGCACGAGAAGGACCAGACCCTGAGCCAACTGCTGGCAACCAAGGCGCAGTAAACATCCATGCTATCCCTGCTTCCCGGCCCGCTGGTGCTGATCATCAGCGCGGGCCTGACCATCCTTTTCACCGCCTTGTGCGCCAGCCTGATCCTGCTGGTGTCGCTGGCCAAGCTGCTGCTGCCTGTTCCGGCGTTTGGCCGTGCCTGCAGCCGCCTCAATAACCGCTTCATGCGCCTGTGGTTAGCCTGCAACGCGCTGGTGATCCGTCTCACGATGCGCATCGACTGGCAGGTGGAGGACAATACCCGACTGCGCAAGGATGGCTGGTATCTGATCATCAGCAACCACATGAGCTGGACCGATATCGTGGTGCTGGGTCACCTGTTCCGGGAGCGGCTGCCGGTGCCCAAGTTCTTCATGAAGCACGAGCTGATCTATATCCCGCTGCTGGGGCTTGCCTGCTGGGGGCTCGACATGCCCTTTATGCGCCGTTATTCGAGAGAGTTTCTGTTAAGAAATCCGCACCTGCGCGGCAAGGATATCGAGACCACCCGCAATGCCTGCGAGAAGTTTCGCCACATTCCCACCACCGTCATCAACTTCGTGGAAGGGACCCGCTTCACCGAGCAGAAACGGGACGCTTCCCGCTCCCGCTACCGCCATCTGATGCCGCCCAAAGCGGCGGGGCTGGCCTTTACGCTGGCGGCCATGGGGGAGCAGTTTGACAGCCTGATCAACGTCACCATCTGCTATCCGGACAACGCCGAGACCCCGTTCAAGGACTTCCTGATGGGACGGGTAAAGCGCATTCAGGTGCGAATTGAGGAGCTGCCGGTGGATGAGGCGCTGGTTGGCGACTACTTCAATGACAAGCAGTTCAAGCGCGGTTTTCAGGAGTGGCTAAACCAGCGCTGGCAGGAGAAGGACGAGGTGCTGGAGGGGTGGCAGAACAGTCAGGCGCCGCTGCCGGTTGCTGCCAAAGCCAAAGAAGAATCCAAAGAGAGCGCTGAGGCCAACTCGGCCAACTGATCTTCGGAAAAGACCGCTATGCCGTGGCGGCGCAGCAGCGCAGTGGTCTTACCCTCGCCCGTCACAGAGACCCCTTCAAAGCGGCCGTTATAGATACGGCCGCTGCCACATGAGGGGCTCCCCTCTTTCAGCAGGGCGAAGCGAATACCCTGCGCCTGACAGAGCGCGAGGGCCAGCTCGGCGCCGCGATCAAACTCTTCAGTCACATCCAGCCCGCTCGCCGTCACCACCCGTTCGCCCTGCCGCTCGGCAGGAGGGCGCGGGGTCGGCAAACCGCCCGCCACTTCGGGGCAAAACGCCAGCGCTCGCCCTTCGGCACCCAGCTCACTCAGCCAGTCGCTGACAATCCCCTTGCTCTGGCCATCGTAACGCACTGGCTGACCCAGCAAACAGGCACTCACCAGCACCCGAACGGTGAGCGTGCTCACGCTTCCACCCCGTGCATCACTTGATCGAACATCACGCAGCAAGGACTCTCCAGCCGGTAGAGGATGGCGGGGCGCTGTTTGCCGGTACGCTTGCGGCCGGTATCCACCAGAATGTCGGCACGATGGATCCGCTTGCGAAACGCCGCCGTGTTCATGGGGGTTTGCAGGATGATTTCGAAGGCGCGCTGCACCTCGGAGAGGGTGAACTCGGGCCCCAGCAGTTGCAGCGGCAAGGTGCTGTAGCGGCTCTTGATCCGCAGCCGCTCCAGCCCCTTGGCGATGAGCTGGACATGGTCGAAGGCGAGGCTCAGCCCCGGCAGGTTGGCGAGCGGATGCCAGCAACCATGGATCGCTGCCACTTCCGGATCCACCAGACAGAGATAGACCAGGGTAGTGGACCAGCCGCGGGGATCCCGCTCCAGATTGCCGAGGGTGCAGACCTGCTCGCTGTAGCAGTGACCGAGCCCCCACTCCGCCAGCAGGCGGCGCTGGGCGGCATCCAGATCCCGATCCAGTGCCTCGTCGATGCGCAAGCCGGGTAGCTGCCAGCTGTGGGCAAAGGGGGGGCGATCACGGGTCTCGAGCAGCAGCTCGAGCCGCTCGTCATGCAACCGCAGCACCACCATATCCAGACTCATTCTCAGCATGCCGATCGCCCTGCTCGCCTTCCATTAATGTTTGGTAGATAATATCACACGAATAGTATGTGCAGGAGCCAATCATGGGAACCGTCGCCAGCCTGGATATTGATGCGCAGAAGGGCTTTACCCCCCTCTGCCCGAACGAACTGCCCGTCGTGGGCGGTGATGATATTGTGGCCGCGCTCAACGCTCAGGCCACCCTCGCCACGCTGCGGATCGGCAGCAAGGACGCTCACCCTGCCAATGCCGACTGGGCCGTCTCTGACCCCTCTGGCATGTTGCTGCCGCTGGATCTGCCCAACGCCGACCTCACCTGGCCGGTGCACTGCGTGCCGGGCAGCAAGGGCTTCGAACTGCTCGACGGCCTGCCCGCCCCCATCGACTATGACTTCTTCGTCTGGAAGGGGGTCGAGCCGGATCTGCATCCCTACGGCACCTGCTTCCACGACCTGGCCGAACGGCGCAGCACCGGACTCATCGAATTTCTGCAAGCCCGCAAGGTCGACACCGTACTGGTCGGCGGCCTCGCCACCGACTACTGCGTCAAAACCAGCGTGCTGCAACTGCGCCGCGCCGGTTTCCGGGTGATCGTCCATCTCGATGCCTGCCGTGGCATTGCTCCCGCGACGGTTGCCAGCGCCAACACCCAGATGATCGAGGCTGGTGCCGAACTGGCCCAGACCCTGATCGATGTACAACGCCTGCTGGACGCCTGATATGCCACCCATACTAACCAGCCTGCTCGACACCGATGCCTACAAGCTGCATATGCAGCAGGCGGTGTTACATCGCTATCCGGATGCCGAGGTGGTGGCCGAATTCCACAGCCGCAATGAAGAGGACCTGCTGCCCATGATGGGGCAGATCGAGGAGCAACTGCGCCTCGCTGGCTCCCTGCGACTGACCAAACCCGAGCTCGATTTTCTGGCCGAGCGCCCCTTCTTCACCCCTGACTACCTCGACCACCTGCGCCGCAAGCCGCTCGATGCCTCCCTGCTCAAGGTGTTCGAGCAGGATGGCCGCATCAATGTGCGGGTCGAAGGGGCCTGGCAGGATGTGATCCTGTGGGAGATCCCGGTGCTCGCCATCATCAGCGAGATGCGTAACCGCTTCCGCTACCCCCAGTTTGGCGTCAGCCATGCGCTGGATCGACTCGACCAGAAGCTCGACAAGCTGGAGCGGGAACTGAGTCCGGAAGAGATGAGCGAGTTCAACCTCATCGATTTTGGCACCCGCCGCCGCTTCTCCCATGGGGTGCAAGATGCGGTGGTAGGCCGTCTCAAGGAGCGGCTGCCAGCATTTCGCGGCACCAGCAACTACCTGCTGGCCCAGAAGTACCAGTTATCCGCCGTGGGCACTCAGGCCCACGAGTGGTTCCAGGCGCACCAGCAGCTCGGTTTCCCGCTGGAGCACAGCCAGCGCGCCGCCCTCACCAGCTGGCTGGACGAGTTCACCGACCATCTCGGCATCGCCCTCACCGACTGCATCACCATGGATGCCTTCCTGCGTGATTTCGATTTCGAGCTGGCCAGCCGCTATCAGGGGCTGCGCCATGACTCTGGCGATCCCGTGGTGTGGGGTGAGAAGGCGATTAGCCACTATCAGCGCCTCGGTATCGACCCCACCGACAAGACCCTGGTCTTCTCCGACGGGCTCAATCTCGACAAAGCAGTACAGCTGCTGCGTCACTTCCGCGGCCGCATCAATACCAGCTTCGGCATCGGCACCAAGCTCACCTGCGACCTGCCCGGTGTCAGCCCGATGAACATCGTCTTCAAGCTGATGGAGTGCAACGGCGGCCCGGTTGCCAAGATCTCCGACAGCCCGGGCAAGACCCTGTGCCGGGATGCGGAGTTTATCCGTAACCTCAAGCAGGCGTTCCACGTCGGGGTCTGATTCAGACTGCCAGAAAACAAAAAGCCCGCCGGTTCACACCGGCGGGCTTTTTATCGACTCAAGGGTAATCAGTCTTTCTTGGTCAGCAGGAACTGCACCAGTTTGTTGAACTGCTCTTGAGAGGTGATGGATTCAATCTTCACCATGTACTTGCCGTTCACCAGAAACGCAGGCACACCACGAATGTTGTAGCTCTGCATGTTGCGATCGAACTGGGAGACCATGCCGGAGACGGCGAAGCTGTCGACGGCACCGTCAAACTCCTCGGCCGGAACACCGTTGTCGACAAAGATTTTCTTCACATCGTCACGGCTGGTCGGATACTGGCGCTGTTGCATCTTGCTAAAGATGGCAGGAGTGACCTTGCTCTCTGCATTGAGCAAAGTGGCAACCGCGTAGGCACGCTGCATCTCTGGCCCCATCTCGCCACCCATGAAGTTCACCGGGTTCTTCTTGAGGGGCACATCTTTTGGCAAACCAGCCTGCAGTTGCTCAACGATGGGTTCAAACGTCGCGCAATGCGGGCAGAAGTAAGAGAAAAACTCCATCACTTCAGGCTTGGCAGAGGCAGTCTGCTTGACCACATCGTAGTTAACGCCTTCCTTGAATTCGGGGGCGGCGTGAACCATGGGGACCATCAGCATGGCTGCGAGGAAAAATAAAACTTTTTTCATGATGTTTCCTGTTAAGGGATCACTGTGAGGCACGCCCGGCGAACCGAAGCAGTGCCAAGCCTATTGTGTCGCCATCCCGCCGTCAATGCCCTGGGCCGCAGATCGAGTCACGCTTGCCACGCAAGATCCCTTCAATTTCACCAGTTTGGCATCAGGCTCAACGGTGGTGCCTTCAGTGCCGCCAGCTGATCATGCCGCAGGTGGGGCGATCTGCTGGCCACCGGATAAGTTACCACCCCGGCATCAGGCTCAGCGGTGGTGCCTTCAGTGCCGCCAGCTGATCATGCAGGGTCGCTATCTGCTGGCGCCAGTAGTGATCGGTATTAAACCAGGGAAAGTGACGGGGGAAAGCGGGGTCTTCCCAGCGTCGCGCCAGCCATGCCATGTAGTGGACGATCCGCATCGCCCGCAGCGGCTCAATCAGCGCCAATTCCCGCGAATCAAACTCCATGAACTCCTCGTAGCCTGCCAGCAGGGTATCGAGCTGGATCTGCTGCTCGTGGCGCTCGCCGCTCAGCATCATCCAGAGATCCTGAATGGCAGGGCCGGTACGGCAGTCATCGAGATCGACAAACATGGGGCCGTCGCGCCACAAAATGTTGCCCGGGTGGCAGTCACCATGCAGCGAGATCTGCGCCACATCCAGGGTCATGGCATCGCAGACGTGTTTGATCAGCTCGTCGAGCACCCCAAAAAATTGCTTGGCCAACCCGCTCGGCAGCCACTCGCCAGACGCCAGCAGCTGACGCGGTTCGTGCAGCATGCTCTCGACGTCAAGCCGAACACGGTGATGAAACGGCTTGCTGGCACCAATCTGATGGATGCGGCCAAGATAGCGCCCGACCCACTCCAGCTGATCGAGGTTATCCACCTCAAACTGGCGACCACCGACGCTCTGCCAGATGGCGAACGGATAGCCCTGATGCTCCAGCAGGGTTTCGCCCGCGAAGGCGATCGGGGCGGCCACCGGGATCTCCGCATCACAGAGCCGGGCAGCATACTCATGCTCTTCGAGGATCTGGGCCCGGCTCCAGCGACCAGGACGGTAGAACTTCACCACATAGCGGCGACGCTCCTCATCCTGAAACTGGTAGACCCGGTTTTCGTAGCTGTTGAGTTCGATAAGGCCGGAGTCGAGCCGCAGACCGCTGAGATCGAGCGCGTCCATGATGAGGTCGGGTGTGAGATCGGAATAGTTGAAACGCATGTCATCCACCATAAGAAAGGGGCGCCGTTGCGCCCCATTCTATCCGAGATAGCCAACGAATACCGCCGTTGGCCTCCTCATCTAATCTCTATCAGCAAGCTGTAGTTACAACCGGCTGATAAACTTGCTGCCCTGATGCAGGTTGCCCTTGCTGTCATCGGGGGCCGCCCCTTCCCGTTTCAGCACAAACTTGATGTCCAGAGTCGGCCGCTTCAGGTTGTAGGGGTCAACCGCTAGACTGACCGGCAGGGTGTAGATCTCGCCCGCCTTCAGGGTCACTTGGCGTGGGCCGAACCACTGATACTCGGGCAAGCCCTCCACATCCAGCTGATAGGTCTGGGGTTGCAGGGTCTTGTTGAGGATCTTGAGGGTATAAGTGTTCTCGATCAGCCCCTCGCTGTTCTCACGGAATAGCTGGTTGCGATCCCGCAGGATATCGAGCCCCATCGGCATGATGGACATGGCGTTGTAGACAAACACCCCCAGCATCACCGCCATCACCAGCCCGTAGCCAATCAACTTGGGCCGTGCCACATGGGTGGAGTCGTGGGCCAGCTTGTGCTCTGTGGTGTAGCTGATGAGCCCTTTCGGGTAGCCCATCCGCTCCATGGTTTGGTCGCAGGCATCGACGCAGGCGCCACAGTTGATGCACTCGTACTGCAGGCCATCGCGGATATCGATGCCGGTCGGACAGACCTGCACGCAGAGGTCGCAGTCGATACAGTCACCCAGCCCCAGCGCCTTGTGGTCAGCCTTGCGGGAGCGGGCACCGCGGGTCTCGCCACGCTTGGTGTCATACCCGACGATGAAGGTGTCTTTGTCGAACATGGCGGACTGGAAACGGGCGTAGGGGCACATATGGATGCACATGATGGCGCGCATCCAGCCTGCGTTGCCGTAGGTGATGATGGTGAAGAAGAGCACCCAGAACAGCACCCAACCGCTGGCCTGCAGGGTGAAGAAGTCCGGCACCAGTTCAGTGACATCCTGGAAATAGGCGACGAAGGTCAGACCGGTTACCAGCGAGATGACCAGCCAGGCCAGATGCTTGACCCCCTTGCGGGCCAGCTTCTCTGCCGACCAGGGTCCGGCATCCAGCTTGCGCCGCTTGTTGGCGGGCCCTTCCAGCTTCTCTTCAAACCAGATGAACATGAAGGTCCACACCGTCTGCGGGCAGAGATAGCCGCACCAGACCCGGCCGAGGAAGGTGGTCACAAAGAAGAGGGCGAAGGCGGCAATCATGAAGAGCCAGGCGAGCAGGGTCAGATCCTGCGGCCAGATGGTGGCGCCAAAGATATGGAACTGCTGATGGCCAAGATCGAACAGCACCGCCTGGCGGCCGTCATAACGCAGCCAGGGCAGCAGCACAAAGAAGGCAACGAAAAACCAGCCCATGGCCTTGCGCACCCGCTGCCATGTTCCGGTCTGGGCCCGCACATAGATACGGTTGCCGGGGTTGAACCTGTCGTCGCTGGCTTTGAACGTGTTGGGATTGTAGGTCCCGGTTACGCCCTTGTCGGTAACGTCCTTGATATCGATTTTGTCGTGGTCGGCCATTGCAAGACATCGCTCCCTTATTTGTTATGGAGCGGATTATATCTTAAACAGCATGCTAATTGTGTGGATTAGATGTATCTAACATTGGCGTTTGATCGCAATTTTCAGCAACAAAAAAGCGCATCACCCCAAGGTGATGCGCTTCCACTAAAGATTCACTTGATTCCGCGAGCCTTCAGCAGTGCCTCTTTGAAATCGGGCACATGATCCTTGGCCAGACCGGGGATCATCGCCTGCTTGTCGGATTCCCGCATCTTGAGGTGATAGATCAGCATGTCGTCGGTCAGCTCGGACAGAGGACCTTCAAATCCCGCTTCGTTGGCCAGTTTGGCTACAAACTGCACCAGGCTGAGATCCTGTTCCTTGATCCAGGCAGGCTGCAACAACTCCAGCAGCTCTTCGATACGATGACATTGCATAGACAACCTCTTTAATCTGTCACGTTAAACTCAGGCAACCTTACCCATCAAGGCTACTTCGATTCGATCCCGCCCATTATGCTTGGCCTGATAGAGGGCCGCATCCGCTTTCTGGATCAAATCGGCGATTTTCATGCTGTTATCCGGTATCAGTGTGGCAACACCAAAACTACATGTGACCCGACCGGAGACCAGCGACTTCTGATGAGGAATATCAAGCTCCTTGAGAGCCAGCCGCACATGGTCCGCCACCTGCAACGCCCCCTGCATGCCGGTACAGGGCAGCAACAGAGCGAACTCCTCACCACCGTAACGGGCCGCCAGATCGTCCTCCCGCCGCTCCACCTCGGCCAGCAAGGCGGCCACCTGCTGCAGACAATCATCGCCCGCTTGATGACCATAATGGTCATTGAACTGCTTGAAGTAATCCACATCCAGCAGCACCAGTGACAGGGGCACCTTAGCCCGATGGCAGCGACGCCAGGTCAGCTCCAGACAGTCATCAAGGTGGGCGCGATTGGCGATGCCGGTCAAGCCATCGAGACGAGAGGTAAGGCGCAGATGCTCGGAGACCACCTTCAATTCGGCCGCCAGCTCGGCATTGGAAAAGCGGTGATGGAGCGAGGCGATCTGATCCCGCCGCATCCGCCGCAACAGGGTTGGCAAAAAAACGAACAGATAACCCGCCAGCATGCAGGAGACGATCCGCTCCTGCTCGTTGCCATTGCCCAACTCGAACAGCATGGCTACCCCCAGCGGCAGGGTGGCGCCATAGAGGGTTCGACGGCTACCAAACAGCATGATGGCACTGCCGGTAAGAAGGAGGCTGGAGAGCATTAACATGGCGGCCCGGTAGGTATCGGGCAGCTTGTCCATGTAGAGCAGTACCCCGAGGGCCCAGATGATGGAGGTGATGGTGGCGCCGATAAAGAGCTCGCGCTCCAGCACCGGTAGCGGCGTCTGGTGCAGGCGGGATTGCCGCCAGCGCAAGTGCCAGCCCCGGCCAAGCAGCCACAGGCAAGTCCCTGCCAACCAGCCAAGTGCTTCACTGGCGGGCAGATAGTCATGAAACAGCAGACTCCAACCCAATGCCAACCCCCCCAAGCAGGGGAGACTGAAGGATGCGTGGGTATAGAGCTGGGCCATGATGGCCTGCTTAACCTGGCGTGTCACACTCTGGGTCAACTGAGTACTCCCGTACAAGAGCCGAGCAGTCTACCATCAGCCCCTGACAGGCAACAATAAAGCGCCGTTTATTAAGAAGTCACTCATCAAAGGGGGTGTTCCCTCAGCTGGCCAGCATGTCTTTGTTCAGCCCTTCTCCAGCTCGTCGAGAATGGGGCATTCCGGATTGTCGTCCCCATGGCAGCAACAGACCAACCCTTCCAGTGAGCTGAGCATTGCCTGCAAACCGCTGATTCGGGCCCGCAGATCGACGATCTTCTCCTGTGCCAGCTTCTTCACCTGGGCGCTGGTGCGATGTTCGTTGCGATAGAGTGCCAGCAGCTCCTGACACTCCTCCAGATTAAAGCCGGTCTCCCGCGCCCGCTTGACGAAGCGCAGCTCCCGCAGCGAGCCCTCGGTATAGCTGCGATAGCCGTTATCGCTGCGCACTGGCGCCTTGATGAGACCGATACTCTCGTAGTAACGGATGGTCTTGGCGGTCAGCCCCGTGGCCTTGGCAACCTTGCTGATGTTCATTTATGCCTCCTTACTGATCGGGTTGGATGCTGGCCCGTGCGCCGCCTTGGGCTGCCAGCGTTTCAATAACAGGGAATTGCTCAAAACGGTGATACTGCTCAGGGCCATGGCCGCCCCCGCCAGCTCGGGGCTGAGATAGCCCAGTGCCGCCAGCGGAATGCCGATGATGTTGAATACGAAGGCCCAGAACAGATTCTGCTGGATGGTGCGCCAGGTGGCCGCCGAGATATCGATGGCATCGGCAACCAGCCGTGGATCAGATCGCATCAACGTGATGGAGGCGGTCTCCATCGCCACATCGGAGCCGGAGCCCATGGCGATGCCGACATCCGCCGCCGCCAGCGCCGGGGCGTCGTTCACCCCGTCCCCCACCATGGCCACCAGCCCGCGGGTTTGCGCCCGCAGCGCCTCGACCTTTTCCACCTTGCCCGCTGGCAGCACGGAGTCAAAGGCCCCGTCCAGCCCCAACTGGGCAGCGATGTGAGCCACCGGCGCTGGCGCATCGCCGCTCACCAGCCAGCTGGCGATACCGCGTTGGCGCAGGGTGACGATGGCTTCCCGACTCTCGGGGCGCAGGGTATCGGCCAGTGCGGCGATGCCTGCCACCACGCCGTCGATGGCGACCCAGACCCGAGTTGCCCCATCGGCAGGTTGTTCATCCTGTTGCGGCTGATCAATGCCGAGCTGGGTCAGCAGAGAGCCATTACCGATGGCGACCCTGTGGCCCGCCACCTGACCGACAATACCGGCACCGAGCCGCACCTCGACCGCTTCCGGCTGAGGCAACGCCGCCCCTTTGCCGACCGCCTCGCGCATCGCCAGCGCCAACGGGTGTTCGCTCGCCTGCTGCAAAGCGGCGGCCAGACGCAGCTGCTCGTCGTTGCCGCTCCAGCTGGCCAGCACCGGCTTGCCATAAGTGAGCGTGCCGGTTTTGTCGAAGATCAGCGCCTTGATGGCGTGGGCCTTCTGCAGGGTATCCACATCCTTGATCAGGATGCCGTGGCGCGCCGCTACCCCGGTACCGGTGACAATGGCAGCCGGGGTCGCCAAGCCGAGGGCGCAGGGGCAGGCGATCACCAGCACCGCCACCGCCGCCAGCAGCGCCTGACCGAAATCGTTGCTGATGGCGTACCACACCAGCAGGGTAAACAGGGCGATGGCCATCACCACTGGCACGAACACGGCGGAGACCTTGTCCACCAGCTGTTGCAGCGGCGCCTTGCCCATCTGGGCGCTCTCCACCAGCGCGATGATCTTGCTGAGGCTGGACTCCTCCCCCACCGTAGTGGCTTCAATCTCCAGCACACCGGAGCGGTTGATGGCGCCGCCCAGCACCTTGTCGCCCGCACTGCGCGGCACCGGCAGGCTCTCGCCGGTGAGGATCGACTCGTCCAGCTCGCTGGCGCCGCTCACTATCCTGCCATCCACCGGCACCCGCTCGCCCACCAGCACCCGCAGCCGATCGCCACGCAGCACCTCGTCGATAGCCACGCTCTGCCACGTATCGCCGCGCCAGACAGTGGCGGTTTCCGGCCGCAGCGCCATCAGTTCGCGAATGGCGGACTGGGTGCTGCGTCTGGCGCGCGCCTCCAACAACTTCCCGAGGGAAATCAGGGTAATGATGATGGCGCTCGCCTCGAAATAGAGCTTGCCGCTGGCGGCCATCCCCTGCGTCAGCAGCAGATAGAGGCTATAGAAGTAGGCCGCACTGGTGCCGGTCGCCACCAGCACATCCATATTGGCCGCGCGGTTCTTGATGGCGAGCCAGGCGCCGCGATAGAAACGGGCGCCGATCCAGAACTGCACCGGGGTGGCGAGCAGCAGCTCCAGCCAGGCAGGAAGATGCCAGGGGAACAACCCGGCCATGGCCAGCATCCCCACCAGCAGCGGCAGAGTGAGCAAAGCCGAGACGATGACCCGGGTCTGCGCCTGACGGGCCGCAGCGGCCTCCTGCGCTTCCCGCTCCAGCAACTGCTGGCGGCGGCCGCTGGCGGAACCCTGCGCCAGTTTGGCGCCAAAGCCGAGCGCCTCTATATGTTCACGCAGGGCGGCGGGGCTCTGTGCGCCAGGCACCAGCACGATACGGGCCTGCTCGATGGAGAAGTTGACCTCAGCGGAGATAACGCCGGGCAGTGCTGCCAGCATCTTGTTTAGTCGAGCCGAACAACCTGCGCAGGTCATGCCGCTGATCTGGAAAGACAGTGTTTCGCGGCCGTAGTCATAACCCTGACTAGTGATGCTGTCGAGTACCACTGGTAGACGGTCAGGGCTGGCCAGCTCGATGGCCGCCTGCTCCAGCGCGAAGTTGACGGTGGCCGATACCCCGTCGAGTTTGTTGAGGCTGGCCGCGATGCGGCCTGCGCAGTTGGCACAGCTCATGCCACTGAGCGGCAACTGCAGATGAATCGGTATTTGAAGATGAGTGGTCATGTTGTTCCCCCCCGGAACCCGTCGGCACCCAAAAACGCCGACTGGCAAACCCTAACCTTTACTGTAAGGGCAAGCTCAAGCCACATGATCCACTTTTTGCAGATGAAAAAACGGCGCCCGTTTGCTGCCAGAGAGCAAACGGGCGCCGCATTCAGCTATTGCGCGGTGTGAGCGGAACTCAGATACCGTACTGAGCGCGGTAAGCCTTCATGGCCGCCAGTTGTGCCGCCAGCTCCGGCTGCTCGGCCTGCTTCTCTTCCAGATAGGCGATGAGATCGCTCATCTGGATAATGGCGATGATATGGGCGCCGTAGTCACGCTCCACTTCCTGAATGGCGGAGAGCTCGCCCTTGCCCTTCTCCTGACGGTCCAGCGCGATCAGCACGCCAGCCAGCGAGGCGCCATTAGCCTGGATCAGATCCATGGATTCACGAATGGCGGTGCCGGCGGTGATGACATCGTCCACCAGCATGATGCGCCCCTTGAGCGGGCTGCCCACCAGATTGCCGCCCTCGCCGTGATCCTTGGCCTCTTTGCGGTTGAAGCACCAGGGCACATCCACATCATGCTGTTCGACCAACTGCACGGCGGTGGCGGAGGCAATGGGGATCCCCTTGTAGGCCGGGCCAAACAGCACATCGAACTCGATGCCGGCATCCATCAGGGCGGCAGCATAGAAGCGGCCGAGGCGGGCCAGATCGCGGCCGCTGTTGAACAGACCGGCGTTGAAGAAGTAGGGGCTTTTACGACCGGATTTCAGGGTGAATTCACCGAATTTGAGGACCTGTTTCTCCAGGGCGAACTCGATAAATTGACGCTGGTAGGCTTTCATTCTGGCTCCTTGCTTGGCTTGTCGTTTACTTGTGTGGGGATATAAAAAAACGCGGCCTGGGCCGCGTTTTTAAAATTATGAAAGTGACTGCTTCTGCAGCTCAATGATCTCGGCAATGCCGTCCTTGGCGAGCCCCAGCATCGCCAGCAGCTCCTCATGGGTGAAGGGCTCGGCCTCCGCGGTGCCCTGCACCTCGATGATGCGACCATCTTCGGTCATCACCACGTTCATGTCGGTCTCGGCGGCGGAGTCTTCGATGTACTCCAGATCGCAGATGGCTTCGCCCTGATACATGCCGACAGAAACGGCGGCGATCATCTGCTTGAGCGGGCTCTGCTTCAATTTGCCCTGTGCCACCATCCAGTTCAGCGCATCCACCAGCGCCACACAGGCACCGGTAATCGCAGCAGTACGGGTGCCACCATCGGCTTGCAGCACGTCACAGTCCACAGTGATGGAGTGCTCACCCAGCGCAGTCAGGTCTACCGCAGCACGCAGGGAGCGGGCGATCAGACGGGAGATCTCCAGGGTACGGCCGCTCTGCTTGCCAGAAGCCGCTTCGCGGTTCATCCGGGAGTGAGTGGAACGCGGCAGCATGCCGTATTCGGCCGTGACCCAACCCTGACCCTTGCCTTTCAGGAAGCGCGGAACGCTGGTGTCGACGCTGGCGGTGCAGAGCACGCGAGTGTTACCGAACTCCACCAGCACTGAGCCTTCTGCATGTTTGGTGAAATTGCGGGTAATGGTAACCGGGCGAAGTTGCGCGGCACTGCGATCGCTGGGACGTGACATGGAATGGACCTCTGGGCTGGCTCAAATTGGCGAAGGAGTATAAGTCATTAGGCCCCAAATATCAGCCGCTAAAACCACGGCATCGGCTGACGAGCAGGGCCGGGCTGAGTATACTGGCCGCACACTTCATCAAGCCCGGAACAATCAATGATTCACAGCATGACCGCCTACGCCCGCAAGGAATTCAAGGGCGACTGGGGCACAGCCGTTTGGGAAATTCGTTCGGTAAACCAGCGCTATCTGGAAACCTACATTCGCCTGCCGGAGCAACTGCGCAGCCTGGAGCCGGTACTGCGTGAGCGTTTCCGCGCCAAGCTGCAGCGCGGCAAGGTGGAGTGCAACCTGCGTTTCGAAGCCGCTCAGGCCGCAGCCAGCCAGCTGCACATCAATGAAGAGCTGGCCAAGCTCATCATCGACAGCGCCAATTGGGTAATGAAAGAAGCAGGCCAGGGCCAGCTCAACCCGGTCGACGTACTGCGCTGGCCGGGTGTCATGGCCGCCGCCGAACAGGACATGGATGCGGTCGCCACCGAGCTGCTCGGCGGTTTTGACCAGACCATGGAAGATTTCCTTGCTTCCCGCGCCAGCGAGGGTGCCAACCTCAAGAACCTGATCCAGCAGCGTCTGGATGGCATTCAGGTGGAAGTGAAGAAGGTGCGCGTCCACCTGCCGCAGATCATCGAGTGGCAGCGCCAGAAGCTCACCGACCGTCTGGCCGAAGCCAAGGTGGAGCTGGATCCGGCTCGCATCGAGCAGGAGATAGTGATGCTGGCCCAGAAGATCGACGTGGCCGAAGAGCTGGATCGTCTGGAGATGCACATCAGCGAAACCATCAAAATCATGAAGAAAGGTGGTGCCTGTGGCCGTCGCCTCGACTTCATGATGCAGGAGTTCAACCGCGAGTCGAACACCCTGGGCTCCAAGTCCATTAACGCCGAAGTGACCCAATCCGCCGTCGAGCTGAAAGTCCTCATCGAGCAGATGCGCGAGCAAATTCAGAACATCGAATAGTTTTTTCAGCCGCCCAGGCAGCTCTTGAAAGCCCCGTATTACCTTGTGAATAGCAGGGTAGATACAGGGCTTTTTTCATTTTACCGGCCACATAGATGGGCCGATGTCGGTGACAATCGACATGCCGCGCCTGCTTGTTTGGTTCGGCGATGATGGCTCCCCGCTCGCCGCAAAGGGTCATGTTGAGGCGCACACCATGGCGGCGGGGAGCATAACTCAACAACGCAGGTTCATGTTGGGTAACCGGATACCCGCCTACAGGAGATCTTTCAGTCGGGTTAACAGCGCTTTACGGCTGTTATTCGCCGCCACAAATCGCTTAAAGCGCTGGGCAAACGCGGGGCTATCGCCTTTGCACTGATAGGCTTCCCATAACTGATGCACATAGCGTGATGCCGCATCGTAGCCACTGGCGCATGTGCGATCCGCCTGTTCTTGTGCTTGCTGCCAGGCGTGTTCGCGCTGATGGTAGATATCCGTCAATGCTTTTTCTTTTTGCGCTTTTTCAAGCGCCATTTTCTTTGCGCGCGCGTCGGCTTGCGCTTGCTGTAATTGGCGTTGCGCTTGTGCAACGTAAGGAGTGATCACGTCGGGAGTTAACCAATACCGATAGGCTTGGTCCTGGTTGGCCGATTCTTTTCGCGTCATCGCCAAGGCTTGATGACGGGTTAACTGGCCTTGTTCAAACAGCGTGCTTAATAGCGTCTGTTTCTCCGCGTCAGTGAGCTGATGGAACCACCCGTCAAACTGAAACTCGGCCTGTCTGGCTGGGTGACAGGGGTGTGCATTCAGCACCATCGCCAGTGCGTTAATCCAAGCCAAGGGAATATCATAAAGGGTGGCAAACGCCTGCAACTCCACACTGAGGTGCTCAAAATCGAAATGAGTTAAAGGTATCCCGTCAATTTCCTCATTAAATTCGCACTCTTTCAGCCACATAAAATAGACAAGACGCCAATCACCCTGAATTAAGGCACTGCGCAAAGCGGCTAAGTGTTGGAAAAAATCGTCAGCCTGTTCATCGTCAAAATATTCGCCATACTCTTCGATAGAAAAAGTCAGCAATTGCCATTCATCGCGCTCATCTACATGAAGGCCATCGAGCGAAACGCCTAGTAACGTATCGGGGATCGTGCCGGCAGGCAGCTTGATATAAGCATCAATGGAACCCCAATTGGCATAGTAAAAACCGATGTCGAAATATTTTAACATCAGCTCAGCAGGATCGGCCTTCAAGTCACTGTAGGTGTAATAGACCTGAAAAGCGGTCGCGGTAATCTCGGCTCGACTTGAAATGGCTCTGAGTGCCTGGCGGGCGTGAGGGGCTAACTGCCCGTCCACACGCTCAAATTTGTAGTATTGATATTCGCTCACGATGACCTTGCTATCGGTTAAGGGTGAATTGAAAGGTTTGCTGTAACAAAGGCTGGATATGAACCCTTCTGGCGACCGGTTCAGCGTTGATATAACGCCTCGGCTCAACCGTCACAAATCCCCAGTATTGTAAAAATCGTTCAATAAACCGTGATTCGATGATCATGGATAAGGTTTGTTCCGGTGAAAAGTAATGGTCGGTAGGGATGGTCAAGAGCACATCGGGGAACGCCGTCATCACCTCGTGCACCAACTCGGCGGCACTGTGGTGGTGTTGCAGGCGCCACAGCATAAACACCCAAAACATACGCACATCGACATCGAATGGAAAATTGTCCAAATAGGCCCAGTTATATTGGCTGACGGCAGCCGCTAGCATCGGTTTAAAAAAGGGCTGTATCCCTGCCGCCTGATACTGTTTTTGCGCTGCTTTTTTCACATGATAGCGACCGCTACGGCGATAAATAATCCCACTGAGTTCGGCTAACACTCTGGTGTAGTGCAGGGCATTGAATTTGTCTTCATTATTGCCGGTAAACTCACAGATACCGAGGTCAGAACCGCATTGCGCCACGGCAAACTCCGGCAATAACTCACAGGCCTGCTTGACTAATTTGGTCGGCAAGTTGCCTTTGCTGGTGGCGTTGAATGACCCGGATTGCGCCATGGCCTCATCAAGCATGAGGCCTAAATAGCGCATCACCGGGCTGGCAGAAAGATTGTCTGGGGTGCTGATGGTAAGCCACTGTAATTGATCGAACGGTGCATAAAGCCAATTGGCCATTTGGGTTGGCGTCACCCCACAAAAATCGGGATGCGGTTGATTATTACGATCCGCCATTTTGTGCTGTAACGCCACATTGAGTTCAGCCAGGCTCAAATTGGGGTTCATGGCCAACATGGCGGCGACCTCATCCTGCACGTCGGCATGCAGCTTGCCCTCGCGGCTCATACAACAACGTTTAAATTTTTTACCGCTGCCACAGAGGCAAGGATCGTTACGACTGAGTTTCATCATCAATGCCTCTTATCATCGGGCGAATGCTGCAATCGGCTTATCAGGACAGGGCGCCTTCCACCAGCGACTCGGCCAGGGCAAGTTGGGTCTGCTGGCTGGTTTGCAGGCGGGATTTAAGTTGATCACAGAGGGTCATTAACTCATCGACTTTAGCGACAATGCGATGCTGTTCTGGAATTGGAGGAAGTGGGATAACTGTACTCGCAATTTTGCCAACATTTAAATTCGGTTGTGCGCCACCTGCCGCATGCTCCCTTAATTCAAGGTAGGCTTTCCGGAAGAACAATTTTACAAAATCCTTATGGGCTTTTGTTTCATCAATTAACCTAATTGCAGAGCACGCTTGGTTAGTACCTGCAGGTTCAAGTAATTCAGTTATTTGTCCTCTTGTTTTCCCTTGTCCATACATTGCAACAATTAAAGTGCCAGCAGGATAGATAGAAACGTTAGTTTCTTTTATTGCTAAATTCGATATTTGCTCTTTAGTTTTACCAACAAATAGCTCAGCCGTCTCCCCACTAGATATCCAGTTAATTTCAGCTGGTTCCCAATAGGCTGGATTGCTTCTCGATGGTGTAGCACCAGTGCCTACAAGTCCAAATACCGCGATCCTTTCAAACTCCCATCCCTGCGGTATCTCAAACGGCTTTTCGTCTTCATTAATCGCAGGTAGCGGTTTCTCTTTTTTGATTTTCTTCTCTTTGACCAGCTGGGCTTTTTCGGCGGCGATACGCGCCAGCAGGGCAGAGGCGGGTTCATCGCTCGGGTCTTGCGGCACCAGTTTGCCCATCACTGCCAGTTGCAGGATGGTCTGTTTCAAGGCGTCGATGCTGGCCTCGGTGGTAAAGAGGGTATCGAAGTGAGAGCTTAGCCGAGCCCAGTTTTGCGCCAGCTCGTCGGCATCGCCGGAGTCTGTCAGCGTAGTTAATAAAGCCTCCACCAGCGTCTGATGGGCCACCAGCTGCGATTCGCTGCGCTGCTCCAACTGATAACAGAGAGCCATAAGCTCATCCACTTTGGCTACGATACGTTGTTGTTCCTCAGCTGGAGGGATTACTACAGGTATTTCTTTTAGCCGTGAAGCTTTTACCCCTGTAGCTGTCATCCCTGAAGAATTATCAAGCAGCTGATTTTGAAATGGTGATGCTAATATCTGAATAAGCATAAACCTACTAACAGTAGAATAATGCCACTGAAAACAAATTGCCCTTTGGGCAAGCGCAAAACGTTCATTTATATCAATTACAGCTGCATTACCTAGCGGAGCTTCGGTTGTAAATAGTGTATCCCCAACCCTTGGAAATCCCCTTGTCATCCATTGATCATAATCTGCTTCTGAAATGAACTCCTCTGGGACAAGGTCAATGTAGCCATACCGAATATTTTTGGCAGTAATCAACCTAACACCAGCATCTATCTTATTTGGGGTTTTTCCTCTGTAATCAATAAACTTTGCTATGTTGCCAAGTCGAGTCCATTTCCAGTGACTTGGACATTCAATATATTCATCAGCAATATCGACAACCTCATTGGCGGATGTCCTTAGTCCTTCCTCTTTCACCAACCGCGTCTTTTCGGCGGCAATCCGTTCCAGCAGCACGGAGGCGGGTTCATCGCTGGGGTCTTGCGGTACCAGCTTGCCGCGTACCGCCAGCTCCAGGATCAGCTCACGCAGCTTTTTGATACCGGTCAGTTCCAGCTTGCTGTTGCTGCCGCGCCCGGCACTGCTTTTGGGGCGCACCGCCGCACTCCAGAGATCCAGATGGTCGGTGATCAGGGTATCGAGATGGCTCATGGGGTCGTTCCAAAGTTGGTCGCGGTCAGTGCGGGGGTCAACATATTGATAATCAGGCGGATCAGGGTCTCTTTTTGTGCCGGGGCCGACTCTGCCACCAACAGGGTCAGGGCCGCCAGCCCGCTGTCGTTGATGATGGGCTCGCCACTTGCCAGCCAGAGCGCCTGATTGCGATAGAGAAAATCGACAAACAAAAAGGCAGCGCTGCGCTTGTTGCCGTCGGTAAATGGGTGGTTTTTGACCACAAAATAGAGCAGGTGGGCGGCCTTGCTCTGCACTGTGGGGTAGGCGCTCTGGCCAAACACGCTCTGGCCAAGGTTACCTAGCAGGGCGGCCAGTCCGTCGCCGCGCGGACGAGCGAACAGCTCGGTCGCTTCACCGCGCGCCATCAGTTGGGCTTTTAGCTCGCCGAGCGCCTGCATGGCTTGCTCGGGGGCCAGCAAGAGGCCGCCCTCAGTACCTGTTGGCTCGGTCAGTAGCCCTTCGTCATAACGCTGTAGCCAGAGAAAGGTCTGGGTATAGCGGCTGATGATCTCCACCAGACCACGGCCACAGGCGAGGCTAAGCCCATCGCCACGGGCCGCGTTACGCACCAGTGCCAGTGCTGCCTCCAACTCACGGGCATTTTGCTCAAAGCGCTGCTGGTTGAGGGTGTAGCCCTTGAGCAGGTGTTCTTTTAACAGCCGGGTAGCCCACTGGCGAAAGCGCACCCCTTGCGGTGATTTGACCCGATAGCCAACCGAGATGATGACATCGAGGTTGTAGTGTTGGGTATCGTAGCTTTTACCATCGCTGGCAGTTGTCCGGAAATTCCGGACAACTACGCTCTCTTCCAGCTCGCCCTCTTTAAACAGGTTGCGAATATGCTCGGAGATGGTGCGTTTGTTTTTGGCAAACAGCTGGGCCAGTTGGGCCTGATTTAGCCAGACGGTCTCCTGTTGCAAGGTGACGTTGATCTCGCCGCTCTCCCCCTCGAAGATGGCAATCTGTTGCGCCGTGTCACTCATGGTCTTGACCTGCCTCGCCGTTGCCAAGTTGTGCCTTGTTTCCCAAGGCGTCGCCCAGAATGGCTTTTAGCTGGTCACGCAGGGTCTGGATTTCGGTCTGCTCTGTGGCATAGCGCGCCAGCAGTTCATCAGGGTCATGGCTTATCTGCTCACCGACATGGGGGTTCTTGATATCGAGGTTAAAGTTGCGCTCGATAATGGTCTCGATACTGACCTTCCAGGCCTGTTCGTTCTCAACCCGGGCAGCAAAGCCGTCAGCCTCATCGCCCCACCAGGCAATCTCGGCTTCGAACTCCTCGAACTTCATCGGCTTGGTCTTGCTGTAGTTTTTCACCCCAGCCGGATAGGGGTGCTGGTAGAACCAGACATCCTTGGTGGGCTGGCCCTTGGTAAAGAAGAGGATATTGGTCTTGATGCCGGTATAGGGGGCAAACACGCCGTTGGGCAGCCGCACTATGGTGTGCAGGTTGCACTCGCTGGTGAGCAGTTGCTTGATCTTGGTTTTGACCCCTTCGCCAAACAGGGTGCCATCGGGCAGCACCACGGCGGCGCGACCGCCCTTGCCATTTGTTGCCGGGGCAAGGACTTCAATGATCAGCTGCAGGAACAGGTCGGCAGTTTCTCGGGTACGCAGATCGGCGGGGAAGTTCTGCTCGATGCCATCCTCTTCGGTGCCACCAAAGGGCGGGTTGGTGAGGATCACATCGATATCGCTATCCCAGCTCGACAGCGGCTTGTCGAGGGTGTTGCCATGGCGAATTTGCACCGGCACCTCGATACCGTGCAGCAGCATATTGGTGGTGCAAAGGAGGTGCGGCAGCTGTTTCTTCTCGACCCCGAGGATCTGCTGCTGCAGGGTCTGATGGTCTGCAGCGGTCTCGACATAGTGCTCTTTGACATGATCGAAGGCGCAGGCGAGAAAGCCGCCGGTGCCGCAGGCCGGATCCATGATCCGCTCGCCGAGTTTGGGGTCGATGCGGTTGACCATAAAGCGGGTGACGGCGCGAGGAGTGTAAAACTCGCCCGCGTTACCGGCGCTCTGCAGGTCACGCAAGATCTGCTCGTAGATGTCGCCAAACAGGTGGCGCTCGCTGCTGTCAGTAAAGTCGATCTCGTTTAGCTTGTTGATCACCTGCTTAAGCAGGGTGCCGTTCTTCATGTAGTTGAAGGCATCGCTGAACGCCTCTTTCACCACATAGCCACGGGGGTTGAGACTGATATTGGCAGGCTGGTTTTTTAAGGAGTCGAACAGATCGTTGTTGACGAAATCGAGCAGGGCATCGCCGGTCAGCCCTTCGCTGTCGGCCGCCCAGTTGCGCCACAGGAAGCGCTCGGGAATGGGGCAGCGGTAGTTATCCTGCTCAAACTCCAGCTCCTCTTCCTGGGCGTCGAACACTTTCAAAAACAGCAGCCAGGAGAGCTGGCCAAGGCGCTGGGCATCGCCGTCGATACCGGCGTCTTTGCGCATGATGTCCTGAATGGATTTGATGACTGAGCTGATGGATGACATGGGATTCTCTGCTTTTTACAAAAATGGTGACGAATACAGGGGCGAATGCGTCAGAAGTATCGATAAAACAAGCGGCCATGATTGCCATGGCCGCACTGTGGAGCTGTTGCAGACTTGGCGTCAGGCGCTCTGCTGCTCGCGCTCTTGGTGGCGATAGATTTCTTGCTCCAGCTCGGTGATAGCCTGCTCGAACTGTTTTGGGCCACCAAAACCCTTCTTGGCCAACTCCAGCGGGCGACCCAGCTCGGTAAAGGGGGCGACTTTTAGCGCATCCTTGGTCTCAATTTCGGTCACCCCCTGATCGGCATACTTGTCGAGCAGACTGGTGAGTACCTGCTGGGCGGTATCGTTGTACTTGGTGAAGTAGTTGCGCTTTTTGACGTTGTTGGCCCGCTCGCGGCGGGTCAGTGGCGGCTGATCGTATACCACATGGCAGATAAGGTCGAACGGGTCGAGCTCCTTACCCACCTCTTCTTGCAGCACCTCCCACAGCACGCCCGCCTGAGCCAATTCATCCATGATGGCTTGCTTGCGCTGCGCGGCTTGCCAGCGTTTGGTGAAGGCATCGAGGGTGGCAAACTCCTTGAGCAGGGTCTTTTTGGTATAGTCCTTGAAGGATTCGGTCACCAGCTTGCCATCGGCATCGTAATACTGCACCCGCTCGGCGATGACGCTGACCGTCACGCCGTTGACATAATACTTGCTGACCCCGGGCGTTGGACCACCCAGCGGGCCTGCGCCCTGCCCCCCTGCGCCCTGACTCCCTGCGCCACAGTGGCCACCATCACTACCGGTTGTGTAGCTGCCGGGTTGTTCATCGACCCCGGGTGCAAACGGATCGTCATTATCGCCGGGTTCATCGGTTGGCAGTGGATCGGCGCCGTCGATGATATCGCCCAGGCCTTCATCCGGGTTGTTGATGTCTGCCGGTTTGACCACCATGACGCGCTCCGGCTCGCCATCGAAACGGGGATCGGCAAACAGCTCGGTGGCCTTCTTGAAGTCGAGAATGGTGAACCAGAGCTTGCCGTACTTGTCGTCGATACGGGTGCCACGGCCGATGATCTGCTTGAACTTGGTCATGGACTGGATGTTTTGGTCCAGCACCACCAGCTTGCAGGTCTTGGCATCGACACCGGTGGTCATCAGCTCGGAAGTGGTGGCGATGACCGGATAGGGCTTTTTCGGGTTGATGAAGTTGTCGAGCTGGGCCTTGCCCAACTCATCATCGCCGGTGATCTTCATGACGTAGCGCTCGTCCTTGGCCATCTGCTCCGGGTTGAGGTTTACCAAGGCACGGCGCATCCGGTCAGCATGATCGATGTCGTTGCAGAACACTATGGTCTTGGCCATCGGGTCGGTTTTCTTGAGGTAGTTGGTGATAGTTTCGGCCACCAGCCGGGTGCGCTCGTCGATCACCAGGGTGCGGTCAAAATCCTTCTGGTTATAGATACGGTCTTCAATCAGGTTGCCCTGTTTGTCCATCTGACCTTTGGTAGGGCGCCACCCCTGCAGATCGACATCGATATCGACCCGCACCACCTTGTAGGGGGCAAGAAAACCATCTTCGATCCCCTCTTTGAGGGAATAGGTATAGACAGGGTCACCGAAGTAATCGGTGTTGGAGACGGTTTCGGTCTCTTTGGGGGTGGCGGTGAGGCCAATCTGGGTGGCCGATGAGAAGTATTCGAGGATCTCGCGCCAGGCGCTGTCTTCGGCGGCGCTGCCCCGATGGCACTCATCTACCACGATGAGATCGAAGAAGTCAGGAGATACCTGCTTAAAGGCTTTCTGTGACTCTTCTGGCCCGGTGAGTGCCTGATAGAGAGCAAGGTGGATCTCATAGGCGGGGTCGATCGTGCGCCCGGTGACCTTGGTCATGGCCGAGCCAAAGGGCTGAAAATCATTGATCTTGGTCTGATCCACCAGAATGTTGCGGTCGGCCAGAAACAGGATGCGCTTCTTGGCGCCCGCCTTCCACAAACGCCAGATGATCTGGAATGCGGTGTAGGTCTTGCCGGTGCCGGTGGCCATCACCAGTAATACCCGGTCTTCACCTTTCGATATGGCTTCTACGGTCTTGTTGATAGCCTGCAGCTGGTAGTAGCGGGGGGATTTGCCACTGCCATCCGAGTAATAGTCCTGACTGATGACAGGCAGCTGAGCCTGGGTGTAGCCCTTCCAGGTGCAGAGCTTGTCCCAAAGTTGGCCCGGGCTGGGGAAGTCCTCCAACGCAATCTCGGATTCCAGCTTGGCCGGATGGGTCTTGTCATGAAATACGAAGCCATCGCCGTTGCTGGCAAACACGAACGGCACATCCAGCAGACGGGCATAATCGAGCCCCTGCTGCATCCCCTTACCAATTTCATGCTTGTTGGCTTTGGCCTCGATCACCGCAAGTGGCAAACCCATCTTGTGATAGAGCACGATATCGGCCGATTTAACCTTTTTGCGTGCCGCCATCTGGCCGCGCACCACCACTTTGCCATCCCGCAGCTTCACCTCCTGGCGGACCTGGGTCAGGTCATCCCACCCCGCCGCCTTGATGGCAGGCAGCAGGTATTTGGAGATGATATCGGCTTCGGTGAGGGTTGCTTTGTTGATCTCGGCCATGAGCATTCTTCCGGTCGGGGGACAATATTGCTCAAGATTCTCTCATAAAATCAGCCGGGTTTTGTTGATTTAAGACTCATAAAGCAACAAGGAGAGCAGCTCTTGATAGCGAGCCTTCTGGTCAAGGAAACGTCTGGCAATGGCATCAACATGTCGTACTGAATGCTTGTTGAGGGGCATACCTTTTTGGAACCATCGCATGGCATCAAAACACGACCTTTCGGTAGCCTTTTGATCCGACGGAACACACTTCAAGTCTGCGCCTTCACCAATAGATCGCTTTTTAGTTGTCTTTGAACGCTTGATACAGACCACCCACATACTTCAGTCAGGATCGGTAGGTTTGCTGCACGATAATGCGTAGCGTCCCCCACAATCCTGGCTATAGCGACCAGCTGTTCACGTTTGCAGAGCAAGGTCTCGACTGGTTGGCTGCCCATATTGATTGACACTTAGACGTCATCTCTCCGTTTGCTGTTCTCTTACCCGCTATAGGGGATAAAGGTTAAATACCGCCTTTGGCGTGTAAATGATATTTACCCTCTATAACAGGTAAACATTGATATACCTGCCACAGCGTGTAAATTGAAAGAACGCACGCGACCAGGTAGTCGAATCATGAAAGTAACCAGCGCCAAGCAGCTGAGCGCCTGTATCAAGGATGCCAGACTTTCTCAAAAGCTCTCTCAAGGCAAAGTGGCCGAGAAAGTGGGGATTAGGCAAGACACAGTCTCCAGCTTCGAGCTCAACCCTGAGTCCACTAAGCTGGAGACCCTGTTCAAAATCCTCGCAGCACTCGAATTGTCACTGGATATCAAACCCCGCAATGAGTCATCCGATAGCCCTGCGTCAGGCTGGAAGGAGGAGTGGTAATGGCCAATCTGGCTGTCTACATGAACGGCTATCGGGTAGGCACATTCACCAAAACTACCAGTGGTGCCCATCAGTTTCAGTACCATGAGTCATGGCTAGCACAACCAGGCTGCCGCCCCATCTCACTCTCCATGCCATTGCGCCATCAGGCCTACCGGGGCGATGAAGCCCATAACTTCTTCGACAACCTGCTGCCAGATAATCTGGAGGTGAGGAACAGGGTTGTTGCACGCTATCAGGCGGCATCAACCCAGCCCTTTGATCTGCTCAGTTGCATTGGCCAGGATAGCGTAGGGGCATTACAGCTGGTTACCGAAGGGGACGATGTTCCAGATGTCAGGCGCATCGACTACAAGGCCCTTTCCGATGACGAACTGGAACAGATACTGACCAGCTACAAATCAGGAATCCCTTTGGGTATGGTCAGGGAGCAAGATGAATTCCGGATATCCATCGCCGGGGCGCAAGAAAAGACAGCGCTGCTCTATCTCGATGGCCGTTGGTACTTGCCACTCAACGCAACACCGACAACCCACATTATCAAACTCCCCATAGGCAAGATTGAAAGCCACTCCTACTCGATAGACCTCTCCCAGAGCGTAGAAAACGAATATATCTGCACTCTGATTGCCAAGGAGTTTGGTCTACCCGTACCTCACTGTTTCATGATGCAGGTTGGCCAGGTCAAAGCACTTGCGGTGGAACGCTTCGACAGACGTTACGCTACAGATCGCAGTTGGATCATGCGCCTTCCCCAAGAAGATTTCTGTCAGGTATTGAATGTTCCGTCAGCACGGAAATACGAGAGCCATGGAGGACCGGGGATCACTGACATCATGAAAACCTTGCTGGGCTCTGCGACACAGGAACAGGATCGCTACCTGTTCATGAAATCTCAGGTCCTGTTCTGGCTGCTGGCAGCAACCGATGGCCATGCAAAGAATTTCTCGGTCTTTATTGAACCGGAAGGGCGTTTTCGGCTGACCCCTTTTTACGACATTCTCTCCATGTACCCCGCATTTGGTGGTCGAGGTCTACACCCACGCGATGCAAAGCTGGCCATGGGCCTGACCGCGACCAAAGGTAAGAAATATGCGATAGAGCAGATATTTCCTCGCCATTTCTATCAGACTGCCAAAGCAGTTGGATTTGAGAAGGGGCAAATGGAAATGATCCTAAACGAAATGGCAAATAGTCTGGATGGAGTGATCTCGGCCGTCCGTCAGCAGTTACCAGATACATTTCCCACCCAGATTGCGGACTCGATTCTGGATGGCCTCAGCACCAGAGCGCAGCGTTTAACTCGGTCGTCAACCAAGTGAAATGAATCCTGGCCAGAGACAAAACATAAGCATCAACCATTGCCACCTCACATCCGGGCCCAGTTTCCCACTTTTCCCACCTCCACTTAGCCAGCGTGGCGATGGTTCAGCATGTAATCAGATCCAGAACATCGAGTGATGGGTCGCTGACTATCCGGTTGTTACCTGCAAAAGAGCCCTTGATTCATCAAGGGCTCTTTTATTTTCCGGCCATCACGCCTGTCGCCCGCCGCCAGTGAGTCAACGGGCGGGGAGCGCCCTAGCCTATCGGCATCACCAGCGCCGGTTGGTGAGGGTCGCTCAGCCGCTCGGCCAGATAGTCCACCAGCAGCCGCACCTTGGGGGAGAGGTGGCGGTTGTGGGGATAGAGGGCCCAGATCCCCTCCGCCGGGGCCCGCAGTTCCGGCAGCAGCTCTATCAGCTCGCCTCGGGCCAGATGGTCGCTCACGTAGTAGTCCGGCAGCTGGATGATGCCAATCCCCTTGAGCGCCGCATCCAGCAGGGCGTGGCCGCTGTTGCACTGCAACAGGCCGCGCACCCGCACGCTGTGGGGGCGACCATCCAGGGTGAAGTGCCACTCGTCGCTGTTGCCCACCAGACAGGTGTGGCGGGTCAGCTCGGAGAGGCTGTTGGGCATACCGTGGCGGGCGGTGTAGGCCGGTGAGGCGCAGACATAGGGCACCCGCTGCGCCAGCTTGCGCGCCACCAGCGTCGAATCCTTGAGGTGACCGAGCCGCAGCGCCAGATCGTAGCCTTCGTGCACCAGATCCAGCAGCTGGTTGGTGAGGTTGAGGGTCACCTCCAGCTGGGGGAAACGCACCATGAAGTCGTTCACCAGCGGGGCGATGCGGCTCTCGCCGTAGGAGACGGGGGCCGTGATGCGCAGCGACCCTTGCGGCACCGCCTGATGGCGCCCCACCGCCAGCTCTGCCTCGTAGAGGTTGTCGAGCAGCTGACGGCAGTGGCGATAGTAGATCTCGCCGAGCTCGGTGAGCCGCACCTGACGGGTGGTGCGCAGCAGCAGCTTGGCCTGCAGCCGATCCTCCAGCTGTGCTACCTGACGGCTGACCTGCGCCACCGACACCCCCAGCTTGCGCGCCGCTGGGGTAAAGCCCCCCTGCTCCGCCACGCTGACAAATTCACAGATCCCTTCCCAGCCGAGCATTATTACCTGTGTGTAAAAGTGATTTGATATTTAGCCTTATTATCACCAAATCGGCGGGAAACTACACTGAATGCCCGAACTCATCTCTGTTCACCCTGCTCAACAAGAAGGATGTCATTCATGGCACAGGTTCAAAGCATCAAGTGTAAAGCCGCCATCGCCTGGGGCCCGGGTCAGCCCCTCTCCATCGAAGAGGTCGAGGTCATGCCGCCGCAAGCGGGCGAGGTGCGAGTGCGCATCGTCGCCACCGGCGTCTGCCACACCGATGCCTTCACCCTCTCCGGTGAGGATCCGGAAGGGGTCTTCCCCTGCATTCTCGGTCACGAAGGGGGTGGCATCGTCGAATCGGTCGGCGAAGGGGTTACCAGCGTCAAGGTGGGGGATCACGTGATCCCGCTCTACACCCCCGAGTGCGGCGAGTGCAAATTCTGCAAATCCGGCAAGACCAACCTCTGCCAGAAGATCCGCGCCACCCAGGGCAAGGGGCTGATGCCGGATGGCACCACCCGCTTCTCGAAAGATGGCCAGCCCATCTATCACTACATGGGCACCTCCACCTTCAGCGAATACACGGTACTGCCGGAGATCTCCATCGCCAAAGTGGACCCGGCCGCCCCGCTGGAAGAGGTCTGCCTGCTCGGTTGCGGCGTCACCACCGGCATCGGCGCCGTGATGAACACCGCCAAGGTGAAGGAAGGTGAAAGCGTCGCCATCTTCGGGCTGGGTGGCATCGGCCTCTCGGCGGTGATCGGGGCTCGCCTCGCCAAGGCCGGTCGGATCATCGCCATCGACATCAACGAGAGCAAGTTCGAGCTAGCCCGCAAGCTGGGTGCCACCGACTGCATCAACCCGAACGATTACGACAAACCGATTCAGGAGGTGATCGTCGAGTTGACCGACGGCGGCGTCGACTTCTCCTTCGAGTGCATCGGCAACGTCAAGGTGATGCGCGCGGCGCTGGAGTGCTGCCACAAGGGTTGGGGCGAGTCGGTCATTATCGGCGTCGCCGGAGCGGGTCAGGAGATCAGCACCCGTCCGTTCCAGCTGGTGACCGGTCGGGTCTGGCGCGGCAGCGCCTTCGGCGGGGTACGCGGTCGCAGCGAACTGCCGAGCTATGTGCAGCGCTACATGCAGGGTGAGTTCCGCCTCGATGACTTCATCACCCACACCATGCCACTGGAGCAGATCAACGACGCATTTGATCTGATGCACCAAGGGAAGAGCATCCGCACCGTCATCCACTACTGAGCATGATCGCCCCGCCCGCTATCGCGGGCGGGGTGCAGGAGTCCTTCGATGAATCTGGAGATTATCAGCAGCAACAAGAGCTTCGGCGGCTGGCACAAGCGCTATCGCCACCACGCCAGCGTGCTCGGCTGCGAGATGAATTTTGCCATCTATCTGCCGCCCCAGGCCCTCACCGGCCAGAAAGTCCCCGTACTCTACTGGCTCAGCGGCCTCACCTGCACCGATGAGAACTTCATGCAGAAGGCGGGCGCCCAGCGCATTGCCGCCGAGCTCGGCATCGCCCTGGTAGCGCCGGACACCAGCCCCCGCGGCGACAGCGTAGCCGACGATCCCGGTTATGACCTCGGCATGGGAGCAGGCTTTTACGTCAATGCCAGCCAGAGCCCCTGGCAGGCGCACTACCAGATGTATGACTACGTCACCCGCGAGCTGCCCGATGTGATAGAGACCCACTTCCCGGTCTCGACCCGACGCGCCATCAGTGGCCACTCCATGGGCGGGCACGGGGCGCTTATCGCCGCGCTGCGGGAGCCCGGTCGCTACCGTTCGGTCTCGGCGTTCAGCCCGATCTGCCACCCGAGCCGCTGCCCCTGGGGCCAGAAGGCACTCGGCGCCTATCTCGGCAGCAATCCTCTGCTGTGGCAAGAGTGGGATGCCTGCCAACTGCTGCGCCACCAGCCGGTCACGCCGCTGCCAACCTTGGTGGATGTGGGGCTGGATGATCCCTTCCTCGCCGAGCAGCTGCATATCGACGCGCTGGCCGAGGTGGCTGCCAGCAAGGGGTGGCCGCTGGAGCTCAACCACCACGAGGGCTATGACCACAGCTACTACTTCGTGGCGAGCTTTATCGAGGCGCACCTGCGCTTTCATGCCCGCCACCTCTGATCAACACAGGCCCATCACGGGCCTGTTTGCTTGCCAGATATGATGATCGGGGAGGCTCAGCAGCCAACTCGACTCACCTCGCCACCTTCCTCACCCCTCTCCTCATGCCGGGTTGGCGGGTAATCTCGCGGCTCACTATGCTGACAATCCGTGGAATTTTTTGATTGCCGTACCGGTCTGTTGAGCCAATAGTGGTGCCTCGTGCGTACCAAGCTCTCCATAGCGGTAATGTCTTACCACTGTCTTGTCAGTCCTCACTGCCAAAAGGAATCAGAGCGTGACACAAGCAAGCCCTCACCATGCCACTGCCATCGGTCTGCCTGCATCGACCCGCACCCCGCTGCTGACCGGCAGCGATCCCGAGCAGAAACGGCGCGAGTTGCTCAGCTACTTCTGCCAGACCTTCGATCTCTACGATTCGCTGTTTGACTGCCTGGCTGACGAACGTGCCTGGTTCACCAAGGCGATCCCGCTGCGCCACCCGCTGATCTTTTACTACGGCCACACCGCCGCCTTCTTCATCAACAAGCTGCTGGCTGCCCGCCTGATCGACAAACGGCTAAATGCCCGCATCGAGGCCATGGTCGCCATCGGTGTAGACGAGATGAGCTGGGACGATCTGGACGAGACTCACTACGACTGGCCCAAGGTCACCGAGCTGCGTAGCTATCGGGCCAAAGTCCGTTCGCTGGTGTGCGACTTCATCCGCCAGATGCCAATCACCCTGCCCATCGACTGGCAGAGCCCGGCCTGGGTGATCCTGATGGGGATAGAGCACGAGCGTATCCACCTCGAGACCTCCAGCGTGCTGATCCGCCAGTTGCCGCTCGCCTGGATGCGACCTCAGCCTTATTGGCCCACCTGTACCGAAGCACGCTACCGTATTGATCAGGTGCCCGCCAACAGCCTGCTGCCGGTGGCTGGCGGCAAGGTGCGCCTTGGCAAGCAGGACGCCACCTACGGCTGGGACAACGAATATGGCGAGCGCCATATCGATCTGCCCCCGTTTCAGGCCAGCCGCATGCTGGTGAGCAATGCCGAGTACCTCGCCTTCGTGCAGGCGGGCGGCTATGGCCAGCAGCAGTGGTGGGATGAGGAGGGGTGGAGCTGGTGCCAGTACGCCAAGGCGCAGATGCCGACCTTCTGGGTGGGTGATGCCACCAAGCCCAAACAATTGCAGCTACGACTGATGACCGAGCAGGTCGCCATGCCCTGGGACTGGCCAGTCGAGGTAAACCAGCTGGAAGCAGCTGCCTTCTGTCGCTGGCAGACGGCCCGTACCGGTCTGCCAGTCCAGCTGCCGAGCGAGGGGGAGTGGGCCCTGCTGCGCGAGCAGGTACCCAGCGATCAACCGGACTGGACGGAGGCCCCCGGCAATATCAATCTGGCCCGTTTCGCCTCCCCCTGTGCGGTGGATGCCTCTCCACAGGGGGAGTTCTTCGATCTGGTGGGCAATGTCTGGCAGTGGACCAGCACCGCCATCGATGGCTTCGACGGCTTTCGGATCCATCAGCTCTACGACGACTTCTCTACCCCCACCTTTGATGGCAAGCACACCCTCATCAAGGGCGGCAGCTGGATAAGCACCGGCAACGAAGCACTCAAATCATCCCGTTACGCCTTCCGGCGTCACTTCTTCCAGCATGCGGGTTTCCGCTATCTGGTCTCCCGTTATCAGGAACCCGTTATCGTGAATCCTTATGAAACCGACACCCTGGTCGCACAGTACCTCGACTTCCAGTACGGCCCGAGCCACTTCGGGGTAGCCAACTACGCCAAAACGCTTGCGGATCTTGCTGGCGAGCTGTGCAGCAACCACCAGCGGGCGCTGGATATCGGCTGTGCCACCGGCCGCGCCAGCTTCGAGCTGGCCCGCCACTTCCAGCATGTGGACGGGGTGGACTACTCGGCCCGCTTTATCGATGTGGCGCAGGCCCTCGCCAGCCAGGAGAGCTTCCGCTATGCCATCCCGCAGGAGGGCGAACTGGTGGCGTATTGCGAGGCGCGCCTGTCGAGCCACGGGCTGAGTGCCAGCGAGATTGAACGCATTCACTTCAGTCAGGGGGATGCCTGCAACCTCAAGCCCAAGTACGACCACTACGATCTGGTGCTCGCCGCCAACCTGATCGACCGGCTACGCGAACCTGCCCGCTTCTTGCGCGACATAGCCCCGCGACTGCGCAGCGGTGGTCTGCTGGTGCTCACCAGCCCCTACACCTGGCTGGCGGAATATACCCCGCCCGCCAACTGGCTCGGCGGCATTCGTGAAAACGGCGAAGCGCTCACCACCTATCAGGCGCTGCAACGGCTGTTGGCGGCGGAGTTTGAGGAGCACTGCCCGCCCCGGGATGTGCCCTTCGTCATCCGCGAGACCGCCCGCAAATACCAGCACACGGTGGCGCAGCTGACCCTCTGGCGCAAACGCTAGCACGCCGATCGGCATGCAAATGAGAAGAGGGAGGCCCACGGGCCTCCCTCTTGTTATGGCAGTAAAAACGGCGCGAGTATCAATGCCCCTGCTCGTGGTAGCGGCGCGCCAGCACGGCGCAGACCATCAGCTGGATCTGGTGGAAGATCATCAGCGGCAGCACCATGACGCCGACGCTGGCAGCCGGGAACATGACGTTGGCCATCGGCACCCCGTTGGCCAGACTCTTCTTGGAGCCGCAGAAGACGATGGTGATCTCGTCCGCCTTGTCGAAGCCGAGGCGACGGCTGATCCAGACGTTCCAGCAGAGCACCAGCGCCAGCAAGACGCAGCTCAGCAGCACGATACTGGCCAGATCGTACCAGCCTACTTGATGCCAAATCCCCTGCACCACCGCCTCGCTGAAGGCGACATAGACCACCAGCAGGATGGAGCTCTGATCCAGCTTGCCGATCAGCGGTCGATGGCTATCGACCCAGCCGCCGATGAGCGGACGCGACAGATGTCCCACCACAAACGGCAGCATCAGCTGCACCATGATCGCCTGAATGGAGTGCCAGGTGTCGATCCCCTCCCCCTGCACGTGGATCATCATCCCCACCAGCACCGGCGAGAGGAAGATGCCGAGAATGCTGGAGGCCGAGGCGCTGCACACCGCCGCCGACACATTCCCCCCCGCCATCGAGGTAAAGGCGATGGCCGACTGCACGGTGGCAGGCAGGGCGCAGAGATAGAGGAAGCCGAGGTAGATGGCCGGGCTCAACCACTGGGGCACCAGCGGGGTGAGCAGCAACCCGAGCAGCGGAAACAGCACAAAGGTGCTGAGCATCACCACCAGATGGAGCCGCCAGTGGCCGAGGCCCGCCAGCAGGTTCTGGCGCGACAGCTTGGCACCATGCATGAAGAAGAGCAGCGCCACCGCCAGCTTGGTCAGCAGACCGAACCAGACGGCCACCTGCCCCTCGCAGGGAAAGAGGGAGGCCAGGGTGACCACCGCAATCAGCACAACAGTAAAGGGATCCAGACGCACAGGGGGTCTCCATCAGAGGGCATCCGGCCTTCGTGGCGGAAGGTCAGGAGCGGGGAGGACAAGAAACACAACAGGAGGTGTCTGGCACCTCCCGTTGAAACGAACCTCCAGCTTACCCCGATATCGGAGAGGCGCAACGTTGAGTGGCGAATAATTGTTCATCAATGCTTAACGTCGTTGCACTATCGAACAACAAAAATGGACGACCAGAGAGGCCTGACCGCCCCCCAACAGCGAGAAATGGATAAAAAAACGGGCGACCCAGGCCGCCCGTCTCGCTTTTTCGCTCCGCCGATCAGCGCTGGTTGGCCAGCTGGCCGTTGCCGCTTTTCTTGTCATTGCCACCGAGCTTGCGGGCCTGACGCTTCTCGAAGCGGGAGATCCACCAGTAGGCCAGCGCCGAGAAGACCGCGGTCATAAAGACGTTGATGAAGAAGGCGCGCACCAGATCTACCCCGCTCGGGAAGGCGGAGGCGCTCATGCTCACCACGAAGATGGCGATCAGCACCGACACCACTGCCATACCGAACTTGCGCGAGCCCATACGGAAGTCGCGGGGGGTGTCGTCATGTTTCCAGCGGAACACGAAGTAGGCCACCATGATGAAGATCGGCGGCAGCATGGCAGTACCGGCGGTCAGGTTGATGGCGGTGTTCATCATCTGCTGCACCGACTCGGAGCCAAAGCCGTTGACCACCAGCATCACGAACACGAAGACAAACTGCCACCAGGCGGCGCGCACCGGCACCCCGTGCTTATTGAGGCGGGTGGTCTTGTCACCGTAGACACCCTGCGGGATCTCGGAGAAGTGGATCTTCACCGGCGCAGAGGTCCACATCATCATGGAGCCGAACATGGCGATGAACAGCACGATACCGACCGCGCGACCTACCAACGTCTCGGAAAGCTCGAAGTACTGGGCCATGCCGGTGAAGATCTCCACCATGCCGCCGGCATAGGTGAGGCTCTCGCGCGGCACGAACACGTTCACCAGCAGGGAACCCAGCGCATACATGGCACCGATGAGAATACCGGCAGAGATAATCACCTTGATAAAGGACTTCTGGCCCCCCTTCACGTCATTGAGATAGGCCGCCGCAGTTTCGGCACCGCCCGCCGCCTGGAAGATCCAGCACATGATGCCGAGGGTCGCCCAGTTGATGGTGGGGGTCATGGCTGCCATGGTGATGGGTTGGGCCGCCACATGGTCACCGCCGAGGGCGGTCAGGGCACCCAACACATAGATGGCGAACAGGGCAAACACGCCGTAGGCCACCATCTCGGCAATCTTGCCGAGCCAGGTCGCCCCCTTGGTGGAGATATGGGTCGCCGCCGCAAACAGCACGATGGAGATGATCGATGTCACCATGGGCGAGAAGCTGTACTCATAGCCCAGCATGGCGTAAGAGGCGTAGGCGATGACGTTGGGCAGCAACGAGATAAACCAGAACAGGTTAACGAACCAGTAGAGGAAGGAGCCCAGATAGGCCATTCGGGTGCCGAGCGGTTTTTTAAGCCAGTCGTACATCCCCGACTCGGAATCTTTGTTGGCCGAGACGAACTCGGCAATGATGAAGACGAATGGCACAAAGTAGACCAGGGTCGCCAGCAGGAAAATGGGGGCGGAACTGAGCCCCAGCTCGATGTTGTTGTTGACGATGTTGCGCACGTTGAACACGGCGGCAAAGGTCATCGACAACAGGGCAAACTTGCCTATGGTGCCGCGTACGGATTCAGACATGGTGTCCTCCAGTGGACTCGCGCTCCCTGCGGGGAACGCTGTGACTCTGTGATGTGTTCGGCAAGGGTCTGTCGGCCCTGCGCTTTACTCTCTTGTTATGATCGGGCCGCGTGGACGGCCTCGTTGGTGAACCGGTGCAGTCTCCCGCACCGGCTCGCAATACCATTCAGACGATCGGAGTGCCCGGCGCCATCGGCACCCGGGGCTGCAACAGCACGCTCTGGCTCTCGTCCGGGGTCTCGGCGCAGAGCAACATGCACTCGGAGCGCTCGCCGCGCATCTTGGTGGGCTTGAGATTGGTCAGCACCACCACCTCGCTGCCCATCAGCTCCTCTTCGCTGTAGTAGGGCACCAGACTGGTGACGGTCTGCAGCGGTCGCTCGCCCCCCACGTCGATCTGGACGATGTAGAGTTTGTCAGCCCCGGGGTGGCGCACCACCTCCAGCACCTTGCCCACCTTCATCTCGACCCGTTTGAATTCGGCAAACTCGATCGTCTCGCTCATTCTTTTCTCCTTCTATTCGGTTCTTGTGCTCAATGGAACAACGGGTAACGGGTGGCCGCAGCCACCCGGTTGATCTCTCTTGGCCACGCGGGCCGGTTTGGTCAGGGTTATCGTCAGGATGCCCGGACAGAAATCTGGCTGGTCGGCTGGGCCTCTTTTACTCGCGCGTCAGCACTCAGGGAGGCTTCGTAGCGGTTGTACTTCCACCAGGCGAAGCCAAGGAAGATCACGATCCCGCCGACGTTGTAGAAGACGATGGTCATGATGTCGGCGCCGGTCGGGAAGGTGGAGGCGAGAAAGCCCACCGAGAAGATGGCGATCAGCGCCGAGACCACGGCGATGCCGGTGGTGCGCGAACCCATCTTGAAATCCCGTGGCAGGTGATCCAGCTTCAGACGCAGATTGAGGTAGGCCAGCATGATGAACAGCGGCGGCAGCATGGAGGCAGCAGCGGTCATGTTGATGACGGTGTTCATCAGATCCTGCGCGGTGTTGGAGCCCAGGGTCGGGATCACCATCAGCGGCAGCACGATGAGGTACTGGATCCAGGCTGCACGGGCAGGTACGCCGTTCTCGTTCAGCTCGACTGTCTTCTTGCCGAAGATGCCGGCCGGGATTTCGGAGAAGAAGATCTTCACCGGAGTCGCCGTCCACATCAGCAGGGAGCCGAACATGGCGGTGAAGGAGACCAGCCCCACGAAGCGGTTCATCAGGATCTCCGGCAGGCCGAAGTAGGCCGCCAGCCCTTCAAACACCTGCACCGAGCCGCCGGTATATTTCAGGGTGCCGCTCGGTACGAACACGTTGATCAACAGCGACGCGATGGAGTAGAGCACCCCGATAAAGATCCCGGCGATGATGATCACCTTCACGAAAGACTTGGAGCCCCCTTTCACGTCATTGACGTAGACCGCTACCGACTCGGCGCCACCGGCTGCCATAAAGATCCAGGTGGTGATGCCGAGGAAGGCCCAGCTGAAATCGGGGATCATCGCCTCTACCGTGATGGGGTCAGCCGGTTGCACGCCGCCCACCAGTGCCGTCCCCGCCAGCAGGATGTAGGAGAGGGTCAGCAGCAGCATCAGGGACGAGGTCACCGAGGTGATGGGGCCGAGCATCTTGGCACCGTTGGTAGAGACATAGGTGGCAAAGGCAAACAACACCATGCTAAGCGCCGTGGTCGCCACCGGGGTGAGAATGTACTCGTAACCGAGGAAGGCATAGGAGGCGTAGGCGATAACCCGCGGCAGCAGCGAGGTGAAGAAGAAAAGGTTCACGAACCAGTAGGTGTAGGCGGAGATAAAGGCCCAGCGACCGCCGAGGGAGCTCTTCACCCAGGCATACACCCCCGCTTCGGAGTTTTTGTTCAGTGACACAAATTCCGCAATGATCAGACAAAACGGAATGAAGTAGAAAATGGTGGCCAGAAAGAACATCGGGGCCGAGGCCAGACCGATCTCGATGTTGTTGTTGATGACGTTGTTGAAGCTGAATACCGCCGCGAAGGTGAGCGACAGCAGACCAAACTTGCCTATCGTATTCCGTTTGGAATCAGACATGGTGCATCTCCAGACCTGTAGTTATTGCCACGAAAGGGCGGGGCATGATTTGTAGGGTGAGCCCCGCCCTTCCGGCTTTTGTCAGTGCAGAACCGGTGGCTTGTTATTTGTTTTTGAAATAGCCGCCTTCGACGGTGACCTTGATGATCACCTTGCGCACCGGCCCGTCGCCGACGAAACGGTAGGCCTCGTCGTTCTCGAAGATCACCACCTGCCCGTTGCCGACCTGCTGGCGCTCACGCACCTCACCGGCCAGCCACTCGCGGTCGGTGGTGTCGTCATAAGCCTGCTCGACCGCCAGCTCGCTCTTGGCTGCCCACTCCACCATCTCTTCCCCTTCCAGGTAGTAATGAACGTCGAAGTAGCGGCGCTGCCCCTCAAACAGGGAGGTGGCCGGGCTGGCCCCCTCCTGCAAGCGGTAGGTGAGGGAGTCACCGATGGAGTGGCAGATACCGGGCTTGAGGTTGGCCAGGTTGTTGATGGCCTCCACGCAGCGGCCCCACTTTTTGCCCTCCCGGTAGATGTTTTTGAACAGGGTCAGGTTGTCCAGGGTGATCATGCGAGGTTCCTCCCGCCGTTGATGGTGAGATCGAGCCCGGCCAGCGCAGCCGGATTGAGGTTGCCACGGGCGATGGGCAGCAGAGTCAGACCGAAGCTGAACGGCTCGAAGCGCACCCGCCAGGAGTCCAGCACCTCGGAGCCCCAGGAGTTGGAGCCAAGCCCCAGTACCTTGTAATCCAGATTGAGGGTGAGATAACCGCAGGGCTCCAGCTCGTTGATGTGCTGCGCCGCGTGGATATGCTCCCAGCTGTAGGGCCAGACGCTCAGGTTGATGGGGGCATCGGGCCGGACGTAAAGACCGGCACCGTGACGGTTGGTCAGGGTCGCCCAGCGCACCTGCTGGCGGTTGCCGTTGTCCTGCGGGAAGGGGTAGTGCTCCCACATCTCGCTGACTGTGCTCTGGAAGCTGTCGATCCAGTTGCTCTGGCGGCTGTCCTGATAGTTTTCGCCAGGCCCCATGCCGTAGTAGTGCACCCGGTCGAGATCCTGACGAATACCCAGCTCGAAGCCGATCTTGGGAATGATGTCGTCATAGCCGCCATAGGGCTGACCGGACAGCGCCACGTGCAGCTGGCCGTTCGGGCTCAGGGTATAGACGTAGCGGCAGCGCATGCCGAAGTCGAACACCGGCGGCGCGATCAGACTCTCAACCGTTACCTCGACCGCCTCGTCCAGTTGACGCCAGCTCAGAGTGCGGAAGTGCTCCTGCATGATCTGCAGGTGGTTCGGGTGCCACAGGCTCTCGTACTCCTGCTTATGGTTGTCGATCATCGGCTTGAAGAAGGTGAGGCGCGGCGAGCGCTCAATCAGCTCGATACCGTCCTGCTGCCAGCTCACCAGCTTGCCGTCGAGGCGTGAGAAGCGCAGGGCAAAGCCGCTGCCGCTCAAGGTCAGCGCGAGGCGCTCGTCGGCAATCTGCAACGGAGTAGCGTTGGGATTGGCAAAGGGCTGCAGCTGGCGAGTCGATGCCTTCAGCTGGAACTGGTACTGACCCAGCTCGTGCTCCGCCGCGCTGTAGCGGGTGGCACTGGCCTTGATGACCCGCAGCTGGACGAAGGTTTCCCGCCCATCGAGGGATGGCAGTTCGAGTTGCAGCTCTGTGGTGGCACCGGGGGCAACCCCCTCCAGCCGAATTTGCTGGCTGGCCAGCAGCTCGCCTTCGGCCTTCACCTCGACCAGCAGACGGATGTCGTCGAGATTGGAGAACCAGTAGCGGTTTTCCAGCTCAAGCTTGCCGCTGGCCAGATCCAGCGCCCGCACCTTGACCGGGCAGATCACCTGCTTGTATTCACGCAGGCCCGGCCCCGGAGTCTGATCCGGATAGATGAGGCCATCCATGCAGAAGTTGTAGTTGTTGGGGTAGTCGCCGTAGTCGCCGCCGTATTTGTAGACGGGGCGCCCCTGCTCGTCCTGATCCAGAATGCCGTGATCGCACCACTCCCAGATGTAGTGGCCCTGGATGTGGGGATGGCGATCGAACACCTGCTGGTATTCGCTGAGGCCACCCGGGCCATTGCCCATGGCGTGGGCGTATTCGCAGAGGATGCGCGGCTTAGGCATAGGGAACTCGCCGAAGCAGTTCATCTGGGAGACGCGGGAATACATGGTGCTGACCACGTCCACTACCTCGGCGTCGCGATCCTCTTCATAGTGCACCAGCCGGGTCGGGTCTATCCCCTTGCAGCGCTGGTACATGGCTCTGATGTTGCAGCCGTAGCCGGACTCGTTGCCCAGCGACCAGATGATGATGGAGGGGTGGTTCTTCTGGGCGTGTACGTGGCGCTCGATGCGATCCACGAACACCGGCTCCCAGAAGGGATCATCGGTGATGCGGCTGAGATCACCGACGTTGGCAAAACCGTGGGTCTCCACGTCGGTCTCTGCCATCACGAACAGACCGTACTGGTCGCACAGCTCGTAGAAGCGCGGGTCGTTCGGATAGTGGGCGGTACGTACCGAGTTGAGGTTGTGCTGCTTCATCAGCACGATATCGCGTTCAACACGGTCCATGCCGACCGCGCGACTCTTGAGGTGATCGTTGTCGTGACGGTTCACCCCGTGCAGCTTGAGGTAATGGCCGTTGACGTAGAAGAGGCCATCCTTGACCTTGATTTCACGCACCCCGACCCGCTGCGGGATCACTTCCAGCAGCTCGCCCTGACCGTTGTAGAGGGAGAGTTGCAGCTGATAGAGGTAGGGGTCTTCGGCGCTCCACAGATGAGGGTTGGCCAGATCCAGCGTGAAGCGGCTGTCGAGCTTGCCGTCGATGGCGAGATGGTCGAGCGAGCCGCTGGCGATCTCGCTGCCCCGATCCAGCAGCGACCAGACCAGACGGTGATCACGGGCAGGCGCCCCCAGATTCTCCAGCTGGATATCGCAGCTCAGGGTAGCGCTCTGGTTGTCATTGGCCAGCGCGGTGCGGATGAAAAAATCCTGCACATGGGCGGCCGGTTTGCCCACCAGATAGACGTCGCGGAAGATCCCCGCCATCCACCACATGTCCTGATCTTCGATATAGGTGGAGTCGGCCCACTGCATCACCCGCACCGACAGCAGGTTCTCGCCAACCTTGGCGTAGGCACTGATATCGAACTCGGCGGTGAGGCGGCTCCCCTTGTTAAAGCCGACGTAGTGGCCGTTCACATAGACCTCGAAGTAGGTCTCCACCCCGTCAAACTTGATGATCACCTGCTCGCCATCCCAGGCCGGGCTCAGCGTGAAGCTGCGCTGATAGGCGCCGGTGGGGTTGTTGGTCGGCACGAAGGGGACGTCGATGGGGAAGGGAAAACCCTCGTCGGTGTACTGCAGATTGCCGTGCCCTTCCATCTGCCACATGTTGGGCACTGTGATCTGGCCCCACTCGCTCATGGGGCTGTGATAGAAAGCCTCCGGCACCTGCAGGGGGTGCGCAAAGTAGCTGAACTGCCACTGGCCGCTCAAGGAGAGAAAGCGGCGGCTCAGCTCGCGCTGCATGGTGGCCGCCGCAACGCGATCGGCATAAGAGAAGAAGTAGGCGCGCGGAGCCAGCCTGTTTTCACCAACGAATTGAACGTTTTCCCAGTTATTCACATGTCCTCCCGGAACAAGGCAACTTTAACTGGGTAAACTCTAGATAAAAATTTACTAAATATCAGCGAATGATTGGTAAACTTTTAACCAGATCACATCCGGTGACCCACTTTGTGAGCTATCTCGGATTACTGACTTAAAGCGCACCGACAAGAACAGATATGGCACGGTTATTGATGTATTTAACTAAATTCTGATGGTAATGCACTGATTGTAAAGGGGTTTATTTTATAGGTGTGGGGAATGCAGGCGGGATTGGCTACATCATGAATGCCATGATGTAGCCAAGATAATGCAGGGTTTTAGTAAAACTAACGAGTTGTGCCACGCAGAGTCAGATGACTCGGCACCAGTACCCGGAGGGGAATGTCACGCTCGTCACGCAGCCGTTCGACCAGCAGATTGACCCCCTGGGAGCCCATCAACTCGGAGTGGATCCGCACCGTAGAGAGCGGCGGGAAGGTAAATTTGGCGGTCGGAATATCGTTAACGCTGATCAGCTCAATTTGCTGGGGAATGGCCAGTCCCTTCTCGTGGATGGCACGCAGCACCCCGATGGCGATGGAGTCGGAGGCGACGAACAGCGCCTTGGGCCAATCTCCCGCCAGCATCTCTTTTGCCAAGCGGTAGCCGGAAGCACTGGAGAAGTCGCCGCGATAGAGATCGCTCTCCTGCACTACTCCCAACCGCTGGCCATAATCCATAAAGGCCAGCTCACGCAGATCCGGGTTCTCATCCTGGCCACCGATATAGCCGATGCGCTGGTGCCCCTGCGCAATAAAGTAATCGACCACTTGCTGACTGATCAGGGCGAGATCCACATCGACCGAGTCAAACTCCTCCATGGCACGGGAATCGACAAAGACCAGCATGCCGGAGCAGGTTCGCAGCTGCGCCAGACGCTCGGCAGAGAGGCTCCCCACCACCAGGATGCCATCCACGGCGGTCAGCTCGCGCCCTTCACCACAGTTGTAGAGGTGGGTCAGTTCGATATTGAGGCGGGCACTCTGGGTCTCGATGCCATAACGAATGGCGAGATAGTAGGGATCGTTAACCTCGGTACTCTGCGGGTAGGAGTAGACCACCAGAAAGTGCAGTTTGCTCTTGTGAACCCCCTTGCGGGCGCTGCTGGTCTTGTACTCCAGACGTTCGGCAATCTCGAAGATCCGCTGCCGGGTCTCTTCCTTGACGCTCAGGCTGGGATCCTCGTTCAGTACCCGGGATACCGTGGCGAGCGACACCCCCGCCTCCTGTGCAATTTCCTTCAACGTAGCCATCAATACCTCTCTGGCAGCATCACTTGTTAATCGGTAACGGCTAAAGAGTAACGGGCAATCCCTTGATAGCCCAGCATTTTTACTAAAATGCCGGCAGCAGGGCAGATTTTTGAAACGCAGAAATGCAAAAAGGCCTCCCGAATGGGAGGCCTCTTCTAAATAGGTGCCTGACAGTGTCCTACTCTCGCATGGCGAATGCCACACTACCATCGGCGCTACCGCGTTTCACTTCTGAGTTCGGCATGGGATCAGGTGGTTCCACGGCGCTATTGCCGTCAGGCAAAAGCTTTATTACTTAATACTGGTGCTGATACCCAGAGTCGAACTGGGGACCTCATCCTTACCAAGGATGCGCTCTACCAACTGAGCCATATCAGCACACTAACCGGTAAAGAACACACTGTGTGCGTTATCTAAATCTTCTGTCCAATACAACCTTACGTCGTATCGCGACCAACCACATCGCTGTAGTTGCTTAATTAAAGCCTGGCAGTGTCCTACTCTCGCATGGCGAATGCCACACTACCATCGGCGCTACCGCGTTTCACTTCTGAGTTCGGCATGGGATCAGGTGGTTCCACGGCGCTATGGCCGCCAGGCAAATTAATTCAATCTGAGAAAGCTGATGTGAATAACGACTGGGTCATTATCACTGAATTAGTTAAGTAGTTCGTTCACTTGCTACAAGGCCCAGAACACTTCTTGGGTGTTGTATGGTTAAGCCTCACGGGTAATTAGTATGGGTTAGCTCAACACGTCGCCGCGCTTACACACCCCACCTATCAACGTTGTGGTCTCCAACGGCCCTTTAGGACCCT